>CAISVF010000590.1 GCA_903888765.1 uncultured Verrucomicrobia subdivision 3 bacterium | reverse complement strand
GGTCGCCGCCTGGTTTGCGGCGAAGTTATTCACAGCCTGCGGCACGGGCAGGTCGAAGGCCCGCTGGCAGTCCGTGAATAACTTCGGATAACCTATATTGGTCGTTTAGGCGGCATCGAGCGTTATGCGTATTCACACATTTATCTTTGCGTTGGCCTTGGTTGCCGCAGGCTGTGATAGCCGTGACGCCAAGTTACACCGCCAGGTTGCCGGTTCTTGGCCTGTTGCGCCTTCGGGAAGTATGACGTTTTTTCCTGATGGCGGTTTTCACTTCACCAATTCGTTTGTTGTCAGCAATGCCACGTTGGCTTTTTCCAGCGATGGGACTTGGGATGTGCGAGATGGTTTCTTGATTACGACCATCACGAACAGCATAGCCAGTGGCACAGACGAGAAGCCGCAGGTTGGCAAGACAAGTCGCGGCAAGATCACTTTTATAGATGCGCACAATTTATGCTATACAGATGGTGTTTATCACAGATGATGCCGACTACAAGTCGCCGGAGCCAACCGCCGTTGCGACTGTCCGTGCGTTCGCTTCGGGTTTCTGGTTATTGGCAGTCATAGGTCGGCGGTGGCTAAGCTCGTTAGGCGGCATTACGATTTTATGAAATATCTACGCATTACTCTTGGTTTAGCCGTTTTGTTTTTCAGCTTCATCTTACCGTTGGAGACGTTTGCACAGTCAGACGATTCGCGCCTGGACAAGTTAGAGCGCAAGGTTAGCTATCTTGAGTATCAGGTTTCCAGCAACGGCGCAGTTGGTCTGGCGGTATTTCTCTGCGCTTCATTTTGCGCTTTGTGGGCGCAGCAGACAGGACGCAATGCTTGGCTTTGGTTTTTTCTCGGAGCATTTTTCAATTTCATCACTTTGCTGGTTTTGTTACACAAGAATTCAAACGACAAGAGATTGAGGTAGCCATGCCGCCTAAGTCGCCGGAGCCAACCGCCGTTGGCGCTTGCCGTTCCGCTGTCGCGGTTCACGTCGCGGGTCGGCGGTGGCTCAGTTCTACGTTAGGCCGATATGGACACTGCCAGACATAAAACGGTTGGAATACGCAGTCAGGCAGCAGGGATTTTTGTGCTGGCGGCTTTGTGGTGGTTGTCGCTTTTACACGATCCGTTCTTTGCTTGCCCAAATCTATTTTGGATTGGCGTTGCGTATTTTTGCCCGTTCGTTCTGTTGATATTTTGGGCTGTTCTTTGGATTTCCTATTTGCAGGCAGGTCGAGCGCATGGGTGGCAGTTGGTTATATTTTCATTGTTGGCAGCATTGTCACCGTGGTTTTTATTGTTGGTGATGCTTGTCGGCGCGAAATGATTTGAGCTATGATTTATCAGGGTTCACCAAGCCGCTGGAGCCAACAGCCGATGGCGCACTCAGTTTGGCGACAAGCCGCCGGTTGGCGGAGGTTGCAGTTCGGCGGTGGCTCAGCTCGTTAGGCGTCTTCGAGCGCGTCCAGATTTTATGTTCAATCTCCCAGCATACGACGTAGTGGTTTGGCATCGAGTTCTGTCCTCGCCGCCAGATTTGCATGAGCGCATCGTCGCTCACGCAGGCAGAGAGCCTGATGAGGGCATGGAGATGCAGGGTGTTCGCGATATGCACTGGGGTTTCGAGACAGCGGATGAGGCTATTCGATTTGCCGAGTCGCTTTTGGAGCTGGCAGCGTTGGATGACGTGCTCGTTTTGTCCATTGTGGCAAGCCGCGATGAGAGTTTTCGCCGGAAGGTTTTCAAAGACACACGAGACATTATGAGGCCAGCACGATGATGACGCCTAATCTCCCAAGGATGGCATTGACCGGAGCGCGGTGACGGTGTGACCAAGGTTGAGGGGTGAACGCGCGCCGCGTCAATGCCATCCGTTGTTGAACCAGCCCATTGAACGACCTAAAGGCTTCGCTCCTGCCTTTTCCTTTTTGCCCCGTTTCCTGGCCAACCCTGCACGATCTGCCAAGGACTGCCTGCATACCGCCGCTGGTTTAAAAGGGCTATGGGGTACGAGAAAAAAACTTTAACAATCTAAAACAGCTAAATTTCACTCATTATCCTGGCCTCGCCCAGCCGACAATACGACGAGATTTTGCCAGTATTATATCCGATACTATTCAATTTTCTTCCCGAGCAAGGTTTTATCAACGCTAACCTGATTGTTGAGGATTGGCGACTGGCGCACAGGCTTGGTCCCTGTCAGCCAGCGGCGTGCAGAGGACTGCCCGCCCTTTTTTGGAACAAATTTTGTTTTAACGCTCGCCCTCACCTGACTCCTCTCCCGCCCGGGCTAACCACGGCTGATTCGTCTGGATAAGGGGAATTGCGGTGGGCAAAGACTGGATTGAAAAACGACTAAACATTCTCCGGCCTTGGCCCCAAGCTGGCCGCGTGGTTCTCGCCCATTTTGATTTTTTCAATGAAGCCGAGGTTGTGAAGCGTGGCGACAGCTCCGCATTTCCCCATTGCCACTTTTCCCTTTTCGCTGCCCCCTGCCACCCTTCTGCCCCTCAAAGCGCCCGCGGGCAGGCGCATTCCACGACGCTGCGCGCCATCCCAGCGTCCCGTGAACGCGCCAGCGTCTTGGAATGCGGTGGCCCTCCACCGCTTTTCCCTTCCGCACGGATCAACCGCCCATGCGTTTCCTCCGGGGGCGCAGAGCATGGCTCCGCGAGTTAAACCGCGAAAACCGACAATTTTTTCTGGCAGGGCGCGTGCCCGTCTGCCCAGGCTTCCGTGCGCGCCGTCTTCGCTTGCAACCTGCCTCGGCTCCCACCGGGCTTTGAAATTGGCTCCTACGCATTCCATTTAGAGGCAATAAATCGTTTTAGTGATTACAGCGAGTGCTTCCGACAATGGCATACCCGGCTGCGCGGGTCCAAACTGGTTTATATGTTTAATTGGAAAACCAGCGCTGCCAGGATTCCGAAGAGCGTGACCACATTGAGCATCAGTTGGCTGAACAATCAATTGGTGGCGCAAAGTATTTATCGCGGGGTCTTGCAGGGGAGTTGGGAGAGCGCCTTGCCCGCCGAGGGAGAGCCGGACTTGGCTGGTTTGATCCGGGAAGCCATGCAAAAAACCAACTACTCCGGAACCACGGTTTCCCTCTTGCTGGCCCATACCCGGCTGGCGCAACAGTTGGTGGATGTGCCGACGGTGAGCAATTCGGGCCTGGTAAAAATCATTCAACGGGAGGCTCAACTCCAAAAATCGTTTGCTGAAGAGGCGGCCTGGACCTTTCAAAAATCCCTGACGGTGAAAGGGGTGCAGCGGGTAATTCTGTACCTGTTGCCCAAAACCATGCTGGATTTATTTATTCAGGCCGGCCGGCAAAACGGGCTGCACTTGAATTCAGTCATGCCCGTTTCGGCGGTGTTGCACCAGCAAATGGCGCTGCTGCCACTCAACAAGGGCGATGTCGCCCTGCTGGCGGCCGAAACCGGCGGTTCCACCACGGTGGTCGTCGCCCGGGCTGATGGACAATTGCTCCTCGTGCGCACCCTGTTGGGCACCTGGAATGATAATCTGGACCGGCTGGCGTTGGACCTGAAACGCACCCTCTCCTTCATCACCCAACAATATGATATAGGTTATCCGAAGTTATTCACGGACTGCCAGCGGGCCTTCGAACCGCCCGTGCCGCAGGCTGTGAATAACTTCGCCGCAAACCAGGCGGCGACCAGATCGGATTGGCCTTTGGCATTCAAT
>CAISVF010000589.1 GCA_903888765.1 uncultured Verrucomicrobia subdivision 3 bacterium | reverse complement strand
CGTCGGTTAATGCCAGCAGATAAAGTGAACCGGAAAAAAACGCAATGCCGGCCAGCAAGCTCCACCAGGCTACGGCGGGAAAATCTTTCCGCCCGGCCAGCACATAAAGCATTACCGAATGAAGTAAGTGGTAAAATACAGCTTTTTCCCAAATCAGCACCGTTCCGTTGTGTGCCAATACCTGCTTCAACCCATGGGCGCCAAAAGCTCCCAGTAGTACCGCCAGCAACCCCATGGTTGACGCTATGCGCGTGGCGGTTGTGGCGGTCATTTTGAATCTGCGCCGGTTTTTTCCGCTACTGCTGCACTGCGTTTTTGCAATACGCCTTCAAGGAAGGTGTCCTCCGGGGCGGTAAACCAGGCGGTCAGCCATAAGTTGCCAAGCAGTTGACCGCTTTTTATAATCTGCGCTTCCAAAAATGCCCGTCCTTCGGCTCCCGCATCTCCTCTGTTGGAAAGCTTGCCGTCGCGATCCATTCGGTACAGCGGTTCCACCAGTTTGTTGTTGTCAGTTACAAAATTGACCGCTGTCTTGAAAATGCCATCCGGCTCGTCCGCGATGGAAATTTTCTCTGCTGCGTGAATTTTTTCCGTCAGCTTTTTAGGGGCAATACCGCCGGTTTTTCCAAAAAATCCGCCGTCAATCCAGGAATGAAATTTGAACGAGGTGCTGTAATGATTTGGATTGTTGTTGGTCGTCCAGCCGTGGTGATACATCGTCGTATGGAGCGGCTGGCTGGCGTCGCCGACGAAATGGCCCATTACGCCCATAACGTAAATGATGTTCTGCCGGGCATTGGCAATTTCATCCGGTGTTCCACCAGATTTTTCCAGGGCCGCCAGCGTCGCAAAGCCGGACTGTAGTTTCTCGTAATATTCCGTCATAGCCCAGGGCAGAAAACCGTTGAGCTCGCGTGTGTGATCGGAATCTTTTTCCGGATCTATGGCCGGAAATCGTTCCGGGTGCGCAGCCCGAGCTTTCACAATGTCCGCCACAAAATCATAGCGTAATGGCGGCAGCGTTCCCGGCGTCAGGTCATAAAGGGCCAGATCCTCCAGATCGAGATAATGGTCCGGTCCGCTGCAATGGCCCAGCGCCAGTCCGCGCGCGGTTTTAAAATCGGTTATGTTGCGCCACCGATCGGCTTCGCCCGCCAGAAAAGTGATGCGCGTGCGCGCTTCTGGCGTCAGGGCAAAAGCAGGAAAATTTGCCGGCAACGTCGCCAGCGCCAGTTCATTCACGGCATGGTGACCTTCATAATCCCAAGCGGCAGCATTAAAAACGGCCGCCCCGAGAGTGACGGCAAAAGCCAGCAATTTTGATTTCATTATTTTGTTCCTCAAGCACCCGCAGCTTAGCGGAATCCGTTCCGATTTCAAAAAGGAATTCATCAGGGCGGATGGTGGTCTTTTCTAACCTCAAAAATTAGCCGGCGGATTATGATCGGTTGAGCCATAAAATTCATGTCGCTTCCCGGTTGTGTGTGATTAAATTTTACCGTGACCATCATTACCGATGAATCTTGCACCGGCTATGGGCGAGCCGGCCACCCGGAGCGCCCGCAACGCATCACGGCCACGGTTGAACTGCTGAAATGCCAGCAGGAACTCGCCTTGGACTGGCTCAAGCCGGCCAGCGTGACGGATGAGCAAATCCTTCGCGCTCACACTCCGGCCATGCTCGCGCGCTTGGAACACCCGGAGGATTTCGACGCCGACACTCCTTTTTTTGAAAACATTTGCGGTCTGGCGCGCGCATCGGCGGCGGCCGCGCTGGATGCACTGCGATTAGCCCGTGCCGGGAAAAATGCCTTCAGTCTCATGCGCCCGCCCGGCCACCATGCTTTGCGTGATAAATCCATGGGCTTTTGTTACCTGAATAACGTTGCGATAGCGGCGCTCGAAGCTCTGGCCACTGGCTCCAAGCGCGTGGCGGTATTCGATTTCGATGTGCATCATGGGAATGGCACCGAGGACATTTTGATGAACGTGCCGGGGATTGAGTTTTTTTCCGTTCACCAGCATCCGGCGTATCCCGATACCGGCGCGGAGAATCGCGGTCGCAATTGCTTCAATTATCCCGTTGGGCCGGGAACCACGCAGCTGATTTATCGCGCCAAACTCGCGCACGCATTGGATGACTTGCGCTGTTTCCGGCCGGACCTGATTGCGGTGTCCGCCGGTTTCGATGCGTATTTGCGAGACCCGCTGGCCGACGGTTCCCTTTTAGCGGAGGATTTTCACTGGCTTGGTGCAACGTTGCGATCCTTGAATGTGCCGCTGTTCACCGTGCTGGAGGGCGGCTACAGCAAGGATTTACCGGAGTTGGTTTTTGCCTATCTCAAAGGTGTGGAAGATTTACCGTTTTCCAATCCGATGTCGGCGGCCTGATTTTTCATGACTGTCCTGGAGGCTATTCAGAAAAGCGCAGATTTTCTTGCCAAGAAAGGCGTTGCGTCCTCGCGCCTCAACGCAGAACTTCTCCTGGCGCATCTCCTGCAGATGCCGCGTATGAAGCTGTACTTGAATTTTGACCGGGTACTAGCTGTTGCGGAAATTGATGCGCTGCGCGAGTTGATCAAACGGCGGGGGCAGCGCGAACCAGTCCAACACATTACGGGTTCCACATCGTTTTGCGGATTGGAAATTATCGTAAACCGGCATGCCTTGGTGCCTCGACCGGAAACTGAACTGCTAGCAGAACTTGGATGGCAGTACCTCTCAGCCCAAAATCCCACCCCAGTAACGGTTTTAGATTTTGGCACCGGCACTGGGTGTATCGCTATTGCCATCGCGGCAAAATGTCCGGACGCCAGAATCACGGCCCTGGATCTTTCGTCCGAGGCGCTAGAGTTGGCCCGGGAAAACGCTTTGAAAAATCGGGTGGCGCAACAGATTGAGTTTCTCCAGGGCGATGGTTTTGCTGTCCTTGCAGAATGGTGCGGCTGTCCGCAAGGGCTGGAGCCGAGTTCTCCCAATGGCTTGCCCGGTATTTCGCTTCCCCAGTTTGATTTGATAGTCAGTAATCCTCCATATATTGCGTCTTCAGAAATCTCCACCCTGGAACCGGAAGTCCGGGATTTTGATCCCAGCCTGGCGCTGGATGGGGGGGTGGATGGCTTGGGGTTTTACCGCCGGCTGGCAGTCGGAACCCGGCCTTTTTTGAAACCGGCAGGGAAAATCATGCTGGAATTCGGCGACGGTCAGGCGGAAGCGATTAAAAAGATCCTCACGGATGAAAACTGGATTGTCGAAGCAGTCCGGGAAGACTACTCTCACCGCGCCAGAATTCTGGTTGCGCGGCGCTGAACAAATTTTGAACCACGGATAGACGCGGATTAGCCCGGAATTTTTGACTGCCTCGCAATAACTTTTCCGTTTGCGTCGGTGTCCATTCGTGGTTGGATATGTTAAAATTTCATGGATAGTTTTTTGATTAAAGGCGGCGTGCCCTTGCACGGCGAAGTAACCATCAGCGGCAGCAAGAATGCGGCTCTGCCCATCCTGGCGGCCACCTTGCTCACCAATGAACCCTGCGTCATCCGGCGCGTGCCTGATTTAAGCGATACCCGGTTCATGGTTAAGATCCTGGAGTCGCTGGGGGCGCTGGCGACCTTTGAGAATGGCACGCTGACCGTTCATGCCAAAAAAATCAAGGGCTATGCCGATTATGATCTGGTGCGCAAGATGCGTGGTTCCATCTGTATTGCCGGCCCTTTGCTGGCGCGATTGCGCCACGCCCGCATTTCTCTGCCGGGCGGCTGTATCATCGGGGCGCGGCCGATCAATCTGCACTTGAAAGGCTTTGCCGCGCTGGGCGCAAAAATAAAAATCGACGGCGGATATGTGAATGCCACCGTGAAAAAACTCGTGGGTAGCACGATGTTTCTGGGCGGCCGCGCTGGCCCGACGGTGTTGGGGACGGCCAATGTCATGATGGCGGCGACACTCGGAGAAGGCATCACCGTGATTGAAAGCGCGGCGTGCGAGCCGGAAGTCGTGGATCTAGCCAATTTTCTCAACGCGATGGGCGCGCAAGTTACCGGCGCAGGCAGCCCGACCATCACCATCACGGGCGTGGATAAACTGCATGGTGCGGAGCATGAAGTCATTCCGGATCGCATTGAGGCGGCAACCTTTTTGATCGCAGCGGGAGCGACCAATGGGGAGGTGACTCTGAAGGGGGCGCGGGCTGACCATTTACGCGCGGTGATCGATAAATTAAGCGAAGCCGGTGTTTCCGTGGAGCGGAACGGGGCAAATTTGATCGCCCGGCGGAAGGGTAAACTAAAGCCGGCGGATATCACCACCCTGCCGTATTCGGGGTTCCCCACGGATGTACAGGCGCAGATGATGTCTTTGCTCGCGCTTGCCAATGGCATTAGCATCATCACGGAACGGATTTTTGAGTCACGGTTCATGCATGTGAGCGAATTGGCCCGCCTCGGTGCGGATATTGAAATTGAAGGCCCTAGCGCCATTGTAAAGGGCGGTAAACCGTTGAGCGGCGCGCCGGTAATGGCCAGCGATTTACGCGCCTCGGCGGCACTCGTCATCGCCGGGCTTGCCGCCCAGGGTTCGACTCAAGTGAATCGCATTTACCATCTGGATCGAGGCTATGAGGGGATGGATGTTAAATTAAAGAAGCTCGGCGCGCGCATTGAGCGCATTGAAGAAAAGTAACTGCAGCCTGACTGCCTCGCTCGAGTCCGGTTTGCGTGACGGCTTTATATCTGGAAACGCGGACAGCGGCGTTTTAGAAAAATCGTTTCTAATCCGCAGCCGCCCGCGCTCTTAACGGATCCCCTACCGCTCCTGGGCACGGCGAACGGTCGTTGACACCGGCGACGAATGCCTTCGCCTGTGTCAACGACCGTCCGCCATGACCGTGACCGGGATTCCGGTCGCCTCCTTGCCGCCTGATTTCATGCGACAAGGAGTTCGCGACTGCGGGCGTAGATGTGCGATTGCCGGGTGGTTTGCCGGAGGGCGGTGCGGGCTTTCTCCTCAAACAATACCGGGAAAACCAGCAGCGGATAAAACGTGACCCAGGCAAGTGCGGCCGCCTCATTGGCGGCCCGCCGAATTGGGGCATTTAAGGTCGGTTGTGCCGCAGCAAGGAGTTTTTCGGTCAGAAGCTTGTTCTTGAGACGCTCAAACTCAGTTTCTTGCGTGACGCGAAAGGGCACGTGCGCCGTCGCGGGTGCCTCAAAGTATTCTTCGAAGCTGCCTTTTACTGTAAACGGATGGTGTTTGTTCATAAATTTCAATATTTCATTTCTCATTGGTTTGCCGGGACAAATAAAAAACCCGCGACTGCTTGGGCAATCGCGGGTTTTGAAAAATCCTTGGTGAGGCTATAATTTCGTTTCCACGACGCCGGAACGACGGCAAGTGCACCGGACAGTGGCCATGGAGCCATTGAGCAGTGCGTGCGTCTTGATTTGGGAGAACGTCGTCTTCATTACTTAACGAGCGCAAGATAGCAAATTCGTCCGGTTTGTCAAAAAATTTCCCTGCTTGCTCACCGGGGAACAGGTGTTAGATTGAATCACTTTCATGAGCGAAGGCAGCAAATCGTTGAAAATGGTGACGTGTCCCGGGTGTGATGCCAAAACATTCATTCCCGGGGATCTTCCGCCGCTGGCCAGCGAGCCGTGCAAAAAATGCGGCCACTCCATCATGATGCCGATGCAGCTGCGGCAGTTTGAGCTGCGCAGTAAAATTGCGTCTGGCGGCATGGGCACGGTATATCGGGCTTGGGATGTGACGCTGGAACGGTTCGTCGCTGTCAAGCTGATGAAAAAGGAGCTGCTCGATGAGCCCAAGATGCTGGAAAGCTTCTATCTGGAAGCGCGGGCCTGCGCCAAACTGAATCATACCAATATTATCCACATTTACACTTTCGATGAATGGGAGGGCGAGCGTTATCTGGTCATGGAACTGGCGGATCAGGGCAGCCTCGATACGCGCATTGAAAAGTTGCATCAGGTGGAAGAGCTGCGGGTGCTGGATGTGGGCATTAAAATCGCGTCGGCGCTGGATATGGCATTGAAATACGATTTGCTGCACTGCGATATCAAGCCGGGCAATATTTTATTCAACGCGGATCACGAGCCCAAGCTGGTGGACTTCGGCCTGGCCCGCCGGACGGATGCGGAACAGGAAGGCGCAGAGTTTACGCGGGGGACGCCCTATTACGTTGCTCCGGAAAAAATCAAACGCGAACCGGAGACTTTTTTGTCAGACATGTATAGCTTGGGGGCGACCCTATACCACGCGATCACTGGCCATGTTCCGTTCGATGCGCCGACGGTGGAGGAAGTGGTGGTTGCGCAGGTGCATACGCCGCTGACTCCCCCTAATTTGGTGGCCCCAGAAATTTCGGCGGCCACCAGCGACGCGCTGTGCCGCGCTCTGGCCAAGAATCCGGGCGAACGTTTTTTAAGCTATGATGAATTCATCATGGCGCTCGAAGCGGCCCGCAGCTTATTGTTGCACCAGCAGTCGCAGTCTCCCGAACCTTCCCAGCAACCCAAGCGGATGACCAGCTGGTGGCGGCGCCAGTAAAAAAACAGGCGGACGTTGCCGTCCGCCTAGTAAAGGGTTTAACGGGTTTTATTCGGCTTTCTTTTTCTTCGGCGCAGCGGTGTGCAGCGTCGTAGCCGTGAGTTTGTCGCCGTCCATTTTGCAGGCACCTGCCACGGCGTCACCCGCCGCAAAATCCCCCAACGTGGCAGGCTTGCCATCCTTGGTGATCTTGGTGGTGGAGGTTACCGTCAGCGTCTGTTTTCCAACTGTGATCGTGTTGGCAGTGGCATCCACAGAGACAACCTTGCCATGAAACGACTGGCCTTTCTTCTTTGCCGCGCCTGCCGCTGCGGCTGGAGCAGCAGCGGTATCTTGAGCGCTGCTAATGGCGGGCATGGCGATCAAGGCCGCCGCCACGAGTGATAATAGTGCGATAGTTTTTTTCATATGTTATTATGTTTTTTTGTTCAATGAGTAACTGTTTATTGGCAATGCTGCCGAAGTGTTAGACGAAAGAAAGTTTCCGAGGTTTCAAAAATCACCACGCTCCTTCCGCCAGTAGAGCGGCGATGGACTGGGCCAGGTCGCCGGCCAGCACGGGCATAGCCTGGCGTTCGCCGGAGGCTAGGTCTCCGCTGGCGAGAACCAGGGTGTGACCTTTGACATCCTTTTCCAAAATGATCCTGGCGGAGCTGCGGTCGCGGGCGGTAATGTGAACAATGACGCCCACGCGGTAGTTCTGGGCGGTCGTAGAGTCCGAGTTTAAATAGCCTACCCCTTCCCGGTCGAAGTTGCGAATGACGCCATTCAGCACAATATCCCCTGATCCCTGAGTGGCAAGATGATAAGTGGCATCCACCTGAAACCGCTCGCGCAAGGCCTGAGTCACCGCGTCGCCCAGCCTAGGCTGGAGGGTTTGATTGTTAAAAGGCAGCACTTCAATGGATTTTTCTCCCGCCACCGCCCGATTGACTGGTCCCAGATGATAGCCAGCGCACCCGGTTAGCGCGACGGTTGCCGCCACCAGAAAAAAATGAATTGGCGAGCGCATTTATTTTTCTGGAATGCCGGTCAGGCGGGGCTTCAAAATCTCAATTCGCTGGCGAGCCTGCGCAGCTAGCGGAGAGCTGGCGTCAAGTTGCAGCACGTAATTATAGTAAACAATAGCCCCGGCCCATTTGTGGCCTTTTTCATAAAACCGGGCAATTTGGAAACTGCCGCGCACTTGTTCGGCCTTGAGTTTGACTACGGATTTTTGAGCCAGTTCCACGCGCTTGTCATCGGGATAAACGGTCATGAAATCAGTGTAGGCGGCAATGGCTTGGGCGGCGGCACCTTGATCGTACTCGGCGGTGTCGGCCTGCTTTTCCCAGGTGATTCCGGCGCGGTACATGGCGTCGGCGGCAATGACCGGCTGGTCATGATAGCGGTCTGCCGCTTTCTCATAGGCTTTCACCGCGTCGGCATAATTCTTCTGTTTCTCCCGCGCTGCGCCAATCCGCATTTGCGCGTGGGGAGCAACTTCGCTGTAAGGACCATTGGCTACAATTTTGTCGTAAAGTTTTGCCGTTTCGTCCATTGAGGGATACAGCGGTATAAGGTTCCAAAGCTTGAACCATTCGCCGGCGAGAAAACGGTTGGCAATTTCATACTCCCGCCAGAGCACCTCATTAAATTGCCCGCTTTTGGGGTATTTTTCGATGATTTTTTGGTAGGCATTAAACGCCGCTTCGTCTTTACCCTGAGTTTCCAGACAGCGGGCAACAAGATATTCAGCGCGCGGTGCGTAATCGGATAAGGGCCACACGCGCAGGACGCGATGGGCGGCGTGAAGGGTAACTTTGTAATTCTTATTGGTGAAGGACTGCTCCGCGACCTCCAGCTGATCCTTGGCGCGGGTCCGCTGCCACTTGGCATCCATGCCATACGGTTCGTAATACCAGCCTTCGCCCGGCACATACATCAATGGAGCCGGGGAACGCGATGGCAGCAAAACCACCGTAGCGGCTAACAAAATCCAGAATCCAAACCGAAGCTTCATGGCGGGACGTTAACGGCCCTCTTTCAGCAAGTCAAAATCATTCAACCGGTCATCCTCGATAGACGATTAAAATGCCGTAGTCCGTCATGATTTTCTGCACCCCGACATCGAATTGTTCGTAGTTGATCGTGTGGATGCTGACAATACTCCCCTCGCCGACGATTTGTAAAAAATCTGACACCTTCTCGTCAAATTTATCGTGCCCTGATTCGATGCAACTCGCACGCCGAATTGTATGAATGCGAATTTTTTTACCGGCTCCTTTCTGAACGACCTCCAGTGGCGGCTTGGGTTTGCCGATCAATGGTTCCGCCGGTTTATCCCGAACCGGCACTTTGAGGTGCATTTCCACCTTGGCAGCGGCGGAGGTATTTATGGAACTGGGAGCGGGCGTGGGCGGCGGCGGCGGGGCGACCGGCAAGGGCCCGGTAGTCACTTTGCCAGCAGCCGGAATGGTGATGCTTTCGCCACAAGCGGGGCATTCGATTTGAGACCCGGCCCCTGACTGATCCACTGCCAGTTCCTGCTCACAGTTCGGACAGTTGAAAACGATGTCCATAATAGTTGGTTTTGCGTCAGCCTAAGGCTGGGTAACGAAACAAACCAGCAAAAAACCCGGAAATGGAAGGGCAATTTCCCTGCCCTGAGCCATCAAGCTTCGGGTTCCGGCTGGGATTTTTGCGGAATGGCTTCGGACGCCTTCACCATTTCGTCCACAATTTTTTTGAAATCCGCGAGCCCGGTGGAGGGAATGATGATGGTATCATGCCGCCCGCCAACCTCCTCGGTAATTCGCAGAAACCGTCCGCGCGGATTTTCCTTAAGCGTGAAGACAAAGAATTTTCGTTCGATCTGGATTTCCGCATTTTGCAACGTCTCTTCGTTGACTGCGGGCCGAGGCTGGCTGTTGTATTTGTTGAATTGGCCATAGCCTTGACTCTGGTAAGGCCGACGACCATAGGGGGATGGGCGTTCGTTTGATATCATATTGTTATTTGCGCTTTGCTAGTCTTGCAAAATTCTCTATGCAGCCGAAAATGTCAATCTACAATTTTGGACCCGCGATTGGCTGTTCGTGCTTACAAAATATTCGCCGCCAGCTCGGCAAGTTCGGAGCGCTCGCCTTTTTGCAGCTCAATGTGGGCCGCGATAGCCTGATCCCGGAAACGACTGATTATATAATTAAAGCCGTTGGATGAGGAATCCACGTAAGGATTGTCGATCTGATAGGGATCTCCGGTGAAAACAATTTTGGTGCCATGTCCGACCCGGGTGACAATAGTCTTGGCTTCCAAGGGCGTGAGGTTTTGGGATTCGTCAACAATCATGAATTGATTCGCAATGCTGCGGCCCCGAATGTAGCTCAATGCTTCCACCACAATGCTGCCACTTCGCATCAAATCGGTCGCCCGGCGATGATCATGACCCATGTTCAAATCGCTTAGCATCTCCAGCGCATCGTGAATCGGCTGCATCCATGGTGCCAGTTTTTCATCCAGCGAACCCGGGAGAAAGCCCAGTTCCTTGCCCATGGAAATCGTCGGACGAGCCACCACGAGTCGCCTGAATTCCCGGTCATTCACGACGCGCTTCAAGCCAGCGGCCATCGCAATGAGTGTTTTTCCCGTGCCCGCCTTCCCCATGAGGGTCACCAGCTTGATCCGGTCATCCAGCAGCGCATCCAGGGCAAAATGTTGTTCCCGGTTGCGCGGTTTGATCCCCCACACCCCTTCCCGGCTATCGAGGATGGGAATTAATTTGGTTCCCGTGGGGTCCACTTTTGTCAGCGCGGCTTTTTTGGGGTTGGCCGAATCGGTAAGGGTGCAGTATTCGTTGGGAAAATATTTTTTGCCCGTCTCCAGTGGGAGTTCATTCTTGGCGCGGAAAGCAGCCATTTTTTCAGCCGTAACCGTGAGTTCCACCATGCCGGTGTAAAGGTCGGTGATAAATACCCGGTCGGTTTCATAATCCTCTGCCAGCAGGCCGAGGGCATCCGCTTTGATGCGCAGATTGATGTCTTTCGAAACCAGGATGGTCGCGTTTTTGGGTTGCGCTTTTTGTATGCCGGCGGCGAGCGCGAGAATCCGGTTATCCACCGAATCTTTGGCAAAGGCGTTTTCCGTCAAGCCATCCTTGTGGAAGCCGATTCTCAATTTGCCGCCATTGGGCAGATCCACCCCCTTGCTCAGGCTACCCTCGCCGCGAAACCCATCAAGCATCCGCGAAACCGTCCGGGCGTTGCGCCCCAATTCCGTGGATTCGCGTTTGAAGCGGTCAATTTCTTCGATGACCTCAATGGGCACCAGGACATTGTGTTCCTGAAAATTAACAAGTGAGTTCGGGTCGTGGAGTAGAACGTTGGTGTCGAGAATGTAATTTTTCACGATAATGGAAGTTCAAACAGTCGAATTGCCGCCGCAGGCGCGTTGGCGAATTAAGGTTGCT
>CAISVF010000588.1 GCA_903888765.1 uncultured Verrucomicrobia subdivision 3 bacterium | reverse complement strand
AACCTTTCGCGGTCTTCCGAACTGCAAGTGATCTGCCGTGCTGTTCTGGACATGCTCCATACTGGCATATATTATTTCGCTTGTCAATGCAACTAAGCACTAGCGCTCAATGCGCGCGATGCCATGCCGGATGGTGGACAGCTGTTGATCCGTTTGCAACCGCTGACGGTTAACGCCACGACCGCCGCCCGGCATCAGACCAAGCCCGGAAGCTTTTTATGCTTAAGTGTGCAGGACCATGGCACCGGTATTCCTCCCGAGGTTTTGCCCTGCATTTTTGAACCATTTTTCACCACCAAGGACGTGGGTAAAGGATCCGGCCTGGGGCTATCAGCAGTGCAGGGCATTCTGGCGGTGCATAACGGCTGGGTGGAGGTGGAAACCGAGCTTGGGCAGGGTACCGTGTTTCACCTCTATTTACCGCAAGTTGAGGCGGAAACGGTAACGGCCACGCAGCCTCCCCTCAATACTGCCCCGAGCGGAGGCACGGAATCCATCCTGATGGTGGAAGACGATTCGGCGTTTCAAGCCGTGCTGATGTTTGCGCTGAAGCGTCTTGGTTACCAGATTATCCCGGCCAGCAGTGGCAAGGAGGCATTGGAATTGTGGCCTGCACATCGGCAATCGATTGGCTTGCTCCTCACCGACATTGTCATGCCCAAGGGATGGTCGGGCTTCCAATTGGCGGCTCAATTACAGCAGGATAAACCGGAGCTGAAAGTCATTTTCATGAGCGGCTATCCGCGCGAAAATTTTGACCCCAATATGGATTTGCAGGAAGGTTTTAACTTTCTAGCCAAACCTTTTAAGCCCGCCGTGCTAGCGCAACTCCTGCGGAACCGTTTGGATGCCGCCAATAAATCCCCCGGTTGACTCGAAGATCTGCGAGCCCACAAAGCTCAGCCTGCGAAACACCCGGGAATATTTGCCAATAAACCAGTTAAAAAACCTAAAAAGTTATCGCGGTGGCATTTTTTCACCGCAGCATACTCGTTGATATAATAATTCGTATTGAGGCACGATGGCTTCCGCAGAAAAGAATTGCTGCGCCCTTTTTCGGGCTAGCTGGCCCAAAGCCTGCCTGCGCACGGGGTGGGCGATCAAACTTTCAACAGCGCGTGCGAGTGCGTCTGGCTGAGCGGAATCTACGAGCAAGCCGGTTTCGTTGTGCTGAATCACCTCAGGAATACCACCCACGTTGCGGGCGACACTGGCAAATGAAAAAAACATCGCCTCAAGAATGCTCAAACAAAAACTCTCCGTATCGGAGGTAAATAATCCAATATCGGCGGCTTGCAAATACTCCTCAATGTTGCTGACATTTTCGAAAATCACCACCCGGTCCGCCAAACCCAATTGCTGAACCCGGGCAATAAACGGGGCAAAACTGGAGCCGGCGAGAATGACGAGCTTGAAGGATTCCCGGGGATGGATGCGGGCAACGGTTTCGAGGAGGAGGTCAATGCGCTTGAGGGGGCGGAGGTTAGAGGAATGAAACAACAAGGTTTCGTTTTGTAAACCCAACGCCTGGCGCACTTCGGCACGGGATCTTTGGGGGGCCTTAGGAACAAAAAAATTGTGAATCACATCCATGGGACCGTCAAAACCCAGCACACGGCGGGTTTCGGCCTGCAAAAATGCGGAAACCGTCGTGACCGCATCGGAGTTCTGCAAGGCATGATGGATGGCAGGGCGATAGCCGGGGTCGTGGCCGAGCAGAGTGGTGTCGGTGCCATGCAGCGTGGTGACGACGCGAGGTTGCAGCGCGGGCGGCAGCATGTCGCGGGCGAGAATTGCCGCAGTGGCATGCGGCACCGCATAGTGCATATGCAACAGGTCGAGCTGATAGTCTCGGCTGACTTCGGCCAGTTTCACCGATAGGGGCAAGGTGTAATCGGGATATTTGAATAGTTGGTAATCGTTAATCACCACCGGGTGAAAGTGCAGGTTAGGAACATTGGCGGGCAACCGGAAGGGCCTTTCGTAACTGATGAAATGCACCTGATGACCACGATTGGCGAGTTCCTCCCCCAGCGCAGTGGCGAGAATGCCGCTACCACCCACGGAAGGATAACAAGTGATGCCAATCTTCATGATCAGAAACGGCGGGCACTGTGGGAAAGAGATTTCAGGGAGGTAAACACCAGTGGATCATTGGGAAACAATGCCAGGGCGTGACCGATACCGGCACGCGCACCCAACAGCCGCGCCCGCGTGAGCTGAAGTTCAATATAATTCCGGGCCCTCACTTGTGAGGCATGGGCAGCCATGGCTGCAGTCCATAGTGAAATTATTTCCGGCGGGGAAATATCGATTAAAACCGGGGAAATATCGCGCGGTTCGGCTTCAGGCGTCACGGCATAGAAAAGTAATTGGTCAATGGCATGCCGCGGAAAGTGGCGCAATGGTTTCAAGCCGCCATAGCGGGCGAGTCGCGCGGCGTCGCGCACCAGCCAGCCGAGCTTGGCATGGTCCGGGTGCTGGTTACCCACCAAACTCGGTGCGAGCACAAGCTGAGGGCCAACCCGCCGGATAATTCCTGCGATTTTAATCGCGTGAATGGTCCGGGGTTCCAGTTGAGCATCGCCGTCAAGCCGGATGAATTCCACCGTGGCGCCCAGAATGGCTGCGGCTTTTTTCGACTCAGCTACCCTCTGTCTGGGAGTGCCATGGGTTCCAGACTCGCCTCTCGAACAGATAACCAAATGAACCGGCCGGCCGGCCTGGGCTTCACGGGCAATAACGCCACCGCAGCCAAATTCGATATCGTCGGGGTGGGCACCGAAGGCCAGCAGCGCAGGCAAATCAGTGCGAGATGTCGGTGTAGGCTTCATCAGATCGGTCAATGAAATCGCGGTTGATAAACTCTATCTCCGGTGCGTCGGATTCGCGAAGATAGGCTTTTTCTCCCGCTCCGGCAACGTAATGTGTGCAATGCAGCACTGATTGCATCCAGCGTAAACGGGTGTCGCGCGCCGGGCTGATTTGCTCTTTGCTAAAAGTTGAGGCCGGCCAGGTCACAAAGGAATCCCCTCCTTCATGGAGCTGGAAAAGTCCACCAACATAGCGGGCCCGTACAATTTCATCCTTATAGGGCGCATCCACGAAGAAATCCTCCACATCGCAGGCGGCACAACGTAAAGCCGGATCACTCGAGCGGGTAACCTCAATGCCTTCGAGCAAACCAAGGCGCTGGTACATCGCCAGACAGAATTCGGCAATGTTGGAAGCGGAAACACTTTGGAAGAGCTGAACGCAATCTGAACCGACATAATTAGGCAATTGCCGCTCGGTTTTCATTTGCCAGCCCGGTTCCATACGCTTGAGATAGCAGGGAGAAAATTTGCGCTGAATTTTTCCGACGAAGCCGAAATTCAACTTGGCCGGTTCACCAGTTTTGCGATGGCGCAGGATGGTCTGCGTTTCGCGCGGATCGTGGTCGCTGTCATGATAGAAAAACACAATTTTGCCGCCGATGACCTGCTGCAAGCGGCGGGCGGTCTGGATTTTTGCCACCAGAAAACGTTTCGGGAAAAACCCACATGGCTGCTGGCCGAAACAAATGACCGGGGAGGAATTCATGGGGAAGAAAGCAATTCTTTAGACTTGGGCTTTAAGCCCACCAGGAGCTGGAAGAGGAGGCTCAAGAGCACGCAGACGGCGCAACCAATGAAGTTATACCAGAGGTAAGCGACGCGGTTGCCATAATGAAAATAAAGCACGAAAATCAACACCTGAGTCAAGGCCGTGGCCCAGAAGACCGCTGTGCCGCCGATTTTTTTTAAGAAAAATGCCACCAGAAACATGCCCAGCACTGCGCCGTTGAAAATGGAACCAAGGATGTTGATGGCCTCAATGAGGTTTTCAGAAAAGCTGGCGTAGAGGGCGAAGCCAATCGCAAAAAGTCCCCATCCGGCAGTAAACCATTTAGTGACGCGGACATTCCGCGCCTCGTCGTGGGCGGCCAGCGGGCGAAAATGCCGCCAAAGGTCAATGGTGGTCGTGGTGCCGAGCGCATTGAGTTCGCTCGCTTTCGAGCCGAGCGCAGCCGCAATCATAACGGCGACAAGCAGGCCGATAGCGCCGTGCGGCAGGTAATCCAACACGAAAGTAATGAAAACATAATCCGAATCCTTAGTTTTTGCGCCCGGGGTGGTCGCCGCAAGCGCGGCTTTGGCTTCAGCGCGGATGGCTTCGACGCGCAGTTGGGAATCCACCATGGCGCTGCGCGCGGCCGATTGGGCGGCAACATCTGCCTGCGTGCGGACAGCCAACCAGGTCTGGATGCGCTCTTTTTTCTCTGCAAACGCAGTGGCAAATTTATGATCCAGCGCACGGAATTGTCCGGCCTGGGGACCTTGTTCGACCTGATGCCAGGCGATTTT
>CAISVF010000587.1 GCA_903888765.1 uncultured Verrucomicrobia subdivision 3 bacterium | reverse complement strand
GAATACGCCTGGAGAGTTGTGCCCAGGGACGTCACTAGCGGGCCCGTGAAATGCGTGGCGTCTCCGGCGTAAACAACGGTTCCCAAGCCATTGGCAAGATTGGCCACGCCATTGCTAAGGGTGGCGGATCCAAACAAGTTGAGATTGGTCAATACAATGGCGCGGGTGCTGTCGGCTGCCAACCCGAAACTGCTGGGACGGGCGATGAACCAATTAGTCCCGGAAAGATAATTGGTGGCATTGCTCATGCCGGCATCAATGAGGCCGCCGGCATTGGTGCAGTTGTTTATGAGGTAGGTTCCACCGGGGGCATTGAGCTTGCATCTGAAAGAGGTATTTCCCGGAACGGCCGGTCCGATAGTCAGCGAGTCGCCGGCGAAAATAAGGCTGGCTCCGGTGGCAGGGGATCGCAACAGGTTGGTTAGCGTAAAATAGTTGGCACCGGCATGCGGTGCCAGACCGTCACTCCAATTGGTGGCGCTGGTCCAGGAAGTGGCGTTAATGGCGTCGCTCGCCAGCAACGTGACAGCACCTTCGGCCGTCACCGGATTCAGTAAAACGGCCGTGATAGGCGGAACCAGGAGGCTTAGTTGCCCGTTCGTCGCGGAGCTGACCGACTGCACGCCGCCGCCCCAGGAACCATCCGGGCGGATCACCGCGCCGCCGAGGGTGTAACCATTGGTGCTGTCCAGAGAGGGGCCGGATAAGTCCATTCGTTGAGCGGCCGTCACGCCTGATCCCAGGTTGAGGCTGACCCGGACAAAATCATTCGTGTCTTTGTTAATTAACACGGCGCTGATGCCGCCACTGGCCCGCCGCACGCCGTAGGCGGTGAAATTAATATTGGAAGCCAGCGAAACCGTGGCGGGGATGACGTTGCCCGGGGAAACCAGGGAAAACAGTTTGAGGCCGTAAAATTCCGGTCGCACCTGAATGACGGCGGAGCCATTATCGGCGATGGGCGTATAGCCCGTGCCGCTACCGCCACCATGAAAATTTAATCCCTGGCAGCCATTGAGCGCCAGCGTGAACATGAAATCCAGCGTCCACAGAGCCGTGCCATAGGCATCGCTCACGTTGGGAGCGCCGCCGTTGTAAAACGAGCCGCATTCCGCCATGCGAAAACCTTGAGGCAGTTGGTAGCTGGCAGCGGCGGAGGAGATGGTGCTGACCGTGCCGGGCAACCCCGCATCCGGCTGCAGGAGCAAATCCAGCGTGGAGGTGGGCGACTGGCCATTGGCGCGGTAGTAATGCTGCGTTACCATGGATACGATGCCGGTTTCACTTTTTGCAAAGGGCACGGTATAAACGGAAGTATTATACGCGGAGGCGGGACCGGTGAACGTCCAGCCATGGCCGCCATTGGTGATGGCCCAACCGGGCACCGCATTGGTGATGGCCCCGGCCAGAACCCGCCATTCCGAGAGAAATTGGGTGTAATTGTAGCTGGTCGCACGAATGCCGTTACCCGCATATAAATCGCATTCATTGCCAATTTCAAAACCCAGCAAACGGGAGCCCAGCGCGCTGGCGGCATAGGAGGCCTCCGCAGCGCAATTGGTGGGATTGTTCACCGACATATTGATCCCATAGATAACCAGCCAGTTCGTCGGCAGCGCTTTGACGAATCCGGCGAAGGCATCCACTTGCGCCGGGGTAATCGCCGGCTTGTTCGACAAGCCGCCCCAGCACGTCGTGTCCACGCTGTTCCCGCCGACGCGCAAGACGGCAGGCGCAATCTGGCTGAACGTATTGATCAGGGAAATGTCATTGGATACAAACAAGTTGCCGGTCAGTTTTGATTTTTCATAACTCAGTCCGCCGAAAGCCGGGTTCAGCACCAGACCTGCGTTAGTGGCGGAAAAGGTGATATTGGCGGCCACGGTTGCCAGCGGCCCGGAGGTGAGGGTGAGAATGACGGCATTGCCATTCGTGGCGAGGTTTCCGGCGAAAGCCGGACTGTTGGCGGGGAGACTGCCTAGCAAAAAGTTGTACCCGCTGAGGCTGTTGGCGGATTGAATGAGCGTGAAATTAGTCGGGTAGAACAGTATGCCCGGCAAACCGGATACATTGATGGTGTTATGCGATCCACCGGCATTTAAGGCAGATACATTGATCGTCACCCCACTGGTAGTAAGGAAGGCGTTAGTCGGGTTTAAATTGCCGAGGGTCGTTGGCCCATCAAGGCCCGAAACGTCCAAGGTGGCATTGCTGACGGTCACGCTGGCGCTGCCGGCAATTGTTCCCGAATGGATCAGCGCCAGGGTGCCACGCCGGACGAAGGTGTCGCCCGTATAAGTATTGGTGCCGCTCAACTGGAGCGTGCCGCTTCCATTTTGTATAAGGGAACCTCCGCCGGCGATGGCCGCCGCTACCGGTTCGGCATTGGTCTGGTTGAAAACCAGCGAACCCTGGTTGACCACCGCACCGCCGGGCAGATCACCGTTGCCATCGTTGTTCCCGATTTGAGCGGTTGCCCCGGCCGCTATGGTCAATCCGCCACTGATCGAATTGCTCGCCATATCGAGAATCAAGGTGCCGCCGCCAACCGCAATCCCGCCGCTAAAACTGTCTCCGCTTTCAGTAAGGGTTAAGGTGGCACTGCCCGCTTTGGTCAAGCTCGTCGCTCCGCTGATTTTATTGGTTCCAGCGAACTTATAATTCAGCACATTGTTGGTGACAGTCCAGGCATAAGGGGTATGCGACGGGGTCCCTGTCAAGTTGACTAAATTCGTTTGAGCCGCATCGTTAAAAAACACCAGATCGTTTTCGCGATAGGCAGCAGCCACCCCGTTACTAGTCCAATTCAAAGTATTGGTGTCCCAAAGGTTGTTGGCGGCGCCGGTCCATTGCACCGTCTTGGGTAGCGGCGGACCATTGGTGATCGCCAGCCAAATCGTGCGGGAACTGTCGTTGGTCAGGTAACCTTGGAAGCCGCCTGGCAGAGTGCCCAGAGAGAAGGTGTTACCGCTGATGCCGCCAGCAGGGCAATAAATCAGTGGATACCACGACGGATAAGTCAGGACAATGGGCAGTGCACTGATACTGATGATTCCGGTGTTATCGGTGGAAAGGCTGTTGACAACGGCATTGGTTCGGCTGCTGGTGACGGCCAATTGCAATCTGGCGCCATGGCTGATATTCAACGAACTCAATGGCGTCGCTGGCGAACCCAAAGTATTGGTTACGACCAATAAGCCGCCGTTGATGGCAATTTTGCTGGTCCCTCCGCCGGCGATGATATTATTGGCGAGCACCGTTCCGTTCGTGATGTTTAACGTGCCGGAGGTGCTGGCTGTGGCTCCGGCATTGAATCCGAGCAGCAGACTGGTGTTAATCACCAGCGTTCCATTGGAGAGGGTCAGGCTGCCGGTGACGCTGCCAGCGGCTGAGCCGGCACTTGCATAACCCACATTCATTGTGTTCACATTCCACAGGCCGGAGCCGAGGCGCAGCGTGCCGGTGGTGGGGCCGGAGCCGGAGCCGGTTTGCCCCCGGCCGACATAGCAGGTGTCGATCAGCGCAGCCACGGTGCCGCCGGTAAAATCCGCTGTGCCAAACGTGGTGGAGCCGCTGGTGGACTGGGCGGAAAAATCGCCAATGGCCAGCACTGCGGTCAGCGAATTGGTGTTGCCGTTCAGCGTGAGCATGGGATTGCTGCCGGCAAAGGCCGGGTTGAATGCCCACGTGCCAGTGGCTTTCGAGTGGGCAATTGTCAGAGTGTCCGCGAAAATGGCATTGGTTTGGCCCAGATAAAAGTAACTAGTGCCGCCATTGCCGGAGCTGTCGCCTTCGTCAATTGCCGGCGCTGCGCCGTTGACCCGGAGGGTGTTTGTTTTGGCGAGATAGAGCGAGCCGGACAACCAATTATAGCCGCCTGAACCCGGATTGGCCGAGCCGATCATTAGCCGGCCCGCCGTCAGGTTGAAGGTGGCCAGGCCGGTCAAATCCAGTGTCGCCATGTGGCTGCCATTATTGGTGGAACCTTGCTGGACTACGAAAAGGGATGCGGAGTTGGTGCTGCTAACCGTCAGGGTGCCGGCACCGGTCATCGCGGCGGCAACGGTCTGGTTCGCGCCGTTGTCGGTCCCGGTGCCGACGAAAACCAGATTGACGGCACCGCTATTAGTCACGGTCAGTTTTACGCCCGGGTTAATTTGCGTGGTGTGAAATCCGTTGGTGTTGCCGTATTGCAACGAGGCGATGGCGGTAAGGCCATCGACCAGATTGTCCGGGGCACCGGGCGCAAGGTTCATGCCCGCGTCGAAAAAACAGATGTTGGTGGCAGGCCCGGGCGTGCCGCCTGTCCAATTGTTTACAGCCGACCAATTGGTGTTGCTATTGACGGCGGCATCCTGACCACTCCAAACCACCGACTGGGCCAATAATTTTCCGGCTACCAGTCCCCCTATGATCGCTGCGGCCAGAGCTTTGACAGGAAAGCCGGCGCGGCGGGTCACGAGATGGCTAAGACCAGTTTTTAAAAATGATGTTTTCATTTTAGCTTCGGCTGCCCGGCGATTCGTCTCACTCTACGCAACGCGGACGGTACCGGTTGCCAAAAAATATCCAAATATAAAAATAAGGAATCATGAATCAGGTAAATTATTTTTTAAAGTCAGGCGCTCGTGCTGGTTTTCCAGGTCGATCATGGTTTCCCCCGGCAGACAGCGACAGCCGCTACCGGAGCCGAGAAAGGGTTAACTTTTTTACCGATCTTCAAAATTTTTACCATCTCCTGAAAGTGCTCCATATTCCGGGTCTGCCCCTCCGCTGTGGAGGAAATTGCTATATTTTATAAAAGTGTTTTTCGTCGCCATGAATGTCCGGTTTTTCGTTTCAAATTTTTTTGTGCGTGCCGAAAAACTACCATTTTTTAGAATCCTCTCCAACAGTCATCAACTGCCGCTTTACTGAAGCCCTGGTGCAAAAACCATTCCCCTGCAAGCCGCTTATTCTGGATGGGGGCCACGGGAGATGACCAATCGTTACCAAGAATGACCGAAATAAAAACTCCAGTATTTTGGTCCTCACTGCCCCCCGAAAAACGACCCGAGTTGACAACAGGTTGTCAAAGAACAAAACTTATTGCGACAAGGTAGCATAAAACCGTTCGGCAAACCAGAAATTTGGGGCAATCTTTGGAGTTTAAGAGGTCTTTCGAGCACAGAAGTGATACAGGACGGGATATCCGGCTGGCATAATCGGTTCCACTCGCAGGAGTGGGATGATTTGCGGCATGATGCGGGATCGGTGGTTTTCCATGGTTTTCCCACTTTCGCCGGCGCTTGCCAGAGCGAATGGTTTGTCTGCTGCTGCCAAAGTGCGCGAAAACGGTGTCGTGGTGCGAGAAAACCGTTGCCAAATCACTCCCCGCCGCGTCTTATGGGGCACGGAATGAAATATATTTGCTTAATCCTCGCCCTCGCCGGGTGGTTGCCAGCGCCGTTGTTTGCCCTCGAAAAGACCGCCGCATCTGCTTTGCCGGTGCCGCCAGCACCGGTGCGCGAATTTCGCGCCGCTTGGGTAGCCACCGTCGGCAATTCCTGCTGGCCATCAAAGCCCGGCCTTCCCACGGCCCAGCAAAAATCCGAGCTGCTCGCCATCCTCGACCGTGCAGTGGCGCTCAAACTGAACGCCGTCATTTTTCAGGTGCGCCCGGCATGTGACGCACTTTACGAATCCAAATTAGAACCCTGGTCGGAATATCTTACCGGGGTGCAAGGCCGTGCGCCCTCGCCCTATTACGATCCGCTGGCCTTTGCCATAGCCGAGGCGCACCGGCGCGGGCTGGAACTGCATGCCTGGTTTAATCCTTTTCGCGCGCACCATTTTCAAAGTGTTTCTCCCATCGCACCCAACCACATCAGCCGCACGCATCCAGAGTTGACCCGCAACTATGGCCGCTACCTGTGGCTGGATCCGGGTGAGCCGGCAGTGCGCGCCTATTCACTCCGCGTGGTGCTGGATGTGTTGAAGCGCTACGATGTGGATGGCATTCATTTTGACGATTATTTCTATCCCTATCGCGAAAAAAATTCCACCGGGCGGGAGATAGAATTCTCCGACGATGCGAGCTGGAAAAAATCCGGCGGCGGCGGTCTTGCCCGTGATGACTGGCGGAGGCACAACGTGGATGTGTTCATGGAGCAGGTGTATCATGCCATCAAGGCCGAGAAGCCCTGGGTGAAATTTGGCGTCAGTCCCTTTGGCATCTGGCGACCGAAGTATCCAGCGAGTATCAGCGGGTTTGATTCCTATGCCGAATTGTATGCCGACTCGCTGAAGTGGCTGCGGGAGGGCTGGTGTGATTATTTTACACCGCAACTTTACTGGGGTATCCAGCCGGCTCCCACCAGTTTTTCGACTCTGCTGGAATGGTGGAACAGCCAGAATGTCCGCCATCGCCACCTCTGGCCGGGCATGAACTCGCTCAAGGTCAGCGAAAAATGGCAGCCGGCAGAAATTGTCAATCAAATCAGTCTGGTGCGCCGCTATCCGGATGCCGGCCATGTTCACTGGAGCGTGATGGCCTTGATGAAAAATCCGGCGCTCGACGCCGCGCTGAATCAACTGTACCGCCAGCCAGCTTTGGTCCCCGCCAGCCCCTGGCTCGCAGCCACCGCGCCGTCGTCCCCGAAAGTATCTGTCAAGGTGGGAAAACAATCTGTCCAGGCGGTCTGGAAAAATACCGGATCCGAACCCGTGCGCTGGTGGGTGGTGCAAAACCGGGCGGAAGAAGGGTGGAACACGCAAATTCTCCCCGCCAGCCGCACGGAAATAACCTGGGATAGCCGCCCCGAGGCCATTGCCATTTGCGCCGTGGACCGCTGCGGAAATCTGAGTGCGCCCGTGGTTCAGGTGCCGGAGAAATATGTTGCCAGCACTTTCCGGTCCGGTGGCGGAAAATTAAAGTAGCACCGGCGGCGATCTCATAACCAGTCTTTCAGCCCTGCCCGTAAGATGCCCCGGGCGCGGTAGAGTCTGGATTCCACGGCCTTGGGCGTTGATTCCAGAATTGCGGCCGCCTCGGCCACGCTGCGCTCCTCCCATTCGCAGAGAATAATCGCGGCGCGCAAATCCTCAGGCAACCGTTCCACGGCAGCCCGCACGGCGGCAGCGCGCTCCTTGGTGAGCGCTGCGTCGTTCGGGGCGGGCAGCTCTGCTGGCAGGGTGCTGCCGAGAGTTTGCCCGGTTTCCGCATTTTCCGCTTCGAGAGAAACCTGGGGATGGCGCGAGCGCCACCGGAAATGGTTTCGTGCCAGATTGGCGGCTATGGTATAGAGCCAGGTGGAAAACCGGTGGTCGGCGCGAAAGCTCTGGCAGGACTTGAAGACGCGGACAAAGGTTTCCTGCGCCAGATCATTGGCCTCGTCCTCGTTCCCGACCATGCGGTATAGGAAATGAAAGACGGGCAGGGCGTGGCGAGACATCAAATCATTCAACGCCGTCTCGCGGCCCGCCTGCAATTGTTCCATGTCCGCCCGGTCACGGGCCTCCGCGTCAGTGAGAATGCTCATGGCCGGTGTTGCCCGACATGGAGTGTTCCATCTGCTCGTGGTTGCCGAGAGTAAGCCGCTTCATCTCGGCGAGGTAGCGCTGCCCCTGTGCCGGTGGCATGGCCTGGCTTACGCTGGTAAAGTGCTCCATCATCCGGGCCTGGCATTGTGCGCGCAGCGCCGCAATATCCTGTAGCTTCGACTGTGCGTCCATGGTCAGGTTGGTGCCATGGCCGGCCAGAAGATCCAGTTCGCTTTGCTTGGTGGCGATTTTTGCGCACATTTCAGCACATTTCGGCAGATAGCCTTCGTGCAGTGCGCGGATGCGGGTCATTTCCGCCGTTCCGAGATGAAACTCCGTGCGCAGCCAGTCCAGATCATCCTCCGGATGTGCGCAGCACATCACGCTGGCCCGGTGGGCCACCCAATAGGCACCGGCAAAAATGCTCGCGCCGAGTACTAAAGCGGTGATCAGGATGAGGACCGAGCGCTTCATGGTCAGCGCAAAGAATGCGGCGCGACCACGGCAAGATAATTCGTCCGGGCTTCCTGCCGGGCGGCGTGGATCCCTTCCGTGGCACCAAGGAAAAAGCCGACCAGCAGCAACGCGGCACTGGCGGCGAAGGCGAAACGGGGCTTTACCAGCCAGGCAGCGAATTGATCCAGCCAGCCAGTGAATGGGGAGGATGTCTGGGAGTCACGAATGCGCCGCCAGACATTTTGCTCAAAGCGGGGCGGCAGGGCGGGCGTTTCGCGCGCTGCGCGCAGCCAGGCGCTCATTTGCGGGTCGGCGGACGGGCTAGGGCTTGCTTTCATTGGTATAACGATGGCGGGCTTTGCCCCGCCTGACTAGGCTATATTTATATCCCGGTCCGGCAACCAGTTGCGGTTCCCAATCCGGTCTATTGTACAATTATACCCCGCCCAGCGAAAAAACCCGCAAAAAAGAGAAGTCCCGGTCGGGTGGGTAGATCCGCCGACCGGGACTGGAATGATGAAACTGCAGGTAGGGTGCAGGCAGGCTAAAAGGGAATCAAGGCATTGACGGTTTTGCCACCGTGTTTGTTTTCGCCGTTTGATTTGCAAAACTTTTGCATACTCACCCTAATGCAATTGCTGTGCCAACCTCATCAACGCGATTTTCTAATGAAAACGCCATATTTTACCGCCCGCCCCGGTTTGAGGTGTTCTTTTTTGTCCGCCTCGACCAAAAACATTCATTATTTCGCCGACCTTTTCACCAAAAACGCGAAATGGGTAAGCGTTGAATTAAAAGCAGGAAGCGCTCGGGCGCGTAACGCAGTTTATGCCGGGTGCCAAGCACGTGGGTTTGTTTGGAAAAACCCGGATCGCTATTTTTTGCACCTTGTTTATGGTTGCGGAGTCGGCTGCGGTTGCAGTATTATCCAACCTCTCAATTTGACCACTTTGGTCTTTGCGAAGCAGGTTTTTGCGACTTGGATGAGTTTTGTGGTTTAAGGCCAAGCATGGTTTTTAGAAGCGCGGTTAGCTCAGTGGTAGAGCATTACCTTGACACGGTAGGGGTCGGAGGTTCGAAACCTCCACCGCGCACCATTCCATTATTTTAACCAGGACGCGCCACGCTGCGCCAGAATGCGAATTTTCACCTTTGTTTGTGAGGGTTTCTGCGCAACCGAAGATAAACTCAAAGACGTCGAAAGATTGGCACAGCAAGGCAGAAGGGCGAATTGCTGGCTAGAATTTTGGCGGAGATTATCGGCAACTCAATTTACATGCAGATAGCATCCGGATGGCGATTCATCTACGAGGGGGAGCGCCGCACGGCCCACCAGGTGACCAGCCCGGCGGCGGCACAAATCAGTGCTCCGGTCGCGATGGTCCACGGCACACCCACGGCATGGGACAGAAAGCCAGACTCAATGCCACCCAAAGGCATCATGCCGCCAAATACCAGTGCCCAAATGCCCATTACCCGCCCCCGCATCTCGTGGGACACGCTGCCCTGGATAAGCGTGTTTGTGGTTGAGAAGTAGAGGATCATTCCCCAACCGCCAACCGCCAGGCACAGGAGCACCAGCGGATACCAACGCACCATGGCCAGCAGCGCCAGCATGGCGGAGAACAACCACAGCCCACCGAGAATCATCAGGCGGGGGCGCACGCGATTGCCGTATGCCGCCACGGTCAGCGCTCCCAACAGGGCTCCGAATCCATTGGCACTGAGCAGAACACCATAGCAACTCTCGCCAACATGAAGAATATCGGTGGCGTAGGCCGGTAGCAGCACCGAATACGACCAGCCAAAGATACCCACCACGCCAAAGAGCAGCAGCAAAATGCGCACGCGCCGATGGTCAGCCACATAGTGGAAACCTTCCATAATATGTCGCCCCGTTGAGTGTGGTTTGGGACGAGGTTCGTGCCGGGGCAGACGCATCATTAAAAGTCCCACGATGACCGCAATGAAGCTGACGCCATTCAAGATGAAGCACCAGGTAATGCCAACGGATGCCATGAGCAAACCCGCCACAGCAGGGCCAACGACCCGTGCGGCATTAACGATGGAACTGTTCAGCGACACTGCATTCATCAGGTCTTCGTGACTGGTCATTTCGACCATGAAGGCCTGTCGTGCGGGCATGTCGAATGCCATTGCCACACCGCCCATCGCCGCCAGCACGAGAATATGCCACGTTTGCATGTGACCACTCCCCACCAGCGCGGCAAATATGAAGGCGGTAATCATCATCGCAATCTGGGTGTAGAAAATGACGGTGCGCTTGGGATGCCGATCGGCCACGGAACCGCCCCATAGGGAAAACACCAGCATGGGCAAAGTTCCGACGGCCGCCACCGTGCCCAACAAAACCTTCGATCCGGTCAACTGATATACGAGCCAGCCTTGAGCGGTGGTCTGCATCCAGGTTCCGGTCAGCGATACGAGCTGACCGATGAAGAACAGACGGAAATTACGATGCTTCAGGGCGGCAAAGGTGTTGCGCCATGATACCTTTCCTTTTGGCCGAGGCTGCACCGTGAATCCTGGCGGAGCACTGGCGGCGGTTGTGGTGGATTCTTCAGATGGCATCGGCGGATTGAGGTTACCCGGTTAATTCGTGCTAATCGAGTCTCAGGATGAAAATCGTGACGTCCAGCGTGCATTTATAACTTGATGCGACGAGTGGCCATTAAATGGAGTTTGACTCGTTTTATGTTCGCGCCGAAAATTGCCCATCAACGCCATGCATATCAGACCAACACCGCATCGGTCAAAACCAGATTCCGTCCCGTTTATAGCCAGGCTCGATCGGCGGGGATTTATCAAAACCAGCGCTATTCTGGCCGGTGGTCTAATCTGGCAACCAAAATCCTGGGCGGCGCAGGAGTCGTTCTCGATCAAGGACATCCGGATTGCAAAAGGCATTGCGATTGAGGCGGACGATGGAACCATCGGGACCTCGGCCGGTAGTTCGTTCCAGGATCTGAAGACGCTAAACGGACACCTTCCAAAAATACGGGAATTATTGTTAGGGAAGAACCCGCTCGATTTTACCCTCGCCGGCGAAACACTGTGGGAGGCGATTTATCCCGGCAAGGTCAGGCTTTTTGGCGAAGGCCGGGATCCGCTTACGGGCGAGCTGATCTTGAACAAACCGCGCTATAGCGGACGCCCGGGGAGCATCAGCCGGCACACGCCGACGGGGCGGGTGTTCATTGCTTTCAGCACGGTGGATGTGGCGCTCTGGGATCTGCGCGCCAAGCTCCTGAAAAAGCCCGCTTATCAGATTATCGGCCCCGGCCAGCGCAACTGTGTACCGGTTTACTGGCGGCCCGGCGAAGTCGGGATTGCGCCAAGTGAGGCCGGGAGAAAGGCCCGCGCGGCGTTTGATCGCGGCTATCGGATTCAAAAGTGGTATTTCAGCAAAGGCGCGCCAGATGGCGAGGCGGGCTTCAAAGAGAACGTTGAACTCGTGCGCGTGCTGCGCGAAGAATTACCCGACGCGACGCTGATGTTTGACAATCATACGATCCGCCACAGCGATGACGTGGAATACTCGCTCCGGCTCTTGAAAGCGGTGGCCCCTTACAAGCCATTTTGGATCGAGGAACCGATCTGTCCGGAACACGTGGATGGGTACGCGCGTATCAAAGGTGAGACCGGTTTAACCATCGCAGGCGGCGAACATTGGTACACGCGGTGGGCCGTCAAGCCATTCCTCGACCGCAAATGCGTGGATTTTGTGCAATCCGACCCGATGTGGTGCGGCGGCATCTCGGAGTGGCTAAAAATCTGCGAACTAGTCCGCCACTATCCTGATGTCAAGGTCGTGCCCCACATTACCAGCCCCTGGATCGTGGCACCACACTGCGTCGCCTCGCAGCCGGCGGAACTTTGTCCACTATTGGAATACAACTCCGAAAACGGCAAGGATACGCTGGAAAAACACATGCAACCTCTGCCGGATAGCCGGATGGGTATGGCGCTGCCGCAGGAACCGGGCATTGCTTGATCTTGAGTTGGTCAGAAATGGGCCAGGATATTGGCGAAGGCAGGCGAAATGATTGCTGCTATGCGGAACGAGCGGTTAGCGCGGTGGTTGATTGCAAAATTACAATGAATCGCAATTGGTTGGGTTTCGCTTCGTGGTTTGGATTTAGGCAGAGAAATTCTACAAGGACCCGGTGCAGG
>CAISVF010000586.1 GCA_903888765.1 uncultured Verrucomicrobia subdivision 3 bacterium | reverse complement strand
GACGGCTCACCGCGCACGGTGCTGGTGAAAATCAACGATAACCAGTTCGTGGAACTCGTCCACGAGCCAAATCGTGGCCAGGGTCTATTGAATAATTTTGCGCTGGCCACCGACAATGCGGAACAAATGCGGTTGTATCTCGCCGCGCGCGGGATCAAGGTCCCCGCCGAGACCGTCCGGGATGCTTACGGCAACAAGATGTTTTCCGTCACTGACCCGGATGGCCACGAATTGCAATTTATTGAATACCTCCCCGACAGCGAGACGGGCAAAGCTGCCGGCAAGCATCTGCCATCCTCGCGCATCTCGAAAGTGCTGATGCACTCGGGCATTCTGGTGGGCGACCTGGATGCGGCGACGGCGTTTTACGGCGGCGTTCTCGGCTGTGTTGAAGTCTGGCGTGGCAATGGCACCAACGGCAAAGCCCTCAGTTGGGTTAACATGCGCGTGTTGGAAGGGACGAATCATGTCGAGTTCATGCTCTACAAGGAATTGCCGGTGCCGAACCAGCGCGGCGGGCAGCACCATTTCTGTCTCGCCGTGCCGGACATTCCGCAGGCGATGGCCACGTTGGAGGCGCGTCCTGCGCGGAAAGAGTATCCTCGCGAAATGAAGATCAACGTGGGTGTGGACAAGAAGCGCCAGATCAGTTTGCGTGACCCGGACGGCACGCGGATTGAACTGATGGAGTTTGGCACGGTGGACGGCACCCCCGCGCCGTCGTCCACCATGCCGCCGCCGCGTCGCTCCACGGGAACGAACGCTATGGCCTCCCCTCAGTGGACGAACAGCTTGGGCATGATTTTTGTGCCCGTGCGCGGCACCGACGTAAAGTTTTCCCTCTGGGATACGCGAGTTGCAGATTATGCGATGTTTGCAGAGAGTCGGAGTGGCGTGGATGGCTCGTGGCGCAAGGTGGAGTTCAAGGGTGTTTCGGTAAGTGGCGGGGCAAATCATCCGGTGACCATGGTGAACTGGAACGACGCCAAGACATTTTGCGCCTGGTTGACCGCAAGTGAGCAGCACGGCGGAGCGATCAGCCAATCACAGTTTTATCGTCTGCCAACGGATGCCGAGTGGAGCGTGGCTGCGGGCTTGAAAGAGGAAGCAACCGGCAGTCCAAAGGAAAAGAGCGGCAAGATTACGAAACTCTGGTCATGGGGTAGTGCGTGGCCGCCGCCGGTTGGTGCGGGTAATTATCCCGATCGCGCGGCGCAGGCGCGATTTGCAGATTGGAAAGTATTTGAAAATTATGACGACGGGTTTGCGACGACTTCGCCAGTCGGAAGTTTTCCAGCAAATGCGTCTGGCCTTTTCGACATGGGTGGGAATGTCTGGCAATGGTGCGAGGACTGGTGCGAGGCTTCGCAGAAAGCGCGCGTGCTGAGGGGCGGTTCATGGTTCCAAGATACTTCGGAAAAGTTGACGTTGTCATCGCGTGCCTGTGATCATGGGCCGGACGACCGCCGCAATCGTATCGGCTTCCGCGTCGTGTTGGCTGGACTAAATTGATGCAGTGGTGTGTCATTGCACAGTTCCGTTGATGGCAGTATCAAATTGATTCCGATGAAAAAGAATGACCATGCTTGGCCGCGCCGCCGGTTTTTGGCCACGTTGGCCGCAGGCGTGGCCGGGGCGGGTTGTTTGCCGGAGGTTTTTGCCGCTG
>CAISVF010000585.1 GCA_903888765.1 uncultured Verrucomicrobia subdivision 3 bacterium | reverse complement strand
CATTTGCAAAGCCGACATGCTCATCAAAGGCCAGGACATCGCCAATATCATCTTCGGCAACACCCTTTCCGCCGATGGCCTCATCGGCAAAGTGTTCGATTACATGCTGTCCAATCCGCCCTTCGGCGTGGAATGGAAAAAGATCGAGAAAGAAATCCGCAAGGAACACACCGAGCTGGGTTTCAATGGCCGGTTCGGTCCCGGCCTGCCGCGCGTCAGCGATGGCTCGCTGCTGTTTCTGCTGCACCTGATTTCCAAGATGCGTCCGGCCAAGGATGGCGGCAGCCGCTTCGGCATCGTGCTCAATGGCTCCCCGCTCTTCACCGGCGGCGCCGGCAGCGGCGAGAGCGAGATCCGCCGCTACGTGCTGGAGAATGACCTGGTCGAGGCCATCATCGCCTTGCCCACGGATATGTTTTACAACACCGGCATCAGCACCTACATCTGGATCGTCAGCAACCGCAAACCGGAATCCCGGCGGGGCAAGGTCCAGTTGATCGATGCCAGCGGCTTCTGGCAGAAGATGCGGAAAAGCCTCGGCAGCAAGCGCAAAGAATTGAGCCCCGACCACATCGAGGAAATCACCTGCATTTTCGGCAATTTCAAAAAAGTCACAAAGGACGGCGTGCCCATCAGCCGCATATTCAAGAATGAAGATTTCGGCTACCGCACCATCACCGTCGAGCGGCCGGAGCGTGATGCTAAAGGCAACATCGTGCTCGGCACCAAGGGCAAAGGCAAAGACAAGCCCGCCCCCGATTCCAGCCTGCGCGACACCGAGAACGTCCCGTTGAGCGAAGCCGTGGAAACCTACTTCAAGCGCGAGGTTTTGCCGCACGCGCCGGACCTGCCTGCGCCGCGTCCGTCGCCGGGGCAGTTCTGCGTTTACGTCTTAAAATGTGCAGACAATTCATTCTACATCGGGCAGACGGACAACTTTGAACGACGATTTCAGCAACATGAGAATGGGGAAGTCAGTTGGACCGGTCCACGCCGACCGGTTGAACCCATCCATTGGGAAGTTTTCGCCACCCGTGACGAGGCTGTAAAACGCGAGGACGCATTGAAGACCGGTTACGGACGCCAATGGTTAAAGCGCGAATATGCTGCGGGAAAACTGGCGGCGGCGGCGCGGCAGGCAGGTGCCTGGATTGATCACGAGAAAACCCAGGTCGGCTACGAAATCCCCTTCAACCGGCACTTCTACGTTTTCCAACCGCCGCGCCCGTTGAGTGAGATTGACGCCGAGTTGAAAGCCTGCACCGACAAAATCCTCACCATGATCGGAGGGCTGACGCAATGACCGTCTCCTTTTTAGCCCCAGCGGGGCGAAAGATATTAGCCCAGGGCAAAGCGCAGCGCCGCCCTGGGGCGGCTATCCCCAAAACGTCTCCAGCCCTGAAGGGGCGACAGAAATTGTGCGCCGCGACCATTCGGAATTTCCGAATGGTTCGAGTTGGCAGCCACCACCTCAACCCGCTCTTTGCCGACAGCGAGCTTCAGGAAAATTCAGTTATTCGAAATTTTCGAATAACTGCCGCCCGTTCGCGTGGTTCGAGTATTTCGCGGTTGATCAAAGCCCGTGCGGCTCGCACCTTGGCGCCTTCGCGTCTTGGCGTAAACCATTTTGCTCTATGAACACCGACCTCGCCATTTTTGACGGCTACCAAATCCGCCGCCACTATGACGAAGCCACCGAGACCTGGTGGTTTTCCGTCGTGGACATCGTTCGCGTGCTGACCCAGCAGCCTGATTTTACGACCGCCAGAAAATATTGGAACAAGCTGAAAGAGCGGCTGGGCAAGGAAGGCAGTCAACTGGTGACGGATTGTCACCAGTTGAAAATGGCGGCGGAAGACGGCAAGCAGCGCCTCACCGACGTGGCCACCGCCGAGACCCTTTTGCGCCTCGTTCAAAGCGTGCCCAGCCCCAAGGCCGAACCCATCAAACTCTGGCTGGCCAAGGTCGGTTACGAGCGGATGCAGGAAATGGCCGATCCCGCCCGCTCGCTCGCCCGCGCCCGCGAGACGTGGCAAAAACAGGGCCGCAGCGCCAAGTGGATTGAGCAGCGCATGACCGGGCAGGAAACCCGTAACAAACTCACCGATTATTGGGCCACGCACGATATTAAGAAAGGCGACGAATATGCCATCCTCACGAACCTCATCCATCAGGAATGGTCCGGCGTGAGCGTGACCGGCCATAAGCAGGTCAAGGGGCTGAAGACAGAAAACCTGCGCGACCACATGAGCGAGGCGGAATTGATTTTCACCGCGCTCGCCGAACTTTCCACCCGCCAGATTGCCGCCAGCGTGAACGCCACCGGCTTGCCGGCAAATAAAGTCGCCGCCAAAACCGGCGGGCGCATCGCCAAAAAAGCGCGGCTGGAGCTGGAGGCAAAGACCGGCCAGCGCGTCGTCACCGGCGAAAACTATCTGCCGCCGACAAAAGCCGCCAAGCAAATCAAATGAATGCTCCCGCCTTTCATTCTTTGAATTCCGCACTCCGCACTCCGCACTCCGAATTTGTTTTATGAGCTTCCCGCGCTATCCCAAATACAAGGACAGTGGCGTGGAATGGCTCGGCCAGGTGCCGGAGCATTGGGCGGTGAAACGGCTAAAGCACAACCTGCGATTGCTGACAGAAAAAACGGACAGACGAGAAAATCCAGTCGCTTTGGAAAACATCGAAGGCTGGACGGGAAGGTTCATTCCCACGGAAACAGAGTTTGAAGGTGAAGGCATCGCCTTCGATGCTGGCGACATTCTGTTCGGAAAGTTGCGGCCTTACCTTGCTAAAGCTTTCCGTGCCGAATCTTCCGGCGAAGCTGTTGGTGATTTTCATGTCATGCGACCTTTTGCTGGAATTGACAGTCGCTTCGCCCAATACCAAATCCTAAATCGTGAGTTTATTGCCATCGTGGACGGCTCGACATTTGGCTCAAAGATGCCACGCGCGAGTTGGGAGTTTGTTGGTGGAATGAAAGTGACTACACCGCCGTTGCCGGAGCAAACGCGCATCGCCGCATTTCTGGATCAGGAGACGGCGAAGATTGATGCGTTGGTGGCGGAACAAGAACGGCTGATGGCCCTGCTGAAAGAAAAACGCCAGGCCGTCATCTCCCACGCCGTCACCAAAGGCTTGAATCCCCAAGCCGCCCTGAAACCATCCGGCATCGAATGGCTCGGCGATGTCCCGGCGCATTGGGAGACTGGCCCGCTCAAACGGTTTTGGAACGTGACCGACTGCAAACACGTCACCGCTGAATTTATCGAAGATGGAATTCCCCTCGCCAGCATCCGCGAAGTTCAAAGTTGGTGGATAGATTTGGAGAAGGCCAAATGCACCACTGAGCATTTTTACCAACTGCTGATTGAAGGAAATCGTCAGCCGATGCCCGGCGACTTGATTTTTTCCCGCAATGCAACCGTTGGCGAAGTCGCCCAAGTTTCTCCGGACCATCCGCGATTTGCGATGGGTCAAGACGTGGTTTTGCTTCGCAAGTTTTCACCTGAATACTCGTCTGATTTTCTCCAGCACGTCATTCGCTCGCCCGTCATCATTCATCAGCTTGCCAACTTGATGATTGGTTCAACTTTCAAACGAATCAACGTGGAGGAGATTCGGACATTTGTAATTCCGTTTCCGCCACCAAACGAGCAGGCGAAGATTTCCGCATTTTTGCAAACGGAGATTGGCAAGTTCGACACCCTTGCCGCCGAAGCCCAGCGCGCGATAGACCTGCTGCAAGAGCGCCGGACCGCCTTGATTTCCGCCGCCGCCACTGGCCAGATTGATGTCCGCCAATCCTGAACCGCATGAGCCGCCATCAAAACTTCGTAGCAGCCGACGTGAGGAGGCTCAAATCAAATTTGCCTGGCAGGGTGCGATTCGCCAGTCCGGCCCGGACCTCCCTGCGCGCCGCCGCCCTTTCGTGTGGTTCGTGTATT
>CAISVF010000584.1 GCA_903888765.1 uncultured Verrucomicrobia subdivision 3 bacterium | reverse complement strand
GGCTCGGACAAGCAATGGACTTGCGCCGGTCTCACCACCGCCGCCGGTGCCGGCGGACCGGCTCTGGAATTTGACTTTCCCAGCGTGCCAAGCACAACCAAGGCCACGATGAACGTGACTGGCAATGCCACCTTCACCGTAACGCCAGCCGTAAAGGTCGTTGTGTCAGGTGCAGGCAGCTTGTCGGCGGGCACAAGTTATCCGCTGCTGACGGTGGGGGGCACAGCTCCTGTGGCAATTCCCGCATTGACACTGGTTCCTCCCTCGTTCCGCGTCAGCTACTCCGCAAACCTTTCTTGGGGTGGAGCTGGTAACAAGACGCTGTTTTTGAATGTCACTTCGGTGTCATCCACGGAGCCGCTGCAATGGGTCGGTTCGGGTGGTGCGGGCACTTGGGATACGAACAACGCTGGCAACTTGGTTTGGAAAGACAACACCGCGAGCACGACCTATTACGTTGACGGCGACTTCGTGCAGTTTGATGAGAAATACATCAGTGCGGATCAAGCGGTGCAACTGGATATGGCAGTGACTCCAGCGAGTGTTTTGATCAGCAACGCCACCTACAACTATACCATCTCCGGCGCAGGCACCATCGGCGGCAGTGCCCCCTTGACCAAGACCGGCAATTCAAATCTGGTTGTCGGCTGCGCCCTCAATACCACCGGCACCTTGACCAACAACGGTGGCATGGTGCAACTGACCACGGGCTGGCCGTTGACGATAGGCGGCATGGTCGGTAGTGGCAGCACGTTGGATGAAACGATCAATATGCTGACGGTAAACCTCGCCGGCAAAACGAACACGTATACGGGCAGCGTGCTTGCTTACTTCCCGGCCGCGAATGGCATTATCGGCAGCGGCGGACACCCCTTTGGTTTGCAAGTGACCAACAGCGGCAAGCTGATTCTGAACGGTCCAATTACCATGGCTGCGGATGACGGCACCCTGCCGGGTTCCACCGTTTGGTTCCGCATCAGCGCCTATAACGCCGCCGAGGTGGATTTGGGCGGCACTGTGACTCTCACAAACGTGGCCCTGCGCAACAATAATACCGGTATCACGCGTGTCACCGGCGGCAGTCTCGCCCTGGCCTCCACGTTTACATACTGCGGTATTCTTCTCCAAGATAGCTCGCAATTTATCGTGGATAACGGCGCGATCTCCGTGCCGGTGGCCAGCGTCGGCTTTGGCGGATCTCCAACCGCGGGCGGATGCTCGCTGACGATTAACGGCGGCTCCTTGACTGTTGGCGCTGGCAATGACGGCGCTGGCCATAACTTAGGCTTGGAAATCGGCAACAACGTCACCACCAACACGACCTCGACAATCAACCTGAACGGCGGTGTCCTGTCCGCCGTCACCATTGTTGATGCCCCGCCGGCTGATCCGTCTATGACCAAATCGGGCACCAACGTCATTAACTTCAACGGCGGCACACTGCTGTGTGCCAGCAACAACGTTATTCCCACCGACCTCGGCGTGGGCGACACGAACGCCCTGCAACTGCGGGTGGGCAATGGCGGCGCGGTGATTAACGACGGTGGCTACAGTCAGAACCTCATCCTGCCGCTGCAAAACAACGGCTCTGGCGGCCTGACCAAACTCGGCTCCGGCACCCTCACGCTGAACACCAACAACACCTACGTGGGCGCAACGCTCGTGAAAGGTGGGACGTTGGCTCTGAGCAATAGCGCCACGCTTGCCTCTTCGCTGATTGGGGTGACCAATGGTGCAACGTTTGATGTCTCCGGCTTAAGCTCCACCTTCGCCCTCGGCGCAGGCCAAATCCTGAGCAACAGCGCTGCGTCCACCGGCAATTTGAACGGCAATTTGAATGCCACGGCGGGCACGATTTCCGTCAGCTTTGCGCAGGGCACACCGGCCCTGACGGTGGCCAACGGCGCTTTGACGCTGTCAGCCGGCACGACGGTTAAGGTGAACAACACCGGCGCGTCATTGGCGGCCGGGACCTATCCGCTGATTACCAAGGGCAGCGGCGGCAGCGTGGCCGGCACCGTGCCAGCCGTCACCGTGAACGGCGGGGGCACCTCCGGCACCGCCTCGCTGCAAATCAACAGCGGTGAACTGGATCTAGTGATTGCTTCCTCGGCACCGAGTCCGACAAATATCGTCGTTACCACCACCGGTCCGAACAGTCTGTCGTTGAACTGGCCGGCGGGGCAGGGCTGGCAGTTGCAGTCAAACTCAGTCAGCCTGGTGAATACCAGCGCGTGGCAAACAGTCACCGGTGCCTCTTCGCCGTATCCAGTCACCATCAGCCCGAACCAGACCAACGTGTTCTACCGGCTGAAATATTGAAAGTCGTAGTCAATCGTTAGACAACTTGGGGCGTGAGACCGGCCCGGCTGGTTTCACGCCCCTTTATTTTCAAAAGGACAAATTAATGCGCGGTCGAATTTGGAAGTCACGGATAAACAGTTATGGATACGGATGAAAATGAATTCGCGAGGGTTTACCCGCCGAGTGAAGCCGGGCAAACCGCCGAACT
>CAISVF010000583.1 GCA_903888765.1 uncultured Verrucomicrobia subdivision 3 bacterium | reverse complement strand
TTTCTTCTGAAAACAGCAAAAACACCGACATTGCAAAACCTGCAAAAACCGCTCCAGCAATGCTTTTGCAATACTAAAAGCATTGCAATAAATAAAAACTCTTAAAGTAAGGTAGTTTATCCGGACGAAAGCCCGGCCTCTCCATTTTGAAGATTTATTCTGATGTCAGAAACTTCCGGCAAATCCGGAGGCTTGGCAAAGCGGGAGCAGATCAAATCCGCACAGCCCTTCGGGCGATATGCGACGCTTTTGTTTTTGTTCCAAAATCACACATCCCATTTGTTCTTTGGTGATCATCGGCAGCCCAAGCCCCGGGCCCACACATTCCTGGTAACTCGTGCCACCATCATTCCAAACCACCGCCAAACTAAAGGCCCTCACTGGAAAATTGTAATCGTCGCTACCCACAAACTGACAACTGACAGATTTTCCAACACCTCCGTAAGCGAATAACCCGCCCTCCGTTGCAACATGCAGTCAACTTCAACCCGTTAATCCTGTCGCAACCTCGCGCTCGAAATCACCTCAAAAATTCTAGCCAACCGGACAACTTTGTAGTATGTTTTCCCGTCATCATTTGAGACTGAATCCGTCGGCCAAGTGGTCTTGCGAAATCAGTTCCAACTCGTTCTTTGGCAACGTGAAACGAACTCATGGTGGTGTCAGGAACCGGAAACCCGGAAGTTTCTTATTTTGGTCATCTCTGGTCATCTCCACAGGGCCAAATCCGCAGCACACAAAATATAGTTGTCATGGGTTTGGTCATTCTATTGGTCCAGTTAGCGCTAGTCTTCCTGTAGCAGCAGTCTAGGTCTTTCGGGCTGATATGTAGAAAAAAGGTAGTTTCGGCATGGCGCGCAAAAAAAAGACGCGAAAAAACCCGCCATATTACGCCAAAAGCCGCCAAAACCCGCCATTTATCCAGAATAAAACTACCTTTTAAAACGTAGTTTCAGGTTTAATTTTCTCCGGAGAGGCAAACCCGGGATAGTCGGTAAGTGGCTGAGTGTGTGGCAAAGCTTTTTTAAATTACCGGAAAAAATATGTCGCCTTACCGCACTAACGGTCATCTGCGACGGAAGGGAAAGCAACTCCTGGCAGGGTATTGTTGTCGCCGGGAAAAAGTGACGACCCCAAACTCGACGCTTTAATTGCATTAATATAATATATTAATGCTTTAGATTATTCGCTTTAATCATTTTTTGCGCATCGCCAGCCTGGGATGCTGGGCGATTGCCGGCAACAACATAAAAAATCATCTTCGCATTTTTGGACTAGCCGGAGCGTTGGTGGCTTTGACTTTAAAGGCGGATCGCAGGAGCCAGTGGCGTTTCAGACCTTGAATCATATCATCGGCATCCGTAACCGTTTTTGCAATGCTCCAGAGCATATTGGGATTGGACTGCACTTGCACATTAAGATTGCTGGTGATGCCGGCTAGATTATCCAGCGTCAATCCAATACCAGCGACCAGGTTATTCAAGTTGGTGTCGGTGTTCACCAGCAGGGCATTGACATTGGTCAGCGCGGCTTGAATTTGGCCATTGCCATTGTTGCCTAGCGCCCAGAGCAGCGGTCCACCCGGGTCCCGGAGTTCGCTGCTGATGAGGGTGAAATTGGTGACCAGCGGCTGCGTGGCCACAATAGTGGAGTTTAAGTTGGAAGTGGCGTTCGCCGCATGGTCAAGCAAGGTGCCGATTTTATTGGTTAGGGCAAAAATACCAGGCAACGCCGACTTCACCTGGGAGAGCATGTCTTGCAATTGATCCGACATGGGCGCGGTTTCCACGCTGCGCAGCCAGGCAGAATCATGGCCGGGGCGAAAAATCTTGTAGCGATGAAAGCGCGTGTCCCAGGAAGCCACCACGCGATGTGCATCCCGCTCGTGGTTATCGTAGGCATACAGCGAAGCCGGCTGCAACGCGGCGATGGCCTGAAAGTTGGATTCGGTCAGTAGATCGTAGGCATGGAAAATAAGATTGGATTGGGCATCAAAAACATCCTGGGAGAGCTGCCAATGATCGGGGGCGGCGATCATTTTCTGGTGCAACATATCCAGGTTGGTGAACTCGGTTACCGGCTGGGTCACTACGAGCGCATAGCCACTGACCGCCCGCGTGACTTCCAACTGGCGTTTGCCCAGAAAGTCCGCTCCGTTGATCCGGGCGATCGAGCCATCGGTCCACAAATGCCGGAAATAAGGTTCCACCACTTCAAAATCCACGCGCACGTTATTGGTGGAACGAGGCGGCTGCGGCACCACTTTGGTGATGGTTCCCACCGAAAAGCCCATCATATAAACGGGATCGCCCACATTCAGTCCGGCCGAACTTTCCACATAAATGTGAAACGGGGCCTTGATCATGAACCAGCCCTTGCGGTCGGCGGTGTGGTACAGGTAATAACCGAATCCGCTTAATAGCAGCAGGGACGCCAGAAATACAAACCAGCCGACCGCGCGTTCCATGCGGTTGAGGCGGGTGCGGAGTTGGGGGGTCAGATCTTGCAGCGGCATAAATATGTTTAATCAGATTATCAGTTCAATCGGCAATTCATTGTTCAGTTCCAGCCGAGCGGATTCAAACGCCCGCCAGCAGTCAGGCTGCCGGAATTCAGACTGTCATGTGATTTTCGGCTCCGACGTTTCGGCCAGTAATTCATGCAACACCGGATCGCGGGACGACGCGACCTCGGGCCAGATGCCAGCCACCGAAAAACTTTTCCCATGTAACACGGCATATTTTTTTTGCGCGTGGGACCAGGGCCGCAAGGCATCGGTGGTGACAATCAGGGTCATCGGCCGGCCGTCCAGCCAAGCGTGACCACGCCAGATCCGGTCCAGAAAGTCGAGCCACCACTGTTGATGCCGGCTACCGAGACCGGCCAGCGGCTGGTCCAGCAACAGCAATTCCGGTTTGAGAATCAGCGCCCGCGCCAAAGCAGCCCGCTGCCGCCAGTTGGCCGCCAACTGGGATGGCAGCAACCGCGCATACGGTGCCAGCTCCAGCAGTTCCAGCAAATCCGTCACCAGGCCGGCAACTTCGATTTCCGCCAGATTTTTCTGATAGCGCAGCGGCAGGGCCACGTTTTCCGCCACGGTCAACTGACTGAACAATTGACCGCCGGCAAAAACAAATCCGATGCGCAGCCGCTCGGTCAATTGTTCCTCGCCGAAATTGGCGGGGTCGCAGCCAAGCACCCGGCAGTTGCCCTGCAAGGGCGGCGTCAGACCGGCGGCGAGCATCAGTAAATCACTTTTTCCGGAATGTTGCTGGCCGGCCACCACCCAGAATTCACCGGGCTGAACCGACCAATTCACGTCGGCAACCACCGTCATGGACGCATCCCGCAAGGCAGCAACGCTGACCCCCTTCATTTCAATCACGGCCGGATGGAAAACGGCTGCGCTCATGTGAATAGATAAACCACGATAAACAGGGCATCCACCAGCACGCAAACCATGACTCCCTGCGTGACCGCCCGGACCGTCACCTGGGAAACCTCCGCCAGTTGCAGCGGCTGAGCCAGGCCATGGTAACACGTCACGATGGAGATAAAGAAGCCGAACGACACGGTTTTGAGCACCAACAGGGCAAAGTCCAAACCATTCATTGCCTCCGCGATCTGGTGGATATAATCATCCGGCCGCAGCGGCACATCCTGCAAAAAGGCAAATAGATACCCGCTTGCCAGGGCGGCGATGATCAGGTAAATCGTCAGCGCAAAAACCCCCAGCGCCATGCCCAGCACGCGAGGCACAATCAGATAATGCACCGGATCAATGCCGAGCGCCTCCAGCGCCTCAACCTCGCCCAGCGCGCGCGCCGTGCCCAACTCAATGACATTGGCTGTGCCAACCCGCGCCAGCACCAGCATCGCCGCCAGCAGCGGGCCGAGTTCACGGACAATCACGATAACCATGGTGGATCCCAGATAACTGGTGGCCCCCACTTTCGCCAACACCGTGACCATCTGCCCAACGACCAGGATACCCAGCGCCAGAGCTACAAACAGGACCATGGGCAACAAGGTCACACCGGAGCGAATGATCTCCTGGCGTACACGAGGCTGCATGATGCCGCGAGCCACCCCGAATTTATTCAGGAGCACGCCCAGCGTGATGAGCGCAAACGCACCCAATCCTTGAACCGTCAGCAAAAAGCAAAATAGCTTATTGCCAAGCAAGTCCGTATAGGATTTGGTTTGCACCGCCCGACGAAACACCTGCTGGTTCGCCAGCTCAAACGTCTTGGACAGATGACCGCGCATGACCCCAGCGTAGAACCTCGCCAATGCCGGGTCAAAGTTGTTTTCCAGACTTATTTTCCAGGCCACCGCCGATCCTTGCCCGGCGCGGGAAGGCGACGGAAAAGTGGCATGGATTAGGATCGCCCGACAAAAAGCTGGGTGGCCGATAAATTTAACTGTCCTTTTTTGCGGCTGGCCGGTAAGAATTCCCCGTGACACACGAGCAAGCCAAAAACCGT
>CAISVF010000582.1 GCA_903888765.1 uncultured Verrucomicrobia subdivision 3 bacterium | reverse complement strand
CCAAATGAAAATCCATTGCTCGCATACGGAGAGCAGCGGCAGCCCTCTGCCGCTTTTGGACCGTGCCCTGATTTCTACTGGCCGATCTCCAGCGGACGGTCTTGGGGCAACACCTTGCGGAGTTTCGCCCTACTGCTCAGCTTCGTCCTTCTTCCTTCATCCCCCCCCCGCCTTCGGGCATTAGGGCAAACCTACTCCATCGACTGGTATAAAATCACCGGTGGTGGCGGTGCCAGTACGGGCGACACCTATTCCGTCAGCGGATCCAATAGCATCACCCTGACCTCCCCCACCGTAAATTTATTCTTCCGCCTCCACCAATAATAGAAACGCTCTTGAAGGGATCTTCAGTGCATGGTTGATGCTATTTGCCGTCGAAGCCCCCCAGCACGCGGACAGAGGCTGCGTCACCCCGCTTTCCTTTTAGCCTGGATACCCATGCGCGAAACCGATATTTCGGACTGAACCGCTAGCGCACCCGGCCTCGCGCCTGGACCATTCGTACCGGTTCTCCGCCGCGGCATCGCCCATCGTCATCAGCAATGGCCCCCTGCATTCCGTTCGTCTCGGGTCGGGCTTACCGTCCAATACCCATCCAATACCCGTCCAGGATTCCCTTTTGATGATCATGGGATTTGTTGAATTTGCTGTCTAATCAGCTCAATAAATGCTGTTTTTAGGCTCAAATTCTGTATCGCGTATGAATATTAGGTGCTGGCTTGCTTCGCGCACACGGTTGGTTGCGCTGGCTTTTTGTGTCTGGCTTCGGCTCGACAGCGATGCCAGAGGTGCGCAGACATATGATTTTGGTTTCTTTCCTGTTGGGACAACCAACAAGGTGGGCGGTTTCAGTTTTGCCGGTGGCACTAATCTTTTTATGCAATCGGAAGCCCTCATCGGTCCCGATGCCGCCGATTTTCAAACCAGTTCAAACTATGCCGGGCAATTTCTTCCGACCGGCCAGAATCATTTGTATTCGCTAAGTTTCATCCCGAAAACGCTGGGTTTTGAGTCCGCCGCCCTCACCAATTACGAGACGCCCGATCCGCCCTACGGCGGCGGCATCTTGTATCTTCAAGGCGTCGCCATGCCCACCAACAGGCCCGGCAGCGGCCCGGTCGTGCCCGAACTGGCACCGCTGGAGTCGGCCATGACCAATTTTCTGGTCGCCCATAATTTTGCGGCCGGCACGCTGGCCCTGATGAAGGACAGCAAGCTGGTGCTTCGCCAGGGCTACGGCTGGCGCGACAATCATTTCACCAAGGTCATCCACCCGGACAATCTGTTCCGGCTGGCCAGTGTGTCGAAAATGCTGACCGCGTCGTCTATATACAAACTCGTGGCGGCGGGGAAAATCACCACCAGCACCAGGATTTATGATTATCTCGGCATCCAACCGTGGGGCGGTGTGCTGGGCGACAGCCGTATTACGAACATTACCGTGCAACATCTTCTTGATCATGCCGGCGGTTGGAACCAATACGCTACCACCCCGCCTTTCGACCCGGTTTTCCGCACTGTTCAATTTTCAACGAACATGGGCCTGAATTATCCAGCCGGACCGACGAACGTCATTAGTTGGATGTTTTCCAAGCCGCTCGATTTCACGCCGGGCAGCACGAACGTCTATTGCAATCTTGGTTACTTAATCCTGGGCCGCGTCATTGAAAAGGCCAGTGGTAAATCCTATATGGATTACCTCCAGCAGGAACTGCTCGGCAATGCGGGGCTCACGAATATTCTCGGCTTCACCAATGTCGTCCAGTCGCACAGCCGCCCTGCCGACCTTGCCCCGTGGGAAATCTGGTATGCCGACATACCGCAATTTTTGAGCCGGTCCGCTGTGGACTTTCCCACCAACCTCAGCGTGCGCGTGATTGATGGGGCCGGGTATTTTGAAGCCTATGATTCATGTGCCGGATTAAGCGCTTCGGCCCTGGGGCTGTGTCACTACCTGCAAAATTACCTGGAAGGCTTCAACGCACGGATTTCCGGCTCTTCCTTTAGCTGGAACGACCTGTTTTATGGCAGTTTGCCGGGAGCGAGTTCCGTGCTGGCGCAAAATATCAGCCAGACTTCGTCCTCGACCAACGGTGTCGAGTTTGCTGCGCTCTTCAACCAACGCTACGATTTGGTTGAAGGGGCTAACATCGCGGCTTACACCGCCATCACCAATGCCGTCGCCAATATCAGTTCCTGGCCGGCCAACGGCGGTGGCATGATTCAGTGGTCCACGACCTCCGCCAGCATCAACAAGAACAGCGGCTTCATCAACGTGCCACTCACCCGCACCGGCGCGAACAACCTGACCGTGAAAGTCAGCTACACCACCTATGCCTTGACCGCGAGCAGTTCCAACTTTTTCGCTGTCTCCGGCGTCGTTACGTTCGGCTCCGGCGTCACCAGCAAAAATATCACGATTCCCATTCTGAACGATCGCGTGATTGACCCTGCGCGGCAATTTTCGCTCGAACTCATTTCCGCCTCCGGCGGCGCGTGGCTGGGCGATAACGTGACTTGCGTGGTGAGCATTCTGGACACAAACCTGCCACCCAGTTTGACCGGTCAGCCGGTCGTCCTGCCCAACGGCAACTTCCAATTTCAAACGCTGTGCAGCACCGGCCTGATCCAGACCGTGCAGTTTTCCACGAACCTCATTGACTGGTTGCCATTGCAAACCTTCACCAACGCCAATCCCGTCACCACCTTTACCGATACGAATGGCACTGGACCCGGCGTGGGATTTTATCGCGTGGTGGTTCCCTGACATGGGTAGTGTGCCAACTATAAATCAATTTCAATGGCTCGGTTCCGTGATCCTGCTTTTGGTTTTCGCCCCGTTGTTTTCAGTTGCAGCCGACGACGTCGTTTCCATCTGGGGTGCCTGCTTTGCAAACCGCAAACCGCGCGCTACAGCCGGGGCAACACAAAGTTGGACCGCAGGAATTCCAGCCACTCGGGCAACTGGGTGGCGATGGTTTTGTAGCCGGTCACTGCAAAGCAACTCACGGCCGTTTGTTGATAAAATTGCGGGGATGGCGCAGCCTGGCGCTGATGCCGACGGACCGCCTCCTCGTAAAACAATCCCAGCCCGATCGTAATCCGGTTGGCTATGGCTGCCGGAGAGTCAAGTTTACAGCGTGCCCCGTCGCCCGATAAAATGCGGCACATCTGTCCAAATTGATCCACTTGGGATAAAAAAGCCTGGTAAATCCTAAATGTATCCGTTTCTTCGGCCCCAAAGGTGGAGAGCTTGCACAGTATCCAGCTGAACGATTTTTGCGGCATCAGACCGGCGTTATCCTCCGCCAATTGGCTTAATTGCTGGCGAATCAGGTTCCGCGAACCCGGGTCATCCAGCAGCGCTTGCGCTTGGGCTTGCTGCTTTGGCGAAACTAATTTTGAAATAAGTTCATCCATATCTCATCAAGAGGAAACTGAGCAACTTCATTGCCAATCGGTCGGGTATCCTGCCTTAAGTTTCAGCTTATGTAGTCGTGGCAAGGGCGAGCCTCCCCGCGAGCCATTCATTCTCCCGGCATGGGCGATAAATTTCTGCGCTCGGAAAGGAGTTGTTGATATGGTCACACCAACCATCACCCCGCCATAAAAAGACAGGCCCCACGCCAGTCTGCCAACCACCCTCCCCTGCCCTTGTCCCCACAACTGGTGACATGCAGAAAAATCCAGACCTGCTATTCTTTCCTTGCTGGCCGTAGTGACCCCGACAAAAAATTTAAAGCGTGTTTTGTTAAGAGACCGGAGTAGTGTCCGGCTTTTTTCATTTATAGCCTCCCCCCCCCCTGCTACCCAAACGCCAGCGCCCAAATGATGAAACCGCCATTGAGCTGAACCGCGAAACACGGGAAACAGGCGAAACACGCAAAAGGGAAGGCTGCGAGCGGTGTCCGCCGCACCAAAATGCTACCGTCAGTGAGTGGAACGGTTGCCGTTCTCAAAGCTGCGGCACTTTGGCGTATTTCGCTTATTTCGCGGTTCCAACTGCGGAATTTCTGATGAATGCTGAAAACTTCTGGATCGGCTTCGCCTTGATGCTTAAAACGCCGATTTGCTTTCAACTATCCGCATTCCCGGCTCGCGCATTGAATGGGATCCGTGCGCGGATTCTAATTTTTCGTCCCGCTTCAGGGTTTGGTCGCCAGCACTAACGGAGAAGGCCCGGGGGCCTTGAGCAAACGCGGTTTGAGGAACCCGGCCTCGCGCAACCATTCGCTGATTTCTTCAAAACTGAAGGTGTTGCCGCTCTCCGTATGGACAATCATGTTTACCGCAAAGATCAGTCCGGTCGGCGGGCCGGTGCGGTCATCCGCCACCAGAAATTCCATGATAGCGATGGTGCCGCCGGGAGCCAGCGCCTCGAACGTTTTTTTGAGCAACTGGCGGCTGCGCTCGCGCCCTTCGCTATGCAGGATGTGGCCCAGGATTGCGACCTGATGCTCGCTCCCGAAGGACACCTCCAACAGATCTCCCGGCACCTTGGTCAAACGCTTGGCCACCCCGTGGCGGCGGGCGACTTTTTCCGTCACCGCCAGCACCGGTGGCCAGTCAACCGCCGTGATCTGCACCAATGGGGATTGTTCCGCCAGGGCAATGCCCCAGACGCCTGACCCCGCCGCCAGATCCAGCACGCGGACGGGCTGCTTGGTTTGGGGGATGCGCAGATGCACGCCTAGGGTTTTGGCCGCAGCGTAGCTCAGGGGAAAAATGGCTTCGACAAACTGGCTGAAGAACTTTACGCCCGCCTTCTTGGAATTCGCTTTGACCAAGGGCTTGCCGGTGCGAACGATTTCAGCCAAGGCGAGCCAGCTCGGGATGAGTTGGGTGGAAATGTGTTTGAAAAACTCGCCATGATACCCGGGTTTATAGGAAACGAGAAATTGGGCGCTTTCGGGCGTGACCTGGTAGCGGCCGCCCTTGACCGCCAACAAATCCAGCCCCACCAGAGAGTCACAGACCGCCTTGACCCCGCGCACGGGGACGCCCGCCCGCTTGGCAAGTTCCTCGGCAGTGCTGGGTGCGGTGTCCAGCAAATCGAATAAATGATGTTTGACCGCCGCCTCAATGATCAGCGGCGGGGCATATCCCCAGCTTAATTGCATCAGACGTTCCGGCGTAGGGACGGCTTTTTTCGAGTTCATAATAGGTTAAGCAATATGTGTTCAATATTGGAAACCTGCCTCGAGAAGGCAAAACCAAAATTCACCATTCTTTTACGGCGGCAGATTTTTAATTTTCTGATCCCTGAATTTCCACATCAGCATTTCCGTTTTCAACATTCCGGCGTTTGATATTTGCCGGTGCGACCCCAAAACTAGAGCATTGGCAGAAAAAAGGTAGCGATGGGCAGCGAGGATTTTTGGTTTTTGGCGAGGCTTTAGCAAAGGCGCAGGTTTGAAAACCCTGCAACTGAGCTGAAACAAAGCCAAAATCCAAAAAGACCGTTGTTTCTTGGAACCAAAGGCGCATCGCTATATATTTGATGGAAATGCTCTAACATCAAGGACCCTCCCTCTCGGCGATCGCATCCATCTCTCCTCTCCCCTGCCCTTCAAGTGGACAGCAAAGCAAATCCACACCACGGATCTGTCCTCTTTGCACCCCGCCAGCAAAAGCGCTGGAAATAAAGCTTGCTATTGCCATTTTTGATGCGATCAGTGATAAGTAACCAGTAACTTTGAAATTAACCAAATTTCAAATCATGCGTAAAACCCCAATCGTTATGCTATGAAAAAATTCACCTTCCCATCCCTTTTAAACCGGCTTGTCCTGTTCTCCCTCGCCGTTACTTTGCCAGGCGTCTTCCTGGACCGGTCGCTCGCGCAAAGTGCCTGGACCGCAAAAGCGTCGCTGCCCATAGGCGGGAATAGTTTATCGGCCGCAGCCATCAATGGCATCCTTTATGTTGCGGGTGGCAATAACGGATCGCCGATGGCCAGCTTGCAGGCCTACAATGTCACCAACAATACTTGGGGCAGCCTGGCGGCCATGCCGGGACCGCGCTATCAGAATCCGGGCATCGGTGTCATCAGTAACAAATTATACTTTCCTGGCGGGTGGACCATTTCACCCGCGTTGCCCAACAATAATCTTTGGGTCTATGATCCGGCTGCGAATTTATGGACCAGCAAAGCTTCTCTGCCCCTGTTATGCGCCGGGGGAGTGTGCGGCGTCATTAGCAATCTGCTATATGTCACCACTCCGGATAATGGGTATAGCGGGTATTATTCCTATTTGCATGTTTATAATCCTGCATCCGACAGTTGGTCGGCGCTGGCCAATTCACCTCGCCCACACGCCAATCCAGCCGGCGGGGTGATTGGCAACAAATTGTATGTTGCCGGTGGTTATGATGGATTGAACAACACCAATATTCTGGATGTGTACGATCCGGCGTCCAACACCTGGTCCACCAAAGCCCCCATGCATACCTCCCGGGGTGCCCCCAGCGGCGCGGTGATTGACGGCAAATTATATGTCTTCGGCGGTGTGAATGGAGCCGGGGTTTATACCAACTCGGTCGAGGTTTATGATCCGGTCAGCAATACCTGGACCAACGAAACTTCCATGCCCACCATCCGTGGCAGCAGCGCTGCGGGAGTCGTCAACGGCATTGTTTATGTGGCTGGCGGTGCGAATAGCGGAAGCTCTGCCTTGACCACAGTGGAAGCCCTGATACCCACCCGTACCAGTATTAATTTATATGCCGGCATCTGGATCAGCGGCTTGGCAGGTGCCACCTATGAAATTGATTATCGGACGAGCCTGGCCAGCGGCACCTGGTCAAACCTGACCACTTTGGTTTTGTCCAACTCACCGGCTTTGTTTATTGACACCAATTCACCATCCTACAACCAGCGTTTTTACCGTTCCTTGTTTTTACACTACTAACAAGCTGGCTTGGGAGTAGCATCCAATGACGAAGGTCTGCGCCAAGACAGAACCATGCCCCCTACTGCTTGCTAACGACCAACCGCATTCGAATGATCGAGACGCTTTTGAAACCCGGAGCAATATCCATGATGTAATCCTGTCTCCATTTTTGCATCACAATTCGTCCGAAAATATTTGGCCTGCCAGGAGCATTTGTGGTATCTTTTTATCGTCTTTTTTTGAGCCTAAATGGTCAGCCATTTTGGCCATAACATCAGTCTCGATTTTGCTCTTTGACAACGTTCAGCCACTCCGGGTGGTCCTGGAAAGCCAAAAGCCTGAATTTTTATTTTCCGGCATTTTGTCTCATCTTTAAAGGATTAATCGCCCTCAAGAGCCTTGGCAGAATTGACGAATTGTCGGCAAATTTGTCCGGTAGCGGTAAAATCCGGTAAAAATCGGTAAACTTTTGAGAGAAAAATACTATTTTAAAAGTATCGCATCGCAGTTGAGGGAATCTGCAAAACTTTACCACCTGCAAAATTAACACTGGT
>CAISVF010000581.1 GCA_903888765.1 uncultured Verrucomicrobia subdivision 3 bacterium | reverse complement strand
GCTGGATGGGCGCCGGCAACTTTTGCCACGCACAAGGCTGACTGGAATCGGGCGAAAATGCCATGCCGGTAGCCAGCGGTGGCGTTTCGTAGCCGGGATTTTTTCCGCCGATATAAGCCAGCCAGTATTTCTCATCGTATTTCTCCAATGCGCCACTCCCGCCCCAAGTGGTGTCCATCAGTGCGATGCCGCCGCCGGCATTAGCTGCGTCCCAAGCATTGCTCGCGCCCGGCGACAGAATGGTGCCTAGTGACTGCCAGTTTAGCAGGTTCGCGCTGACCGCAAGCTGGGTGGAATAACCGAGCGGCTTACCATCTGGTAAATTCTCAAGCTGCACATAGACCATGAACCAACGGTCGCCGCAGCGGAAAACATTCGGACAATCCACCCGCTTCCCATGAGGCGGTCGGATGATGATTCCATACTTAAACGGCGTCTTGGCCTCATCGTAAATCGCCTGCATTTGTGCCGGCGAAATCTCCTTCGCTTTCAAAGAAATGCAATCATTGGATGCCAGCAAGAGCGCCAGGTTGATGGCACCCCAGCCAGTCAAAAGCTTATTCAATTTCATCATTGCGAAGGCGCACAGGGTATGTGTTTTTATGTGGCAGTCGTGGCTTTTAGGAGAGATCGATTTTCAATGTCTGGTTGGTGGCGATTGCAACCGGCTTGTGTAATGAAATCAAAACGCGCTGATTGTCACGAGTCAGCTTCGCTGGGATAGTTTTGCCGGCAACTGATACATGAACCGACTTTGCCGCCGCGTTTTCCAGAGCGATGGTTATCAAACTCAACTTGCCCCAGCGCACGGCGATTGTGGCGTTTAGCTTTCCGTTTTCAACCTTCTGGCTAAAGCTGCCCCAGCCTTCGGCGCTGGTGAACGCACATTTGAAATTCTCCGGCGTCAACTTCGGTGCGAAGCCGATGTGCGCTTTCGGACCAACGTATTCGAAGCCGCACGCCGCCAGATAAACTCCGTAACTCGCCATGCTGCGTGCATAGTGGTCGCCGCACTCGACTTCGTTCCACGGATTGCGGCGCGAGGCGTGATAGCGATCATGCACCGCGCGCGTCACCGCGAGACCTTCCATCACCATGCCTTCCCAGATCATGTGGCCGGCGACCTGATACTCGAAGCCGTTCATGCACTCGTTGAAATAGCCGGTAAAAGTTTTGTTTCCATTGCCGCTCGCCTGTTTGAAATCCCAATCAGAGCGGGGAAACGTGCACATCAGCAAGCCCGCCTCGCCCGGCATCGCATACCAGCGTCCCGGCTTGTTCGCCTCGCGATACGGCCCGATGTCCGGCGTGAAATTGTAGCGCCAAAGCGATTTCAGCGCCGTGACGGTTTCCTTCTCCAGCAGCACGCGCGGCAAACCGACTTGAAACGCCCAGCTTTGAGCGAACACCTGGTCAATCTCGCAGCCCGTGCCGGAATTAATCGCGTCGAGATGCTTCAAGTCAACCTTGTTGATGAAATAATCGCCATCGAAAAGCTGCTCTACCAGATTTTTCCGGCCCGTTGCCAAAATGCTCCGGCATTGCGCGGCAAAATCCGTGTCGCCCATTTCATCCGCCATCGCAGCCGCGCCCGCGAGCGACGCGAGATAAAGTCCGCTCAGCCACGCGACTTTTCCAAACCAATCCGTGTCGAGCGTGTTGTGCTGATTGCTTTCGATGAGGCCGTCGCCGTCGGCGTCCTTCTTGATTAGCCACTGCGTCGCGAGTTTTATTTTCGACCAGTTACGTTGGAGAAATGCGTCATCCAAACACATCTGGTGTTCCCGCAAGGCGCGAAGAATCGTTCCCGCCTTCGCGTCTATCGCCGGGATGTTGTTGCGCTCGGCGCGGAATTTGATCGCGCCGTCCGGCTTCTGTGCAATGCCAAAGTCCACGCGCTCGCGCGTGTCTCGTTCGAGTTCGGGAAACAGCCGCGCGATGGCATGGGCGTAATGATAAACGTGACCGCACGTCCCCGCGCAGCAGCCGACGCCTTCCCAGCCGTAGAAGCGGCCGTTCGCGAAACGGAAACACGTCGAGGTCGCGAGGATGGACGTGTTGAGCATCGTGCGATCAAGAAACCAGAACGGAAACGTGGAATCATACCAAGTGTCGCGCCAGAGTTTCGTCTGCGATTCGAGCCGCGAAAAATTTTTTGTGACGTATTCCGCCACCACCTTCGCCGAGGAAAATTTTGTCGCGTAAAAACGTCCGCAGTTGTTGAAGCCTTCCTTGATGGAAAGATTCGGGAAATGCCACGCGAGAACGAACGGCACCGTTTTCGATTCCCCGGCGGCGAGTTTCAGCTTGCGCCCGAGCGAGCCGGAAAGTTTATCCGCGAAGGAAACTTTTTTATCGCCACTGTTCTCATCCGCACCGCCGAGCAACGCCAACGCCAGCGTGCCGAAGTCAAACAATTTTTCGAGCGGCATAAAATCTTTCGCGTCGGTGGGATTCGCAGCAGTGATCTCGGGTGCAGCCTCGGCGCTGCAAACCAGCAGCGCCGCGCCGTGCGATTTTGCGACGTGGTTGACCAGCCTTCCATCGCGCTTGCGGTTGAACAGGCACACGCCATTTTCCAGTTCGCCAACGAGCGCGGCCTCAACGGGAGCGGCGGAAGTGTTATGCAGCGTGAATTGAAAAATCGTCGCAGGAAGGCTGGAGTCGTCCGTGTTCAGCGGAATGAACGGCGAGAATGCTTCCAACTTCACCGCGAGCGGCACGGCGGGGTCAGAGTAATTGACGATGCCCACCGGATATTCGCCGCGAAAAGTGATTTCCGAAAAACCATCACGGTCGAGGGGAATTATTTTATCGCCAAGCTTGAGCGAAAATTTTTGTGCGAGCGGCGCCGCGGGCGTGAGCGGTTTGGCGTAATGCTCCGCGCCGGTTTTGATGAATTGGTTGAAAATGTCCCAGTGCCACAACCTGCCGTCGCCGCCGAGATAAAGCTGCCCCGCGCCGATGCCGCCGATAGGCATCCCGACAAATTTGAGTTCGCTCCCGCGCAGGATTTCAGGCGTGCCACGAGCAAAAAGAGATTTCACCCATTCCGGCGAAAGCTTTTTGTCTGCCGGCACCAGATGGTCAAAATCCTCGCGCGTGAACGGCCCCGCCATCGCTGGCAATCGCGAAAAAGCCAAGCCTAACATGGCAGCGGCTGAGGTTTTCAAAAAGTCGCGACGTGGCCAATTTTCAAAAGTTTTGGGATTGGTTGTCATTATTGTTTTAAGATCTGAATTTGAACCGGCCCGAGCAAGCCCGAAGGCAGCAGCCGCGAATCTTTCTGATAAAAATTCCAGGTTGTAAATGTGTAGCGACCCGCCGACGGACGAGGCTTGCCCTGGCTCAGCCACGCGGGTAGGTCAAGCATGGGACGACCAACCGGGCCGGATGGCTCGCTGTGGTTCCAGATCGACTCATTGCCCCACTTGATGTCCGCCGGCTCCTGCTCGTCACCAATCATCCGGTTGGGCCATAAATTTGTGATGTGCACAACCAGTCGGTTGGTGCCGGACTTGGCTTGGCCGGTGATATTACAACGGAACGGCGGCTTCCATAGCACGCCAAGAGAATTACCATTCAATTCCACTTCGGCCAGATTTTTTACCTGCCCCAAATTCAACCAAAGCGGACGATCCAACTGGTTGGTCGAAAGTTCAAAAGTCGTCTCGTAAGTTGCCGTTCCAGAATAATAACGTATGCCTTTTTCAGGTCGCTGACTCCAGTCCGCCAAGATTGAAAATGCAATCTGGCCTGGCCCACCTTGCGCCGAATCAAAGTTCACTTTCCAAGTTTCGGCCAAAGTGGCGACAGCCTCAAATTCCGGCCAGTTGTTTCTGGCATCCGCTTGATTTGACTTTGGAGCGTGCCGAAAGACGACGAAGGTAGAGCCAAACGGATCAAAGCGAATCGGCAATCGTGTCATCTTGCCGTCATCGCGAAATGCGACCGCATTCACCTTGTCACCAGTGGCGGCATCCCATAATTCCGGCTGCCGTCCGATCATGCGAAACGCACATTCAACTGTCCGCTGCTGTTCCTGTTGATTGGAAAGAAAATAAATATCCGCTTCCGCTGTGCGGCGATGAGTCCAGAGCAAATCTTTGTCAGTGGTAATAAAGTCCGGCCCCAGCCCCAGTTCTGTTAGCGCTTCGGTTTGCTTGAGCGGCTTGATTTTTCCGGAATCCCACAAGGCGTCGGCGATTTTCCGCAATTCCGCCTCGCCTTCCACGCCAGAGGTGGTCTCGGGTTTCGGGCCGATGACCGTGGCACCCGCCGTGACCAATTGTTCAACTTTGCCGGCCACTTCGAGGGTCATGGTTTTCTGATTGGGCAGGACGAGCAGGCGATAACTTTGTCCGTCGGGGAAAAACAATTGCCCGTTTTGCACGGAGGCGCGTTTCACCAGAGCTTTCTCGCAGCACAAATCGCCGAGATAACCTTCCGACGCGTGCGGTTTAGTTTTGTCCACCGTTCTGGCAGCACCGACGCCCTCCACCGGCAAGGCTGGGGCGGCACTGCGGTTCAATAACAAAACATCGGCGGCAAAATGGCCTTGCTGCAAAAGAAAGCTGCAGCGCGCCAGATAATCAAACCAAGGGCGCGATTGCTCCCACCAAGTTTGCGTGCGACCAAAGTGCGTGCCGAAGTTCCAGAGCGTCATGCCGGGGCGGACATTCAGCCACGGCTGATGCGGGATGCTGTGCAGAAAGAATCGATTCACGCCCAGACAAAAGGCCTGATCCCCGAGCCGCTTGAGCGAATAGGGATCTTGATTCCATTTCGTCTCGGTAGGCGAACCGGTGAACGCCTCGGCATCCGTGATGGGAATGCCCCACGTGTGCGTCGTGCCGGCGATGGTCGGGATGTCCACCAACCCCCAAGGCAGCCCGTTCCAAAAGGTGGCCAGCACCAAATCGCCGTTCCCGCCAACCGTGAGAGGATCAAACGCACCGCCGTAAGGCTCCAAGGCGAACTTGATTCCCGGCCGCTCATGCACCAGTTCGGCGAACCAGCCGTAGCAATTTTCGTCATACAGTTCTGCAATCGTCCGGCGCTGATCAAATTGAAATTTCTCCGCGTCCGCCAGTTTCACGCCGGCCACGACCGGCAGCCACGGCAGTAGGTCGTAACCCCGGCGTTGGCGAAATTCTTCGGCGAATTTTGGGGACCAGTCCTGTGGTCCAGCTTCATAACTATCCATCTCAACAAAGTTCAACGTGCGCCCGGCAAGGCTCCCAGGAGTATCCAAAATCTTCTCCGCGTAGGCGCGATAATGAATCGTCATGGCCTCGCGGCTGAACTTGTCGCATTCCAAACCTTCACCGCCGATGGGTGCCGGAGCATTCTTGTGGCCGGTGGTGGTGTGACCAAAACGAAATACCCGCCAGCTACCGATGGGTACACTTTTGCTGTGCGTGAGATCTTGAACTTCGGCGGGAGAAATAGCGGCCCCATTCGTCCGAGCCGGGACAGCTAGCACGGCGACATCGCGATAGTAATTCCACTTGGGATCAACTTTTGGTTGCGCCAACTTACCGAGATCAATCTCTGCCGGGCCGGGAATAGTTTTCTCCGACCATACCAGCTTTTGCATCGAAATCTCTGGCGTGATCCAAGGTCCGCCGCTGGACGCCCAGCCGGGGCAGTTGTGGATACCAAATTCCAGCCCCAGCCGGTCTGCATCCTGCGCGGTGAACTTCATCAAGTCCCACCATTCTGGGCTTTGAAATTTCACCGTCCCGGCGGGCCACAACGGAAAATGCACCTCATGTAACAAGAGGCCTTTGATGCCGACGCGCTGCATCGCCTCCAAATCCGCTGTGATGCCTTCGCGGCTGATGTTGCCGTTCACCCACTGCCAGATCACTCGCGACCGCGCCTCTGGCGGCGGCGAACGGAAGCCGTCGTCCAGAACATCAGCCAGCGCACTGGTGGCCGACGTGGCGAGCCAAAGTGACGCTGCAACCCAGTGAATGACTTTGGATTGGAACATGATAGCAGATTGGTTTTTGGTTACACCACAGGTGAACAGTTGGTGGCGCGTTTCCCAATAGACCAAAACTGGTCACAAGGTTTTTTCCTGCCGGCTTGTCGGTCCGGTGCGGCTGGTTTAACTTGGCCGCGTGATTTCCAGCATCCTGCACCGCCCAGTTCGGCAATGGATAGTTGCCGTTTTTTTTGCGGCAACCGCAGCGCTGGCTGGTGAGCGCACTAGTGTTCCCGAATTTCTGCTGCGGAACTGGGACATGGACGACGGCCTGCCCAGCACACGTATCAATGCGGTTGCCCGCACTCCCGACGGCTATCTGTGGGTGGGCACTCCGAATGGATTGGCACGGTTCGACGGGGCGCGCTTCGTGGTGCTCGATGCTGCCAGTTCGCCGCCACTGAACGATTTATACGCCCGCTCCTTGCTGGTCAGGCGTGACGGAAGCCTGCTGATTGGAACATTCCATGGAACTTTGTTGCAACGCCATGGAGATACCTTTCAGACCTTGGTTGGGCCCGGCGTAACTCAAGGAAAACCAATTCTCACCCT
>CAISVF010000580.1 GCA_903888765.1 uncultured Verrucomicrobia subdivision 3 bacterium | reverse complement strand
GGGAAGACCATGCCGCGACCTGGCTGGCCTGGCCGCACAACCGCAGTGACTGGCCAGGTAAATTTGAGACTATCTCATGGATTTACGGTGAAATGGCGCGAAAAATTTCGGCCGGCGAAAAAATATTTCTGCTGGTCCGCCACCCAAAAGACGAGGCGGCTGCGCGGCTGGTTTTCAAGAAATGCGGGGTAGATGTTGGGAAGATTCAATTTGTCACGCACCCCACCAATCGCGGCTGGACCCGTGACACGGGACCGATTTTTGTCAAAAAAAATGACCCGGTCGAAACCGCGATCGTTCATTGCCATTTCAATGGCTGGGCGAAATACCCGAACTGGCGCAAAGACACAACCGTGCCGGAAACCGCTGCCGCCTGGTTGGGTAAAAAACTATTTCACGCCAAATGCCAGATCGCTAATTCAACGCAAAAAACAGGACTAACATCCAATGACCTTGTCCTCGAAGGCGGCGGTATTGAGGTCAATGGCCGTGGCACCCTGCTCTCAACCGAACAATGTTATTTACATCCCAAAATCCAGGTTCGCAATCCCGGTTTGGGCAAACAGCAGATGGAAACCGCTCTGAAAAGCAATCTAGGCGTCAGCAACATCTTCTGGCTGGCCAAAGGTCCGGAAGGCGACGATACCCATGGCCACATTGATGATATATGCCGGTTTGTAAACGCCCATACCCTCGTGCTGGTTCGGGAAAAAAATTCACGCGACCTCAATTACCGGCCGCTAGCGGAAAACTGGGAACGCGTTCAGGATTTGCGACTGGAAGACAACCGTCGGCCCACAATCATTGAACTGCCCATGCCCACCCCGTTGTACTTTGATCATGTGCGACTGCCGGCGAGCTACGCGAATTTTTACATCTGCAACGCCGCCGTCATCGTTCCCACCTTCAACGACCCGAACGACCGTGTAGCACTTGGCATTTTGGGAGAATTATTTCGTGACCGCCCGGTCATAGGTATTCATGCCGTTGATCTGGTGTGGGGCTTCGGTTCGCTGCACTGTCTCACCCAACAACAGCCAGCGTGAATCTTCTACCCTGCTGACGGGGGGCAAAACAAAGCGGGCGTCCGCCTTTTGGTGGACGCCCGCGTGAATTTTTCAATGTCAACTTAGCTCAGCAGCGGATTTTCCGCTTCCACCGGAGCTTCAGCCACCGGTTCTTCTGCCAATTGGACGAGCGGCAGGAGCGTCACCTTACGGTGCCGGTCAAAACCCGTGCCCGCCGGAATGATGTGGCCCATGATAACGTTTTCTTTGAAGCCACGCAGGCTGTCGATCTTGGAACGCGTTGCGGCTTCGGTAAGCACGCGGGTCGTGTCCTGAAAGGAGGCAGCACTGAGGAAGCTATCGGTTTCGAGCGATGCCTTGGTGATGCCAAGCAGTACCGGAGAAGCTTCAGCGGGCTTGCCACCCTTTTTCTCGACCGCATCATTTTCAGCCTCGAACTCCAGTTTGTCCACCTGTTCGCCCCAGAGGAACTGGGTATCACCAGCCTCGGTAACCCGAATCTTGCGGAGCATCTGGCGAACGATGATTTCAATGTGCTTGTCATTGATGGTCACACCCTGGAGGCGATACACTTCCTGAACTTCGCCGACTAGGTGTTCCTGCAATTCCTGCGCACCGCAAACCTCAAGAATCTCGTGCGGATCCATCGGACCTTCGGTAAGCTGCTGGCCTTTCTTGACCAAATCCCCCTTGAAGACGATGACGTGCTTCCCGATCGGGATCAAGTGTTCTTCCTGCAACTTCGTTACCGGATCAGTGATGAGCACGCAGCGCTTGCCACGCACACTCGGACCGAAATCCGCGATGCCGTCAATCTTCGAGATTTCCGAAGCGTCTTTCGGGCGGCGGGCTTCAAATAACTCGGCCACACGCGGCAGACCGCCGGTGATGTCACGGGTTTTGGCCTGTTTACGCGGCGTCTTGGCGAGCAAAGTGCCGGGCACGATCTTATCGCCTTCGTTAACGACAATGTGAGCGCCGGATGGAATGGGATAATTCGCCACCACCTCGCCGTGATCGTCGGACATGATGATCTGCGGGTGCAAATCCTCCTTATGGTCAATGACGACCATGGCTTCTTCACCGGTGGCTTCGTCCACTTCCTGCTTCATGGTGACACCTTCAATGATGTCGTGGAATTTCACCTTGCCGGCTTTTTCAGAGAGAATCGGCACGTTATGCGGATCCCATTGAACAAAGGTATCATTTTTCTTTACCTTGCCACCGTCCTTCACGGAAACCACTGCGCCGATGACAATGGTATGGCTTTCCAATTCACGTCCATCATCGGCATGAATGGTAATGGAGCCGTTCTTATTCAAAACAATGTTGCTGCCGTCTTCCAATGGAACCACGCGCAATTCATTGTATTTGATAATACCATCGTGCTTCGACTTGATTTGGGGCTGCTTAAACACGCCTGCCGCCACACCACCGGTATGGAACGTGCGCATGGTAAGCTGCGTGCCGGGTTCGCCGATGGACTGTGCGGCAATGATGCCCACCGCTTCACCGAGCTTGACCAGTGAGCCGGTCGCCAAATTGCGACCATAGCAATGGCGGCAAATGCCGTGCTTACTTTCGCAAGTCAGCACCGAGCGAATGCGGACACGGTCCACGCCGGCAACATCAATCACCTTGGCTTTAACCTCGTCAATTTCTTCATTGGCCCGGATCAGGAATTCCTTGGGGCTGACGGGGTTCACGATATCGTCGCAGGCAAAACGGCCGACCAAACGGTCGGAAATTTTGACAACTTCGTCTTCGCCTTCAAACACTGCAGACACCCAGATGCCGTTCGTAGTGCCGCAGTCGTTTTCCTGGATGATCACATCCTGCGAAACGTCCACGAGCTTACGCGTCATGTAGCCGGAATCAGCCGTCTTCAAGGCCGTATCGGCAAGACCCTTGCGGGCGCCGTGGGTCGAGATGAAGTATTCCAGCACCGAGAGTCCTTCACGGAAATTCGCCAGAATCGGCTTTTCAATGATTTCCCCGCTCGGCTTGGCCATCAGACCGCGCAAACCGGCAAGCTGACGCACCTGCTGTTTGTTACCGCGCGCGCCGGAGTCCACCATCAAATAAACCGGGTTGTATTCTTTTTTGCCCTGGTTTTGTTCGAGGGTTTTGAACATCACGCCGGAAATCTGATCCGTGCAATGCGTCCAGATATCAACGATCTTATTATAGCGCTCGCCCGAGGTGATGACACCCTTGCGATACTGTTTCTCAACTTCGCGAATCTGCTTGTGCGCGTTCTCGATCTGCTCGTCGCGCTCCTTGGGCACGATCATGTCGTCAATGCCGATCGAAACACCGGATTTGGTCGCCTCGCGGAAACCAATTTCCTTGAGCTTGTCCAACATGACCACAGTCTTGTCATGTCCGGCGTTTTTGTAGCACTTCCAGATCAGATCGCCGAGGTCAGACTTCTTCACCGGCTTGTTGTGGAAACCCAATTCCGAAGGCCAGATTTCGCTGAACAGCACTCGACCGACCGTGGTTTCAATGACTTTCTTTTCGGTATTACCGAAGGCAGTCTTTTTGCCAAAGTCAGGATTGGCGAGACGAATGCGGTCATGGGTCTTAATCCCATCATCGCTGTACGCATAAATAACCTCAGCCTTGGATCCGAACAGCGGCAATGTCTTGGTATCCGCCGGCATTGGCTTGCGCGGCTCCGCGGTTACGTAATAACAACCCAGTGTAATGTCCTGAGTGGGCGTAATAATCGGCTTGCCGGAAGACGGTGAGAAGATGTTGTTGGTAGCCATCATCAACAAGCGCGCCTCCATCTGCGCCTCGACGGACAACGGCACGTGAACGGCCATTTGATCACCGTCAAAGTCGGCGTTGTAGGCGGTACAAACCAGTGGGTGAATGCGAATAGCTTCGCCTTCAATAAGCTGGGGCTCAAAGGCCTGAACCGACAACCGGTGCAGGGTAGGAGCGCGATTCAACAGGACCGGATGGCCTTTGGTGACTTCTTCCAAAACGTCCCAGACTTCCTTCGTCTGACGCTCAATCATTTTCTTCGCACTGCGAACGGTGTGGACATAGCCCAGTTCCTTCAATCGGCGAATGATGAACGGCTCGAACAGAACGAGCGCCATCTTCTTGGGAAGGCCACACTGGTTCAATTTCAGTTCTGGACCGATCACGATAACCGAGCGTCCGGAATAATCCACACGTTTGCCGAGCAGGTTCTGGCGGAAGCGTCCGCCCTTGCCCTTGAGCATATCGCTCAGCGACTTCAACGAACGATTGCCGGCACCGGTAACCGGGCGACCATGGCGACCATTGTCGAACAAGGCATCCACGGCTTCCTGCAACATGCGCTTTTCATTACGGATAATGACTTCCGGCGTCTTAAGCTGGAGGAGCGTGCGCAGACGGTTATTCCGGTTGATGACCCGGCGATACAGATCGTTCAAGTCGGACGTTGCAAAACGTCCACCTTCGAGTGGTACCAAGGGGCGCAAATCAGGCGGAATAACCGGCAAAACTGTGAGAATCATCCATTCCGGACGACTCTTGGAAGACGCAAGGCCCTGCAACAGCTTGATGCGCTTCGCCAATTTTTTACGGATTTGTTTGCTCTTGGTTTCCGTCATGCCAATGGCCAATTCATCCGCCTGCTTGGCAAGATCGACGCGGCAGAGGGCTTCGCGCACCGCTTCCGCACCCATTTTGGCAGTAAAGGCTTCAGCACCATAGGTTTCCCGTGCTTCGCGTAGTTCCACCTCGGTTAGGAGTTGGTTCGCCTTCAGCGGGGTCGTCCCCGGATCAATCACGAGGTAATCCTCGTAATAAATGACACGTTCCAAATGGCGCGCGGTCATGTCCAAGGCCAGCCCGATACGCGAAGGCATGCACTTGAAGAACCAGATGTGCTGCACCGGCACGGCCAGTTCAATGTGGCCCATGCGCTCGCGGCGCACGCGGGACAGCGTGACTTCGACACCGCAACGATCGCAGACAATCCCGCGATGCTTGATGCGTTTATACTTGCCGCAAGAACATTCCCAGTCCTTTACCGGACCGAAAATGCGTTCGCAGAAAAGGCCGCCCTTTTCCGGCTTGAACGTGCGGTAGTTGATCGTTTCAGGATTCTTCACTTCGCCCTTGCTCCAGGAGCGGATGGCGTCGGGAGACGCCAGCGTGATGCCGACATAGTCAACCTGGTTGACTTTTTCGAGGCCGAGAATCTCGCGGGCGTTTTCTTTAGAACTGGTCATACGATTTTAATTCAGCAAAATTTCAGTTTGAAGGTTCCGTGGAAGTCAGCGCGGCAACAGCAGCCGCCTGTGCATTCTCACTACCAGCATGTTCAATCGGATTGGAATATCCGACCTTGACGTCGAGCCCAAGCGACTGCATTTCCTTGACCAATACGTTAAAGGATTCCGGAATGCCCGCCTCGAGCGAATTATCACCCTTGACGATGCTTTCATAAATCCGCGTACGGCCTTGGACATCGTCGGATTTCACCGTCAGGAGTTCTTGCAAAGTGTAAGCGGCACCATAGGCTTCCATGGCCCACACTTCCATTTCGCCGAAGCGCTGACCACCGTACTGAGCCTTGCCTCCCAGGGGCTGTTGCGTGACCAAGGAATACGGGCCAACGGCACGGGCATGAATCTTGTCCGCCACCAAATGGCCGAGCTTCATCATGTAAATGTAGCCAACCACAATCTCCTGGTCGAACACCTCGCCGGTACGGCCATCGATCAAATGCGTTTTGGCATGTTCGGGCAAGCCAGCCTGCTTGAGATAGCCCCGGATGTCTTTTTCCTTCATGCCGTCAAATACCGGCGTGGCGAACTTCAAACCCAGCAGCTTAGCTGCCCAGCCCAAGTGCGTTTCCAAAACCTGACCGACATTCATACGACTCGGCACGCCCAGCGGATTCAATACAATTTCCACAGGAGTTCCGTCCGCGAGATAGGGCATGTCTTCTTCTTTGACGATCTTGGCAACCACACCCTTGTTACCGTGACGGCCGGCCATTTTGTCACCAACAGAGAGTTTGCGCTTCGAGGCGATGTAAACCTTCACCGACTTGACGATGCCAGCTTCCACACCTTCACCCGCCTCGGCACGTTCCATTTCCTCGTCGTATTGCATCTGCAAATCGTCGAATTTTTTGCGGAACTGGCCAATGATCTCATTAATCTTGTTACGGATCGGCGAGGGATCAATCTCAATGCGGTCATAAACCATGGCGAGCTTGCGCAGCAGCGTCTTGGTGATCTTACGGTTGGCCGGAATGATAATTTCACCCGTTTCGCTATTAACAACATCGAGCGGAATTTTTTCGCCGAGCAGAATGTTGCTCAGCGCCTCGGTCAATTGATCCTGCAACTCACCGGTCTTTTTCTTGTGATCTTCCTCTATCTGTTTGGCATGGCGCTTTTCCTCGGTGGAAACCGAGCGACTGACGCGGTCGGCATCCTTTTTGGCCGAAACTTTCACGTCCATGACGATACCATAGGTACCGGAAGGAACCTTGAGCGATGTGTCTTTAACATCCGCGGCTTTTTCGCCAAAGATGGCACGGAGCAGTCGCTCCTCGGGAGCAAGTTCGGTTTCGGACTTCGGCGTGATTTTTCCAACGAGAATATCGCCAGGCTTCACTTCAGCGCCGATACGAATGACCCCATCGGTGCCAAGGTTTTTCAACGCTTCATCGCCAAGATTCGGAATATCCCGGGTGATTTCTTCAGGCCCAAGCTTGGTGTCACGAGCCGCAACTTCAAACTCATCAATATGAATGGAGGTGAAAATATCGTCCTTCACGATTTTTTCACTGATCAAGATCGCGTCCTCGAAATTATAACCGTTCCAAGGCATGAAAGCCACCAGCACGTTGCGTCCAAGTGCCAGTTCGCCTCCCTGGGTACAGGGTCCGTCGGCCAGAATCTGGCCTTTTTTGACATGGTCGCCCTTGTTCACCAGAATTTTTTGATTAATGCAAGTGGCTGCATTGGAACGCATGAACTTGCGAACCGGATAAATGGAAACACCGTTCGCCGGATCATGCTTTATTTTCTTTTTGCCTTCGGGCAGCTGACCGCTCTCGGTAATGATGATTTGATTACCATTCACCGAGGCAACCTTGCCGGAATCTTCAGCGACCAATACCGCCCGAGAATCCCGAGCCACGCGGTCTTCCAGACCGGTGGCAACCAGTGGCGCCTCCGTGACAAGCAGGGGCACGGCCTGGCGTTGCATGTTGGAACCCATCAAGGCGCGATTGGCGTCATCGTGCTCCAGGAACGGAATGAGAGATGCAGCTATTGAGACAAGTTGCTTCGGCGAAACATCCATGTAATGTACATGGCTAGGTTCCACATCAACGAATTCTCCACGCTGGCGACAGACAACACGATCCGTAGTGAAAAGCCCCTTGTCATCCATTACAGAGTTCGCCTGCGCTACCGTAAATTGCTCCTCGCGATCGGCCGTAAGATACTCGATTTTTTCAGAGACCCGGCCATTTTCCACCTTGCGGTAAGGAGTTTCCAAAAAGCCGAATTCATTAATACGGGCAAAGGTCGCCAGCGAGGCAATCAACCCGATGTTCGGACCTTCAGGCGTCTCGATGGGGCAGATGCGGCCGTAATGTGACGGATGCACGTCACGCACTTCAAATCCAGCGCGATCACGCGAAAGTCCCCCTGGTCCAAGAGCCGAAAGACGGCGCTTATGGGTGAGTTCGGCGAGCGGATTAATCTGATCCATGAACTGCGACAACTGGCTGCGGCCGAAGAAATCACGAATGACAGCAGAAAGCGCCTTGGGGTTGATGAGCTTTTGAGGGGTCATGGATTCGACCGTCTGGTCGAATAAGGTCATGCGTTCTTTGACCAACCGCTCAGTGCGGGAAAGGCCCACGCGACACTGGTTGGAAAGCAGTTCCCCGACGGTGCGGATGCGGCGACTGCCTAAATGATCGATGTCATCCAAAGAGCCTTCACCCTTTTTCAATTTAAGCAAATACTTGGTAGCAGCCACCAGATCTTCCTTGGTCAGGATGCGGCTATCGCCCTTCATGCCTAATTTTTGATTGATCTTGTAGCGCCCCACCCGGCCAAGGTCATAGCGCTTTTCGTCAAAGAATAGTCGCTTGATGAGGGCCCGGGAATTGGCAGCCGTCGGCGGATCGCCAGGGCGGAGGCGACGGTATATATCCTTCAAAGCCTCTTCCTCGTTCTTGGCCGGATCTTTCTTGAGACATTTGATCATGTTGCCTTCATCCACGGAAGTATCCACGACCTTTATTTTGGTGATGCCGAGTTCGGCAATCTGCTTAACCACGGCCTTAGAAAGGGGCTCGAATGCGCGGGCGACAACCAGTCCCTTTTCTTCATCTACGGCGTCCTGCACCAAAACACGATTCTGGAGATCCTCAATTTTTTCAGCATCCTTCACCGAAAGATTCTCAATCGTATAGAACAGCTTCAGGACCTCTTCATCCGTTCCACGGGTAAGACCACCATTGTCCTTGGACTTCGTGCCTTTTTCCTTATCCTCGTGATCAAGAAAGGAAAGAGCCCGGAAAAAAGTCGTGGTCAAAAATTTGCGGCGGCGTTTTTTACGATCGAGATACACATAGAGCAAATCGCTCGTGTCAAACATCGCTTCATACCATGACCCGCGGTCAGGAATGACGCGGAAGCTGTGCAACAACTTGCCATTGGGATGTTGGGTAGCCTCAAACGCGATACCGGGCGAGCGATGCAATTGGGAAACAACCACGCGCTCCGCACCATTAATTACAAAGGTGCCTTGGGGAGTCATCAATGGAAGTTCACCCATGAAAACTTTTTCTTCCTTCGCGCCTTTTTCCTCTTTCAATTTGAAAGTCACATAAAGAGGAGCGCCATAAGTCGTGCCTTCGCGGAGGCACTCGAGCCAATCCACCTTGGGCGCACCGATTTCATAAGAATCATAATCCAACTCAATCTTCTCATCGTAACTCTTAATGGGAAAGACTTCGCGGAAAACGGATTCCAAGCCGACATGTTTGTTACGCTTGGAAGGCGTCACATCGGCTTGCAGGAACTCCGCGTAGGAATTCGTCTGCAATTCGATCATGTTCGGCGGAACAACGATTTCTTTGATTTTGCCGAAGTTAATACGTTCTGTGGCTCGCGATGGCATTTTTTACTTTCTGTTGGGCGCGGCTAAAAGCCGCACCGATTTAAACCTAACAACACAAGGCAAGCCTGCCGCATTCAACGGCTAGCTTGCCAAACCGGCAACCGATTTTCCTACCAAATATAAATTGTCAATTTTTCCCGCCTTTTGCGGGGATGAAATGGGGGCGACAGCTCTGTATAACAGAACCGCCGCCCCTCAGCCCAAAACCAATTATTTAACTTCCACTTTCGCGCCGGCTTCTTCCAGCTTCTTCTTGGCCGCATCGGCGTCGGCTTTGTTGGCTCCTTCGAGCAGGGGCTTCGGAGCGCCTTCCACCAGGGCCTTGGCTTCAGCGAGACCCATGCCAGCTTTGACTTCGCGCACCGCTTTGATGGCGGCAATCTTCTTGTCAGCGGGCACGGAAACCAGAATAACATCAAATGAAGTCTGAGCTTCAGCGGCGGGAGCAGCAGCGGCGGCACCACCGGCGGCGGCGGCGGCAACCGGAGCAGCAGCGGAAACGCCCCACTTGACTTCCAATTGCTTGACCAATTCCGCAGCTTCAATGACGGTCAATTTGCTTAATTCTTCTACAATGTTTGCGATATCTGCCATATGTTTACTTCTACCTTTCTTTGCGTCTCGTCGTCTGCCGGAGCCCCGGCAATTTTCAGTCCGCAGCCAGCGAACCGACGATTTACGTTATTGTTTGTTGATTTATCCGCCGGTCATTATGACCGGCGGAAATTTGTTTATTCCGTTTTTTCCGACTTGGCCTTGATGACTTGGGCAATACGGGAAGCTGGAGCGCTGAACAGCCCAAGCAATTTGGCGCGAAGCACATCCAAACTCGGCAGATCGGCATAGGCCAGAATGGTCGCCTGATCCACGCGCTGATTGTTCAAATAACCGAACTTCAGCTTTAATTTGTCAAATTCCGCCGCAAAGTTCTTCAAAACCTTGGAGGAAACAAAAATGTCTTTTTTGCCAGTTACCACCGCGATTTGGCCGGTCAAAGTGCCATCCAACTCAGCCACGCCAGATTCCTTGGCAGCCACCCGGAACACGGTGTTTTTCACAATATGAATTTCCGCTCCCGCCTGCACCAAACGTTTGCGCAATTCATTTAAGTGAGCAACTTTCAAACCCTGATAGCCAACCACGATAAAGAACGGAGATCCGTTTAACCGGGCGACGTATTCACTTGTCAATAATTTCTTTTCAGCACGCATGACTTAAATCCTTTTTTAGTTGGCCACAAATTCACGGATATCCACACGCACCGGAGGACTCATCGTCGCGGAAAGTGTGCAAGAATTAATATAGGAACCCTTGATGCTGTTCGGGCGTGCTTTGGCCACCGCCTCAATAACTGCACGGGCATTTTCCTCAATTTCCTCAGGCTTGAATGATACTTTGCCCACGATGACGTGCACATTAGCGGCCTTGTCCACTTTGAACTCCACGCGGCCGGCTTTGACTTCCTTCACCGCTTTTGCAGTATCATCAGTCACTGTGCCAGTTTTGGGATTAGGCATCAGTCCGCGCGGTCCGAGCACCTTACCCAATTTACGAACTTCAATCATCGCCTCCGGCGTCGCAATGGCGACATCAAAGTCAGTCCAACCCGAGTTGCACTTGGCGATCATGTCCTCAAAACCGACGTTCTCAGCGCCAGCGGCCTTGGCCGCATCAGCTGCATTCCCTTTGGCAAAAACCAGAACCCGGACAAGCTTTCCGCTTCCATGAGGAAGTGGAACTGTGCCACGAACCATTTGGTCGGACTGCTTGGGATCCACTCCGAGGCGAAACGCCAGGTCAACCGTCTCGTTAAATTTAGCCTTCGGAAATTTGGCTAAAACGCCAACGGCTTCCTTAAGCGGGTAGGTTTTTTTGCTGTCCACCAAGGTCAGCGCTTTTTTATATCTTTTACTTGGCATTTACTTTTGTGCGGTGCAAGCGAGCCAAAGGCTCTCCCGCGATTGATGTTAGTTTTTAATTAACCGACTACTTCAATTCCCATGCTGCGGGCGGTGCCGGCAATCAGCCGTACTGCCGCATCTTCGGAATTCACATTGATGTCCTTGGACTTCATTTTGACGATGTCCAAAATTTGCTTACGCGTTACTTTGCCCACTTTATCTTTGTTGGGCGTCTTGGATCCGGCAGTTATGCCCGCTGCTTTCTTGAGCAGGATTGATGCGGGCGGCGACTTGGTAATGAAGGTGAAGGATTTATCCTGATATACCGTGATTACCACGGGAATGACCAGACCAGCATCATTTTTCGTCGCAGCGTTAAATTCCTTGCAGAAGCCCATGATGTTAACACCATGCTGACCAAGCGCAGGTCCGACGGGAGGCGCTGGATTGGCCTGACCGGCCGCAATCTGCAATTTAATCTGTCCAGTAACTTTCTTTGCCATAAAATTTATTAAGCTTTTTCCACTTGCCAGTATTCAAGTTCCACCGGCGTATTGCGACCGAAAATATTGACGGTCACTTTTAATTTTCCACGTTCAGGATCGATTTCCTCAATGACACCGCTAAAATTCAGGAACGGTCCGTTATTGATCTTAACCGTTTCCCCAACTGCAAAGTTAACCTTGGGTTTCTCGGTTTCCTCGGAAGCCGAAATCTGCACTTTGATAGCTTCCACTTCCTCAGTCGGGGTTGCCTGAGGCGGGTCACTTAAAAAGCCGATAACCCCCTGCGTTTCCCGGATAAAATACCAGGGCTTTTCTATAATTCGGTTTTCATCGTCCAACAGAACCATGTCCACAAAAACATAACCTGGCCACAATTTCCGGTTGGAAACCGTCTTTTTCTGGTTACGGACTTCGACTACTTTCTCAATAGGAACGAGGACCTCTTTGATAAAGTCCTGCATCTCGTCGGTCTTGACACGCTTTTCAATGCTGTCTTTGACCTTATTTTCCTGCCCGGAAAGCGTCTGGATGATAAACCACTGGTTGCGCATGAAAGTTAGATTATTGACGTGAGGATTTCAGATTGACAAAACCCACCACCAACAAAATTCCTACAGCCTGGATCAGGGGATGAAACGAGGTTTTGAATAACAGAGCATCCACCGCCACAATGAATCCACCCAGCAAACCCACCATGATAATGATAAGTGCGGTTGAACCCTTTAATTCCTCCTGGCTCGGCCAGGCACATTTTCGGAGCTCTTCGCGGGTTTCAGCCACATAAACAGCTAAACGCTGAATCTGGCCCTGCCACCAAAGGAAGAGAAAGACTCCGCCGATCAAAACTGCCCAAATCGCAATATGTATCCAGTTGTTCACAAAATTTAGAGCCTATCAGATTAACATTGGCCTTTAACTAAGTCACCAAAAAAAATGGCGGAGAGGGAGGGATTCGAACCCCCGTTGGCGATTAAGCCAAAGCGGTTTTCAAGACCGCCGCGATAGACCACTCTGCCACCTCTCCGAGTTCGCAGACTGGCACGGCGGGAGGGACTTGAACCCCCAACCAACGGTTTTGGAGACCGCTACTCTACCAATTGAGCTACCGCCGTAGCCGTAATCAAATCCCGCCATCCATGGACAAAAAGGGAGCACGAAGATTCAAACTCCGCGCTCCCGAAACTGAATCGCAATTAAGCGATGACTTCAACGACAATACCAGAACCGATCGTGCGACCGCCTTCGCGGATCGCAAATTTCAGACCCTTTTCCATGGCCACGGTCTTCTGCAATTCAACTTCCACCGAGACGTTATCACCGGGCATAACCATTTCAATTCCGGCCGGTAACGTAAGCGTACCGGTAACATCAGAAGTGCGGAAATAGAACTGCGGACGATAATTAGTGAAGAACGGGGTGTGACGCCCACCTTCATCCTTGGTCAGAACGTAAACTTCGGCTTTGAATTTCGTGTGCGGCTTGATAGAACCGGGCTTGGCCAAAACCATTCCCCGTTCCACTTCGTCCTTGGTGGTTCCGCGGAGCAGCACCCCGACGTTGTCGCCGGCACTGGCCGAATCGAGCAACTTACGGAACATTTCGATATCCGTCGCAACCGTTTTCTTGGTATCACGCAAACCAACGATTTCGACTTCTTCCATCTTTTTCAGAATTCCACGTTCTACGCGCCCTGTGACGACCGTACCACGACCTTCAATCGTGAACACGTCTTCGACACACATTAGGAAAGGCTTGTCAACTTCGCGAACCGGATCAGGAATGAACGAGTCAAGCGCTTCGAGCAATGCGGCGATTTGCGCTTGCCCTTCCGGAGTACCAGCCAAAGCAGCCGTTGCCGAGGCACGGATAATCGGCGTCGTGTCGCCAGGAAAACCATACTTCGTGAGCAACTCACGGATTTCCATTTCGATCAGCTCCAGCAAATCGGCGTCCGCAAGGTCCACCTTGTTCAGACAGACGATAATGCTTGGAACACCGACCTGACGGGCGAGCAAAATGTGTTCGCGGGTCTGAGGCATTGGACCATCGGCGGCGCTGACTACGAGAATTGCTCCGTCCATCTGCGCGGCACCGGTAATCATGTTCTTCACATAATCCGCGTGACCAGGGCAGTCAACGTGTGCGTAGTGGCGCTTCGGGCTTTCGTACTCGACGTGCGAAACGGCGATCGTCACGGTCTTCGTTTCGTCACGCACCGTGCCGCCCTTGGTAATCGAGGCATATGAAATGGGCGTCGCCATTCCTTTTTTGGACTGCACGTCGACGATTGCCGCCGTGAGCGTGGATTTGCCGTGGTCGACGTGACCAATAGTACCGACGTTGACGTGCGGTTTCGTTCTTTGAAATTGCTCTTTAGCCATGTGATTATTGTGTTGCTTGTCTCGGTTGCTGCGTTTTTTATTTTAACTGGAGCCCATGATCAGGATTGAACTGATGACCTCGTCCTTACCAAGGACGTGCTCTACCAACTGAGCTACATG
>CAISVF010000579.1 GCA_903888765.1 uncultured Verrucomicrobia subdivision 3 bacterium | reverse complement strand
GTTCATAAGCCTTCGCGGCCTGACGCAGCGCCTCGCCCATGAAATAATCGTCGCTGTGCAAATCTATGATCGGGTCATTCATTTGAAAATTCAGGCCAGTCGGTAAAAGAGCGCTTGAATAAGGTTACCAAGTGATAATCGGCCAGTGCTGCCGAAATGCAAGAAAGCGGAGATTAGCTGCCATGGTAAAACGGAACGCGCCGACCGCCGGCCGCATCGGACAGGTCCTGTCAGCCGAACATCCAGTCGGCCTATGGCAGCACTCAATATTGCGTGAGGATTTACCATGAGTTATTTGGTGGTGTCATCGGAGCTCCATACCTACTCTTGGCAGAGAACCTTCCAGCGTCCAATCGTTCCGACCATCGGCATGACAGTGGCAGTGTGCCGCAAAGAATCCGCCGCGAAACTGCCAGAACCATGGCCAGATCTGTTCGCGATCCGTCTGGGGAATTTTTAAAGCCGGGATTTTGGCGCGTGGAAAAAATTCAAAACGGCCTTCCACATGCGGTGGCGGCAGGGATTGCAATTTCACCTTCACCTCGAACAAAAACATAAGCCAATGCGCCTGCCCTTGGTATCCATATTCACTGATCAGTCCGACAAGGTGCAGGTCGGAGGGTGCCAACGCCACGCCGATTTCCTCCCGGGCCTCGCGGCACGCGCAGGCGTAAGGAGATTCACCCAGGTCCATTTTCAGTTTGCCGCCGCAGGGACTCCAAAAACCGCGATTCGGTTCCTGCGCGCGTTCGAGCAAAAGGATATCGTCCAACTCATTAAAGCAGTAAATGAGCGTGGCAATTTTGTAAGGCAAAGCCATGGGCAAAGTCTTGGGTTTTGGTTTTGGAATGTCGAGTTTGGATGCGAAGAAACATGTTCACAGGTTATGCGAATTGGCTTTGCCGCGCTGGCAAAATCGCCTATTAAACTGCCATGTCGCGCCTGCGTCTGATTGCCTGCCTGCTTGCCCTGGCCACCGTGGCTATATTTATGCCGGCCGTCTGGTTTGATTTTGTGAATTTCGATGACAACGAATATATCACGAACAATCCGCCGGTGCGGCATGGGCTGACGCTTGCGGGAGTGGCCTGGGCGATCACGGCGTTTCATGCCGGAAACTGGCACCCGCTTACCTGGCTTTCCCACATGGCCGACTGCGAGTTCTTCGCGCTGAACGCCGGAGGACACCACCTCGTCAATGTTTTATTCCACGCTGCCAATACCGCGCTGCTGTTTATCCTTTTGTGCCAGCTTACGCGGAAGGTCGGGCCGGCAGCGTGCGTGGCCGCCCTGTTTGCGTGGCATCCGATTCATGTGGAATCGGTCGCATGGATCTCCGAGCGCAAAGATGTGTTAAGCACCTTCTTCGCCCTGCTGACCATGCTGAGCTATGTCAAATACACCGCGGCGCTCAGCGCCGGCAACGCCCGATCCCGTTTATTTTATGTCACCAGCCTGGGGTGCTTCGCGCTCGGATTAATGTCCAAACCGATGCTCGTAACGCTGCCGTGCCTGCTGCTGCTGCTGGATGTCTGGCCGTTAAAACGATTTACGTTTGGCACCATCCGTAGAGGTTTTATGCAGGAGAAAATTCCATTTTTTATCCTCACCGTGTTTATCTGCCTGATCACGCTCGCCGCGCAGCATAGCGGCAATGCGCTGGCTTCGCTGACACAAATTCCGCTTACGCAACGAATTGCCACTGCCATGGTCAGTTTGGTCGGCTACATTAAAAACTTTTTCTGGCCGACCGACCTTTGTGCGCTCTATTTGCTGCCGGTTACCATTCCGGCCAGCCAAATATGCCTTGCTGCCAGTGTATTATTAGCCATATCGGTTCTGGCCTGGATTTGGCGGAACGAACGCCCTTATTTTCTGCTGGGCTGGCTATGGTTTCTAGGCACGCTGGTTCCGGTCAGCGGATTGGTGCAGGTGGGTGGCCAAGCCATGGCCGACCGCTACACTTATATTCCATCCATGGGATTCTTTCTGGCAGTCGTTTTTCTGACAAATGAATTTGCCGATCGCTACCGCATTCCCTTGCCGTTCCGGTCCGCTACCGCAATTTTGATTACCTTCGCCTGCATTGCTTTGACCGAGAAGCAATTGCCAAGCTGGCGGAATGGTGAAGCTCTTTTCCGTCGAGCCATCGCCGTCAATCCTACCAATGATGTCGCGCTGGTGGATCTGGGCGTTACCCTGGCAGCTCACGGGCATTTGGAGGCCGCCGTGAATGCCTATCGTCAGGCGGAGCAGTTAGGGAGTCATCGTTTTCAATTGCATAATAATCTCGGCAACGCGCTTGGGTATCTTGACCGGCACGAGGAATCACTGGCGGAATATCGCCTGGCCCTCGAACTGGCCCCCGGTAACGCGACTGTTCATTATGCCGTCGGCAAGCAGCTTGCCGCGCTGAATCGCTGGGAGGAGGCTCTGGCAGAATACGTCGAAGCCGGCCGACTAAATCCCCATTACCCCGCCCCCTGCCTGGAAGCCGGAAAACTGTTGTTTAAACTTGGCCGCGATCATGATGGTTTAACCACTTTCAGTGCCGCAGTCCAGATGGATGGCGGCAATTTTCAAACACTCGCCACGGCAGCCCATTATCTGGCTGCCAATGAAAATGCGGCCGCGCGCGATGGCAGTAACGCGGTCCGACTGGCGCTGAAGGCGGATGAATTATCCGGACACAATCAGCCAATGGTGCTGGATATTCTAGGCATGGCGTATGCTGAAACCAGCGATTTTACCAATGCGGCCATCTGTGCCCGAAATGCCCTCGATTTTGCAAAAACCGCGCAGTTAAAGGAGACGGCCGCGCTACAAATCCGGTGGGAGCTTTATCAACGACAGCAGCCTTGGCATGAATCTTTTCGTGCCACCAATATTCCGGCAGGAAAATGAGCCGATTTTCGTCTGATATCCGGAGCAAATAACGCTCTATCTTCCAGCTCCCCCGAAAGCACAGCCCCGTCCCCAATAAAAGCGGAGGCTGTCCGATACCAGCTTTACAAGTAGGCCTGGCAGATGGTCAGGTTGGCAACTGACCAAATGCCCTGCCGGTACCGGTTAAGGATATACCAAGCGGAAAAACACTGACGGATTTGCCGGGTTCAACAGAATCGGAACGGAGGTTAGATTGGTCGAGTTGGGCCAGGTAAACCAATTTTTGCCAAGGCCAGCATTCAGTGCGTTGGTCTGGACTTGCAGC
>CAISVF010000578.1 GCA_903888765.1 uncultured Verrucomicrobia subdivision 3 bacterium | reverse complement strand
CCCCGATGGAGATCATTGCTTTGCTTGATCGCGGGGATAACCGAGATTTGCTCACCTTTGGCAGCAGCTAACTTGGAAAGCGTGACAACATCCCGGGCCAGCGTACCGCCCGCAAACGGGCCGCCCGGTCCAAGATAGGCTTTGGCGCCAATGCGCGCCTCGCTTTTCAGGCCCAGGGAAACTTCTTTTGCATCCGCACCGGAGTGTTCGCAGAGGCGCGCAACCTCATTGATGAAGGTGATGGAAAGGGCCAGAAAGGAATTGAGCGCATGCTTGACCATCTCCGCCGATTCCGTACGCATGAAAATTGTCTGGGCGGCGAATGGTCGAAACAGCTCTTCCAGCAACGCTTTCTTAGCCTCGGTTCGGATCCCCACAATCGCCCGTTCGGCTTTTTCAAATGCTTCAATGGCTTTGCCCAGCCGGAGATTTTCCGGCGAGCAGGCAAAGTAAAAACCGGGGAATTCCTGTTCCAGCCGGGCGCAAGTGCCGACGGGAAGCTGGGCGGAAATCAATACCAATGCTCCTGCTGGGAGATGAACGAGGGCCCGCCGAAGCTGCTCCAGCACGCTCTCGACGTCTGATTCATCGTTCTCATTAACCGGGGTGTCACAGGTGAGCCAGAGCAGATCCGCATTGGCACAAGCAAGTTCTGGATTGGTGGTGAAGGTAAGCTTTTGGGAAGCGAGACCGGCGGCCAGAAGATCATTCAAGCCAGGCTCCAGCAATGGTGCCTGGCCCTGATTCAATCGGGCGATATTGGCCGCATCAAAATCCAAGCCGATCACCGGGAAATGCCGGGCACAGCAAGCCGCTGTGACGCTGCCAAGATGCCACAAACCGAGAACCGTAATGTTCATGTTAATTATTTATGGCTGCGCGTTTCGTAAACCCACCGGTTTTGCTGAAGCCATTCCAGCGTGCGATGGATGCCTTGCTCAATGGTTAGCTCCGGTTTCCAGCCGGTGGAACGGATTTTTTTGGTTTCCAGGAAAATGAACGGATTGTCTCCCACCCAGCCCCGGCTGCCGCCGCTGTATTCTAATTTGGGCTGCAGCCCCAGGGCCCCGCACAGGTAGCCAATCGAATTGTTTACCTGCACATATTCCGCAGTACCCAGATTGTAAATCTCCACGCCGTGCCGGGCCGCTTTGGCCGTGCCCAGATGCATCACGTGCAGCATGGCGTTGACACAGTCTTGAACGTACAGATAGCTTTTTCGCTGGGACCCGTCCCCAAGCACCTTCAGTCGATCAGGGTGCTCCAGCAACTGCTGGTAAAAGTCAAAAACATGACCGTGCGTGTAGCGTTCGCCCAGGATGGAAACAAACCGGAAAATGTAACCTTCAAATTTAAACCCCTCGCAATAGGAGGAAATCATGCCTTCGCCGGAAATTTTGGAGGCGGCGTAAAGCGAGGTCTGAATCGGGAACGGCGCATCTTCCGGCGTGGGAATCAGGGCCGCTTCACCGTATACGCTGCCGGTGGAACTGAAGGCTATCCGCTTAATCCCGTTGGCGCGCATGGCTTCCAGCACATTAAACGTAGCCACCGTGATTTGTTGCAAAACTTTGGAGGGATGCTCCAAACCAAAACGAACGTCTGCGTTTGCCGCTAGGTGAAATACGGTGTCACAGCCAGCCATGGCTTTCGTCAGAGCCGGCAAATCCAAGTTGTCGCCT
>CAISVF010000577.1 GCA_903888765.1 uncultured Verrucomicrobia subdivision 3 bacterium | reverse complement strand
ACAAGTACCTGGAACGGGATGCGTGGTATGAAGAACTGGTGGACTCGGATACCGGCGCCTTCTACGGAAAACAACTCGGCAATCAATTTGCCGGCAATGCCAAAGGCTATCAAGCTGGCACTAACGTCAAGGGCCACGTGATCAAGGCCGGATATTCTCCCTTTGATTGCTTTACGCTGAACTTCACGGTCCTCTTGACCTCTTTGATCAACAACCCGGCCGAGAAATACAACGGCGGCATCAAGAGCGACGCCCTGCGTTTCCAACTCGACGCCAATCTCAAGTTTTAAACGACCAGCCATGCTCATTCAGCCTTGGCCCGTCCGTTTCCGCGGCGGGCCAAGAGCGCAACCGAAACAAGAACCCAATACAAACCTAACTCTTTTATGAAATCTATTCTCAGTAAAACCCTCCTGGTGGCCGCCGGTGCCGCTCTGGCGGTGTCCGTGCAAGCCGGCAGCATCACCGTCAAAGGCTCCGACACCCTGGTCATTCTTGCCCAGAAATGGGCGGAGACCTATATGGGCCAGCACGCCGACGCCAAGATTCAAGTCACCGGCGGCGGCACAGGCACAGGCTTCGCTGCGCTCCAAAGCCAGACCACGGATTTGTGTGATGCTTCCCGCAAGGCCAAGCCAGCCGAAATTGCCAATTGCCTCAAGGTTTTCGGCGCACGACCCACGGAATACAAGGTCGCACTCGACGGCCTCTCCGTCTATGTGAACGCAGAAAATCCCATCAAGGAACTCTCGCTGGATCAGCTCAAGGATATTTTCACAGGCAAAGTGAAAAACTGGAAAGATATCGGCGGGGCGGACGCTCCCATCACGGTCTATAGCCGCGAAAACAGCTCCGGCACTTATGAGTTTTTCAAAGAGCATGTTTTGAAAGGTCAGGACTTCGCCGCCAGCGCGCAGACCATGCCCGGCACGGCGGCAATTCTGCAAGCCGTCACCAAGGATAAGAACGGCATCGGCTATGGGGGTGCCGCCTACGGCAACGGGGCCAAGCATCTGCTCGTGAAAAAAGATGATTCATCGCCGGCCATTGATCCGACCGAGGAAAACGTGCTCAATGGCAGCTATCCTATCTGGCGGCATCTTTATGTGTATGTAAATCCAGCCTTGGACAAGGGGGAAATCTCCGCCTATCTCAAATGGATTCGCAGCGATGATGGTCAGAAAATTGTGAAAGACGTCGGCTATTACCCGCTGCCCAAAAACCTGCGCAGCAATTGATTTGATCGCTGTTCCTCCCTCGATCACTCACGCGGGTGGTACGGATTCCATTGTGGCTTCCGTACCACCCTTATAAATTTACTGCTGTTTGACGACGCCCCGCTTGCAAAACGAATCCCGCCGCAGCCACGGCTGGATGGGTATTCATCGCGGCCACAAGGCGCGACCGGGCGAGTGGCTGATTGAAAAATTTATTTTCCTCGTTTCCCTGTCCGCCATCTTGATGGTGCTGCTGATTTTTCTGTTCGTGGCACGCGAAGCCCTGCCCATTTTTTTAAACGAAACCAACACGGCGCTCGTGCAGAAACCGATTCCACCGGCGGAAATGGAAAAACATTCTGCCGCCGAACTGGAAGCCTACCTGGAACTCACGCCCGACCAGTTTGCTAAAATGGAAAAGGCCACCCTGCGCGACCTGATGAACGTGAAAGTTGAGGCGCAGAACGATATTTCGGCCGAGGTCCGCAAAGATCCCGACGCCTCCATCAACACGACCGAATGGAAATACCTGATTCACCCCCATCAATGGCAGGGCTATGACCGGCCTGAATATATCTGGCAGCCGGTCGGCGATGTCAAAAAGTTTAACATCATTCCCCTCTTTGTCGGCACGTTGAAAGTGACCTTGATCGGACTGTTCTTCGCCGTGCCGCTTGCGGTCGGCGCAGCAATTTATGTTTCCCAGCTTGCCCGTCCCCGCGTTCGCGAAATCGTCAAGCCCACAATTGAATTACTCTCCGGCATCCCGTCAGTCGTGGTGGGGGTATTTGCGCTGCTGGTCATGGCCAGCGTGCTGCAGAGCCTGTTTCACTATCAGACGCGGCTGAACGCTTTTGTGGCCGGGCTGGCGCTGGGGTTTGCGGTCATTCCCGTTATTTTTTCCATCTCTGAGGATGCGCTGACCAGCGTCCCCCGTGCTTACTCGCAGGCGGCGCTGGCGCTGGGGGCGTCGCGCTGGCAGACGGCATGGCAGATCGTACTTCCCGCTGCGCTGCCCGGAGTATTTGCGGCTGCTGTGCTTGGCTTCGGTCGCGCCATTGGGGAAACGATGATTGTGCTGATGGTTTGTTCGGCCAGCGTCATGTCCTGGAGCGTTTTCGATTCCGCGCGCAGCATTACCACGACCATCGCCGCCGAAATGGCCGAGGCCGTGGCCGGCGGACCGCATTATCGCATCCTCTTCATGCTCGGTGCGTTATTGTTTGCCGCCACGTTTGCCTCCAACATGGTGGGAGAGTTTGTCATTCAGCGATTTAAACTCAAGCTGGAGGGCAAGCGATGACCGCTCCCGCCAGGCGCCATTTCCGCTCAGAAAAGTTCGACTTTTCCTCGTTCTTTTTTTCGGCGCTTACCGGTTTAGCTACCTGGTTTATCCTGGGCATTCTGGCGGCGATTCTAGGCAATCTCCTGTTCAATGGCTGGAGCGGTCTTTCGTGGCATTTTGTCTCCACCATTCCGAAAAAGGATTTCTT
>CAISVF010000576.1 GCA_903888765.1 uncultured Verrucomicrobia subdivision 3 bacterium | reverse complement strand
GCAAGCGGTCAGCAAATCAATATTTTTCCAAAACACCTCAAAAACCCAACAAAAAGTGGTGCGCGCGAGAGGACTTGAACCTCTAATCCTTACGGAACCAGATCCTAAGTCTGGCGTGTCTGCCATTCCACCACGCGCGCAGTTAATAAAATCCTGCCTTTATTCACGATGGGCAGTGGCGCTCATTTTCGCATTTATCTATGCCTGCTGTGATATGTCAACAACGCTAATTATTATGGCAGAATCAGGGGCAACGGCAAATTGATTCGGGGCAGTCTCAAGACAAAGGCGTCCGACTGCTATTGGCTAGCTATAACGAAGATGGTGCAAATTCCCGGCTGGCAAGAATCGCCCTGATTATTTGATCAATTGGCGATGTTTTTGGGAGCCAATCCAGTGGCGAAAACGCGATGGTTTCGCGCAGCATTGGCAAAATGCTGATCACCGGAAAGAAGGGGAAGCGGCGGCACCGTGCTGTGGGCAAAGCCAATCAGGGCCGCGTCGCCATAGTCCATATGCTTGGTTTCACACGCGATTCATAGAAACCATACCGCGCGCATTGGTTGCTTTTTTGCTGGATACGGAAGTGAATCGGCCATAAACATAGGACATCATGTGGCTGAGCTATCTCAAAGTCAGCTTGAGTTGGCCGCCCGGTGGCACGCATTTTACCGGGTGGCGACGAAGATCGTCTTGCCAACCTCCGATCGGTCGTCCCGCTAAAACGAAGGATTCGCAGCCAGCCAGCGGATCAAACCAGAGGTGTGGAAATTAAAATATCCTCCATTTTCATGAAGCCCCTGCGGCAGCCGGTTAAATCTCAAACAGATAATGTCAGCCAGAATTATGAAAACAAAATCCATGCAGCATCTCCTGGGTCGTGTGTTTCGAGTCGTTTTCACGCCGCTGGTGTTGGCGGCTTGCTGGTGGTTCGCCGTGCCGGCTGCCCGCGCGCTCGACTTTTACTGGAACAATTCCAGCGGCGGCGACTGGGCCAATACCAACAACTGGCTGCCCCACACCAACCGGCCGCCCGCAGCCGGTGATAACGTTACCATCACGGCACCGGGCACCTATACCATCAGCGGCGGCGGGGGTGCCAGTCGGCTGACCTTGGGCGACGGCGTGAACAGCTTTCCGCCCCTGCTGCTCAACCAAAGCGGCCTTTATGTCGCGGTCAGCGCGGTGGCGGCGCAAGGTTCAAAGATTATCCTGAGCGGTGGCGACGGCAGTTCGCTGTTCGGCGGCGGTTCCCTGGAAGTGAATGGCGGGCTGGCGCTGCACGGCACCATTGACTGGCAGGCCGGCATGCTGGGCGGCACGGTCACGGTCTATCCCGACGGCGTCATTACCGGCTCGACCGCGCTGAATCACTTTTTTGGCGCCAAGGTCTATAATCACGGACAAATCATTTGGACCGCAAATAATCTGACCAGCGACGGATCCTGGCTGGAAAATGAGGCGGACGGTTTGGTGGATTTTCAGAACGATGGAATTTTTGGCACGTTTGGCGGCGCGTCTTCCTTCAACGTTGTGGCCAACTACGGCACGATGCGCAAATCGGCCGGAACGAACGCCTGGAGTTTTGCCGGCTGCTACTATGTGACGAACGCCGGCGCGCTGGAGGTTCAGAGCGGCACGGTAGAACTGGATAATAACGTAAGCCTCAGTGGGATGATCGCAGTGAGCAACGGGGCCGCGCTGTGGCTGCAATCGGCCAATGTCACTTTGCATCCGGGCTACTCCTTCACCGGGCCGGGATATTATGGCGTGCCGCCCAACGGCTCGGCGACTATCTCTGGCACCATCGTGGATGCGAATTTCCGGATGGACGGCACGCTGACTGGCACCAATACGCTGACCGGCACGATGAGCGGTTACGATCCTTACATTGGAGGCATCACCACCGTGGCCAGCGGCGGCACACTCAACTTCGATGGTTGCACCAGTTGCGGCGGCGTTTATTGGACCATCCGCATCGGCGGGACGGTGACGAATGCCGGCACGATCAACTGGCGGTCCGGCGACTGGATCAGCTCCGGCGGCAATCTGGTGAACGCACCGGGCGGGCTGGTTTCGATTCAATGTGATAATTCGCTGGGCAGTTGGGGCGGCCTGGCGAACTGGTTCAATCGGGGCACCATCCGGAAACTCGCCGGCACGAATGTCAATGTTCTGGATGGCGCATTAATCAACAACGCTGGCTTGATTGACGTGCAATCCGGCGGATTGTCCTTGTCCGCTGGCTTCACCAGCAGCAGCACGGTGAATGTCGCGGCAAACACATCGTTTAACCTGACCGGCGGCAATGTCTATTTTAACCCTGGCAGCAGCATCGCAGGCGCGGGGCTTTATGGCATACCGCAGAATTATTCGGCGTGGGTTTACGGCGACATCAGCAGCACGAATTTCCAACTGCTGGGACGGCTCTATGGCATCAATACGGTGTCGGGAACGGTGGTGGTGGCGAATACGAGTTATTATAGCCCGGGTGAGTTTGACGGGACGACGACGATTAACCCCGGTGGCATGATAAATCTGACGGGTTCCAGCGCCAGCATCAATGGCCCGCTGACCAACAATGGCACGATCAACTGGCTGTCGGGCGATTGGAATCTTGGTTACGGCGTTCCCTTCGCAAATCTGGGAATGGTCAACATCCAGTGCGACCATCAGCTCGGCAGCGGGGGGCTAGGCGATTGGCTGAACCTTGGCACCGTCCGCAAGAGCGGCACCACCGGCACCACGACCGTGACCGGAACGGGCTTCGTGAATGACGCACTGCTCGATGTCCAAAGCGGCACTGTGCAGTTCCAAAATACTTACAGCCAGATCGGCGGGCAGCTCAACTTCGGCCTCACCAGCCCGTCGCAATACGGCCAGGTCAGCTTCGCCAACCCCGCGCCGCTGACCGGCACGTTGAGCGTGAACCTGCTCGGCGGCTATGCCCCGGCGTACGGCGAAACCTTTAACCTGCTCACGTATCCTGCTTCCAGCGGTGCGTTCAGCAGCTTCAGTTTGCCAACGTTCACCGGACTCAAAACGTGGAGTGAAACCAACAGCGGCACCGCGACGATGTTAAGCATCGTCAAGGCCCATCCGCCATTGAGCGTCGCGCGCTCCGGCGGCAGCATCAGCATTAGTTGGTCCGGCGAGGCGGATCCGGGTCATGGTCTAAAATACACCACCGACCTCACGCCGCCGGTTATCTGGCTGGACGTGACTAACCAGGTGCAAATGATCGCCGGCCAGAACGTCGTGAATATCCTGCCCGCGAGCAGCAATCTGTTTTTTGAACTACAATAGCAAGGCGAGCCGAATTTTTTGGATTTATTTTTTTCGAAGCGCTGTGCTTGATGTCGGGCAATGTGTGGCATTCCAGCCCACGGCCGATAACCGGGTTCTACTTTACCGGGCAGGAAAAGGCACGTGCTCCCTCATAGGCCGTTGGCGAGATTTCCCATTAACGTCGCCATGGTGTCTTGGGTCGTGGAGGCATTATTGTAAAGTGTCCCGCTCATAGGGAAGCCGGCATTGGACCAGGAAACGTAGGCACTCATAAAATTGGTCATGGCACTGACCACCAGCGTGGGGGTGGCCCCGGCTTGCGCCTGGCTATTGGTAATACTCTGCATGAAAACGCTGGTCGTGGATTGAAACAGGGCACCCATCGCCATCGCCATCCAATTGGTGGCGCTGTTGGGGAGGGAAAACATGATTCTGGCCCGCCAAACCCCTTGGACATAGTAATACGTGGCATCCCGATTCAATAATTGATTGGATTGCAAAGCCCCGCCAGAAGCGGAATCTTGAACCAGACCCAGCAGGGTGTTTTGCAGGAAATAGGCATCCACGTCATTGGTATTAGCCGGATTAGAGAACGCCTGATTGGTGGCCAATTGGTCGATTGCATATTGTCCCAGAACCGAGGCATTAAACGGATAATTATTGAGCATCAGATGCACAAAGAGCGGGGCCAGATTGATGCGCTGCACCTGCAAATCATACCCGCGATTGTTCCAATTGGCCGGCCAGCCGGCTGGCGGAATGGCGCTATTACCCGACCAATTCCACAGGTTGCTGAAAACCGCACTGGAG
>CAISVF010000575.1 GCA_903888765.1 uncultured Verrucomicrobia subdivision 3 bacterium | reverse complement strand
TGGCCGTAGGTTTCCCGACTATGCAAGCCGCCGTCCGCGCCCTGCAAGCCATTTTCGCGGGCGGCTTTTTGCCCTGTGCAGCAGAACTCGCCGATGAATTCACGCTGGCCGCTGCCGCCAAACGAACCAAAAGCCGGCGCCTGCTCGGCTGCAAAGCCCATCTGATCGTGGAACTGGACGGACAGAGAGGTTCCGTGCGCCAGGAACTCGCCGCCGTGGAGAAAATTGTGCGCCTGCAAAAACCACTATTCATTGAGCGCGGTTTGGGCGCGCAAGAATGTGAGGCAATCTGGCAGATCCGGCGCGAGTTCTCCTACGCCCTGCGCGATACCGGCCTGACCAAGCTGAACGAGGATATTGTGGTTCCGCGCGGAAAATTGGAGGCATTATTCAAATTTGCCGCCGCCCTGCAAAAAAAATATGACTTGCAACTCGCCTGTTTCGGACACGCCGGGGATGGCAACATTCATACCAACGTCATGGTGGATTACACCAAGACCGGTTCAAAAGCCCTCTCCGAAAAATGTCTCGATGAGCTTTTTAAGTGGGTGATTGCTCAGGGCGGCTGCATCACGGGTGAACACGGCATCGGTCTGGCCAAGAAACGTTGGTGGCCGCAGGCCGTTTCGCCGGAGTCCCACCGGCTGCATTGCTCCATCAAGGACGCCTTGGACCCGCATGGCATCTTAAATCCCGGCAAATTTCTCAGCCCACCGTAACCAAGGGCCAGGCATCCAAGCCAAAATATTTTCTGCTGGAATTTACAAATGCGGCGCGGCTGGTTTGCTGGGCGGTCCAAATGGCAAAGCCCCGCTTACCTTCAACTTGCGCTTAAACACCTTGTCCCCGCAGGTGCAAAACAGGGTGTCAAATTTTTCCCCACCGAAGGTGAGATTGGCCACCCGCCCGTTCGGTGTGGGTATAATGCAGTTAACCCGGCCGGCCTGATCGCAAACTTGCACGCCTAGCCGCGTGGCCACATAAAGCCTGCCCTCGCGGTCGCAGCGCATCCCGTCCGCCCCGCTGTCTTCGGCGGTGTCTGGCTCGTGCAGATGGAAATAGCGCTGTTTGTTGGCCAGCGAACCGTCCGGTAAAATCTGGTAGCTGTAAACCCAGCGCGACCGCGAATCGTCCACATACAGCAGCGATTGATCGGGTGACAGCGTGATGCCATTGGGATACTTCAAACCGGTATCCACGATCCGTTTCTCCCCCGTCGCTGAAATCAAGCACACATTGCCGGGTTGGGGTCCCCAGTCAAACGGCTCGGTCACGAAAATCAAGCCATCGTGCCGCACCACGATGTCGTTCCCCTGAATCCCATTCGCCAGCACGGTGGTTTGGCGTGTTTCCGAGTCACACACCACAATCTGTTTGCTCTGTGTGGCTACGGCATAGAGTCTGCCATCCGGCCCGAATGCCTGGCCATTGGCCTTTTTGGAATCGGCCAGGAATTCAACGACGCTGCCATTGAGTCCAATCTTGAACGTTTTACCCGCCGGAATATCATTAAAAAACACTTCGCCGCAAACGTTGACAGCCGGGCCTTCCGTGAATTTGTGCCCCTCGGAAACCATTTGCCAGCCTTCGCCGGGAACCAGCAGGTCTTGCAAAAATTGATTTTTACTTTTGCCCGCTCGCACAGGTTCAGGCCAGTCTTTCCAGAGAAACTTCATGGCCTCGGGAAAAATAGCCGTAGCGTGCTTTCCGCTGTGGCCATTGTCGCCCCAGAGGTGGGCATGCTCATAGCCGGCAAAGGTCAGCGCCCGCTCCATTTCCTGGTTGGCCATCCACCAGTCGCCGCCGTAAATATTCAGGTCATTCGTTCCGTCTTCTTGAAATATGCGGATGGCCTTGGGTTCATACTTGCGCACCAGAGTCGGATATTCATTGCCTCCGCGCAGCCCGACAAAGGTGCCGATGGAACTGAAAACTCGGCTGAAGGCATCCGGAAGTTCCCATGCCGCCGTAAAAGCGCAGATGGCTCCACTCGACGCGCCGCCAATACAGCGATCATTGGCCTGGCTGGAAAGATGAATGACCCGCCCGTCCGCAGCTTTGAGGTTTTCCACGGCAGGCAAAATTTCCGTGAGGACAAAACGGGCGTAATCGGAGCCCAGACCATCATATTCCAAGCTGCGGTTGAACCGGTCGAGCGCACTGGGGTTGATCGCTTTCATCACGCCGGGCTTGATGAATACCCCGATGAGGACCGGAATTTCCTTTTTGGCAATGAGATTGTCAAACACCACCGGCGCATTGAACCCGCCGCCATCCTGGCCAATATATACACAAGCTGGCTTGGCAGGATCATACTGGCGCGGCACATAAACGGTCACCTCACGGGTGGTGCCGGGAAAAATTTCCGAGTGATCAAAGTTGAATTTCAGCAACTCACCCGCCGACACCGCCGGATGCACCAGTGAATCTTCCGCGAGAGGATATTCGGCCTGCGCCAATAGGCTTAGCGGAAAAGCCGCCAGCAGCCAGAAACAGCAATAAAGTCGTGGAATCATGAAAACACGTTGTCAAAAAAAAGTCCCTTCCACAAATTGAATCACACCAAGCGGGGAAACCAGCTTGGCCGGACCGGTGCCAAGCTACTCAGTCAGCGGCGGCCTGACGGGCCGCCGTGATGAATTTGTCTTGGGCGGTTGTCAGCGCCGTTGCCAATGTGAGGGTCCCCACAATCAGCGGAGCCGGCTCCGGTTTAAGCGGAACCAGTTTTAATCTATCGCCCGCCAGACAAGCCATGCAGCTGGGCACCATAGCCACACCGCGGCCGGATTCAACTGCGGCAATCAGGCTGGTCGCACTGTCGTGTGCTTCCACTAACCGCAGTTTGTGGCCGAAAACTTCCCCGAGTTGGGCATGGTATTCCGGATAATCCTCGCGCGTATACCCCACAAAATCTTCGCGGGCAGCCAATTCGCGAGTAATGGAAAGCGACTGGGCCAACGGGTGATTCCGCGCCACGGCGATGCACATGGGATAGCGCGCCAGCTCCACAAAACGCAGGCCGCGCAACGTTCCCGGGCAGGGACGAACCATCAAGGAAAGTTGGATTTTTTTGGCCCGCAACTGAGTCAGCATCTCTTCGGTGGATAAATCATGGAGCAGCACCCGTGCGCGAGGAAAGGCCTGCTGAAAATTCCGCAACGCGCCCGGCAGAATCTGGGCCGTCAGCGAAGGCGCGTAGCCCACATGTAATTCGGTGTGCGTGCCGCCCGCCGCTGCGCGCACGGCGGCTACTGCCGCATCAGTCCTGGCCAGCACCGCCTCGGCTTCCCGGAAAAAGACTTTGCCCGCACTCGTTAACCGCACTGCCTGCGGACCGCGCTCCAGCAGCAGGACACTCAATTCGTCCTCCAGATCACGGATCTGCCGGCTCAATGCCGGCTGGGAAACATGTAATTTGAGGGCGGCCCGCGAGACGTTTTCCGCCTCGGCGACGGCCACAAAATAACGGAGATGACGAAGTTCCATGGCGTCAGCATACCTTTAAGCTATGGTCAGGCAAACAACATCCTATTTCCATCGAGGCACACCTCGGCCTATCGTGGTCACATGATTTTACTGCGCAAGGCCAAAGAACGAGGGCACGCCAATCACGGGTGGCTCGACAGTTATTTCACGTTCAGTTTCGCGGAATATTACGATCCAGCCTGGCTGGGTTTCCGGAGCCTAAGGGTCATCAACGACGACCTCATCATGCCGGGCATGGGCTTCGGCACGCACCCGCACCGGGACATGGAAATCATTAGTTACGTGCTCGGCGGGCAACTCCAACACCGTGACTCCATGGGCAATGGTCGCATCATCCGGGCCGGGGAATTTCAATACATGGCCGCCGGTTCCGGCGTGGAGCACAGTGAGTTTAATCCGTCCCCAACCGAGCCAACGCGATTGCTACAAATCTGGATTAAACCGGACACCAAAGGCGTAAAGCCGCGCTATGCTGAAAAAAATCTGGCCGATGCTCCCGCCGGCCAATTCCATCTGGTGGCCAGCCGGACCGGCCGCGCCGGTTCAATAGAAATCCATCAAGATGCGGATTTGCTTTTAGCCCGGCTGGAATCCGGGCAGCGCGTCAGGCATTCACTCACCCTGGAACGGCACGCCTGGATTCATATTGCCGAGGGCGAAGTTAGCCTCAACGGCATAGAGCTTTCCTCCGGCGACGCCGTGGGCGTAAGCCAGGAAAGTCACTTGGAAATCATCGCCGTCAAGCCATCCCAGCTACTTGTGTTTGAGCTGCCGTAAAGAAGGCCGCAAATGGCCTCGCCGTTTTTCGCTAAATTCCAGAAAAACCATGAAACGAATTTTGCAATTGTTATCCGCTCTCTGTTTGCTTGGATCCACCTGTCTGTGGCTGCAAACCGGAGCAAACCGGGGGTGGACCAAAACCAGCTTGCCCATAAAAACCCTCGATACCGTTACCGGTATCGAAGGGATTGAGTATCAAAGGAAATTCCAACCAGGGGTGGATTTCCTGGGGGCGGCATTGGGCGGATCGGCGCTACTGGCGGGCTTATCGCTTTTCTTTCGTAAAAACAACGAACCAACCAAAACATAAAATCAAAAAACAAATAAATAAAAATATAATGAAACTCACACATATCATCCCCATCGCCTGCCTCGCGACCACAGCCTGGGCCACGCCTCAATCCTTTGACTTTAAAGATCCCAAGGGAGTCAACAATGCAGTTTTCAAGCTGGATGCACCTTTGGAAGCTATAAATGGCAGCGCCAACGGCATCAGCGGCACGGTTTCGTTCGATCCCGAAAATCCGGGGGCAACCACCGGCAAAATTCTGGTGGCCAGTTCGTCATTGACTGTGCCCAACCCCATGCAAAAAGAACATCTCCTGAGCGGCAACTGGCTGGATGTGGCAAAATATCCTGAAATCAGCTTCGAAACCAAAGCATTAAACCACGTCAAGACCGAGGGCAACATCACCACGGCGGAAGCCACTGGCACTTTTAGTTTGCACGGCGTCACCCGGGAAATCGCGGTGCCGGTCAAATTGACCTACCTGGCCGACAAATTATCCGCCCGCGTCCCCAATCTCAAAGGCGACCTGCTCGTCATCCGGGCGAATTTTGTGATTAATCGCAATGACTTTGATATCCAGAAGGGGCAATATGAAGACAAAGTGTCACCCACGATTGACCTGTCTTTAAGCATTGCCGGAGCAGCAACCCGGTAATTGGAAATTTTTAAAACTGCCATTTATGGAATCAAATCAATCTAAGATTATGCCAAACATCTCGATCATTTATTTCTCCGGTACCGGTCACACTACCAAACTCGCGGAGGCGGCACAAAAGGGAGCGGCGTCCGTAGCCGGCGTTACCACCCGGCTGATCGTCATCAGCGGCGAGGACATTGTTAAAGGGCGGTATCATAACGAAGCCGTATTTGCAGAATTGGACTCAAGCGATGCGATCATCTTCGGCAGCCCGACCTACATGGGCGGGCCAGCCGCCCAATTCAAAGCCTTTGCCGACGCCACCGGTGGAAAATGGTTTGCCGGGGCGTGGCGCGACAAACTCGCCGCAGGCTTCACCATTTCCCAGGGGGCCAGCGGGGACAAACTCAGCACGCTGCATTATTTATTCACCTTGGCGATGCAACTGGGCATGGTGTGGATCGGCCTGCCGGAATTGCCCATGAACGACCAGGGCATCAACCGTCTAAGCAGTTACAGCGGCGTGATGGCTCAGGCAGGCCAGGAATCGCCAGATATAGCGCCCAATGCAGCAGACAAGCGCACCGCTGAACTACTTGGCCAACGCGTTGCGCAATACGCGGTGAAATTGAAAAAGTAAGTTCTGGCCGTCAGCAGTCGAATCAAGAGGGCATCGTTTTGGCGAACGCTGCCCTCTTTTTGCCATTGGGGAATGGAGTCTTCTGGAAAAAAAAGTCAATTTTTAGGCAAAAAATCACTTTCGCGGCTTGCAATTTTGCGATTCACCGGCAAATTTTCTCAAACTAAATTTACGAAACACTAAAATAAGGAGCTATGAGCAACGAAGCCAAACTGGAACTCGGAGGGAAATCTTTCACGCTGCCAACCTTGGTTGGCAGTGAAAACGAAAAAGCCGTGGACATTTCGGCGCTGCGCGCCAACACGGGCTATATCACCATTGACGACGGTTACGGCAACACCGGTTCCTGCGTCAGCAATATTACGTTCATTGATGGCGACAAGGGCATCTTGCGCTATCGCGGCATTCCTATTGAGGAATTGGCAAAAAAATCGAACTTCGTCGAAACCGCCTACCTGATTATTTACGGCGACCTGCCGAATTCGAAGCAGTTGCAAAAATTTTCCGACCTCCTGACGGATAACCAGTATCTGCATGAGGACATGAAGTTTCATTTTGAAGGTTTCCCCACCGGGGCCCATCCGATGGCAATCCTGTCCGCCATGATCAATGCTTCGAGCTGCTTCGACGAGGACTTGATGCGCTGGCAGTGGGGCAAGAACAAGCAGTTTGACATTTACGTGGCCCGGCTGATCTCCCAAGTGCGCACCATTGCCGCCTATTCCTACCGCAAGTCCAAAGGGTTGCCGCTGATTTATCCCAAGCAGAATTACAAATACACAGCCAATTTTCTGCACATGATGTTCTCCATGCCGTATGAGGATTTCGAACTCAAGCCCGAAGTGGTGAAGGCTCTGGATTTGATTTTCCTGTTGCATGCGGACCATGAGCAGAATTGCTCCACCTCGACGGTTCGCATGGTGGCCTCGAGCCAGGCCAATTTGTTTGCCAGTTGCGCGGCGGGCGTTTGCGCCCTCTGGGGCCCCCTCCATGGCGGAGCCAATCAGTCGGTGCTGGAAATGCTTAGCGAGATCCACCAATCCGGCGACGACGGTTCAAAATTCATCACCGCCGCGAAGGATAAAAACAGCGGCAAGAAGCTTATGGGCTTCGGCCATCGCGTTTATAAAAACCACGATCCACGTGCCACCATTATCAAGGAGGCGTGCGACGATGTCCTGGCGAAACTAAACATTAATGACCCGCTGCTCGACATCGCCAAAAAACTGGAAGAGGCAGCGCTGAAGGACTCTTATTTTGTGGAGCGCAAGTTGTATCCGAACGTGGATTTCTACAGCGGCATCATCATGCGCGCCATTGGGATTCCGATGGAAATGTTCACGGTTATTTTTGCCATCGGACGGATGCCCGGCTGGATCGCCAATTACAAGGAAATCATGGAGGAACCCAAGAGCCGCATCTATCGCCCGCGCCAGATTTATACCGGCAAAACGGTCAATTCCTACGTTCCGGTGGAGCAACGGAAATAATTTTACGACTCTCCCTCAGACCGGCTGGATATCTCCAGCCGGTCATTTTATTTTTGATAATGCAGCAGGATTGCATGCAGTAATTGCAAGCCTTGCTGCGCTTCTTCGGCAGCGAAAAAAACGAGGAAAACTCCCACCACCGGGGCAAAATCTACCGGTCCCACCCGCAACGAAAACGGACTCAGGGGCCGTAATATCGTCCGCGCCGTCTGGTTCACGTAATTCCAGAATGGATGTTTTCCGAAGTAAATATAGCTGTTCAACAAGTGCAGCGAGAGCAAGGCACCCAGCGGGAATTTCCAAACGAGGTAACTTTGCAACCCGATGAGCAAACCGGACTGAAAGTGCTTGGCCAGGGAGTCGTGGAGCGGTGGCGGCAGATTGCTAAAAGCCCAATCAGCCAGCCACCAGTTGGTAGCCGCTCCAATAAACGGCAGCAATAATTTGATCCAGGGTGACCAGCCATCCAGCCTGCCTAGGGGAATACGCACCAAGCGGTGTATCGGATCGGGCCCCCTTAACAAGGAGAGCAGCAGCAGGACAATGTAAAACGAAAGCAGCACCCAGCCAAAGCTGGCGAAAGAAAACAGCACCATCCCCATGAACTGGTCGCTGCGGAACGGTCGAGTAACAACTCCCACATCCAACCTTGCCACCCAGAAGGGCACCACCCAGCGATAGGCAACCGCACGCAAACCCAACATAGCGAACAGAAACAGCAGCAAATACCAGCGCTGGATTTTACCGGGCGTGGCCGGCCGAAGCGTCCCCATGAGCGTGGCTGGGGTCCGCTTCGTCAGCGGGTCGAAACGAATCGAACGCCAGTTGAGCCACAGGAGCAAACCGGCGAGATTCAGAATGAAATCAAAATAGGCCATGCAAAAAACCAATCGCAAATTGAGAATGACGAACCATTCACAATTCGCAATTCGTCATTTGCCCACAGCTATCACATCATTTTCAGGAGCACATCGGCCATTTCGCTAGGGGTTACGGCCACGCCAATGCCTGCGTCCTTGAAGGCCGCGATCTTGGCAGCCGCCGTGCCTTTGCCCCCGCTGACAATCGCCCCGGCATGCCCCATGCGACGTCCTGGCGGTGCAGTGGCACCCGCAATAAATCCAGCCACCGGTTTTTTACAATTTTTCTTGATCCACTCAGCGGCCGCTTCCTCCGCGCTTCCGCCAATTTCGCCAATCATAATGATGCCGGTGGTTTCCGGATCTTCATTGAACAGCTTGATGACATCCAAATGGGAGGTTCCATTCACCGGGTCGCCCCCAATACCCACGCAGGTAGATTGCCCCACGCCGCGCGAGGTTAATTGCCAGACGGCTTCATAGGTCAATGTGCCACTGCGCGAGACCACGCCGATATTTCCCTTTTTATGAATATAACCAGGGGCAATGCCAATGCGGCAGCCGCCATGCGAATCCTTGCCTTCGCCGGGAGTGACAATGCCAGGACAATTCGGCCCGATGAGACGCGTCTTAGTATTCCCTTGCAACGCGCGCTTAACGCGCACCATGTCGCGAACCGGAATGCCTTCGGTAATAGCCACGACCAGATCAAGTCCGGCATCCGCGCCTTCCAAAATGGCATCGGCCGCGAAAGGCGGCGGCACAAAAACGGCGCTGGCGGTCGCGCCGGTCTGCTTTACCGCATCGGCCACGGTATCGAAAATCGGCACTTTAACGCCGCCGTGCTCAAAAAACTGGCCGCCTTTGCCCGGCGTCACGCCAGCGACCACGGAGGTGCCGTAATCAATCGAGAGCTGAGCATGACGGGCGCCGAAACTGCCGGTAATGCCTTGAATGAGAACCTTGGTATTGGGTTTAACGAGAATGGACATGAGAAGTATTTTCTTGCGAATTTTTAGAGCTGTTTATTTGCCAACGGCTTGTACCACTTTCTGCGCAGCATCGGCCATGGAATCGCCGGTGATGATCGCCACACCGGACTCCGCCAGCGTTTTTTTGCCGGCCAGAACATTATTGCCTTCCAGACGAACGACCAGCGGCAGTTTGAGGCCCGTTTCCTTCACGGCTGCCACTATACCGGTGGCGATTACATTACAATCCATAATGCCGCCGAAAATATTCACCAAAATCCCCTTCACATTGGGGTCGCTCAAAATGATCTTGAACGCCGCCGTGACCTGCTCCTTGCTAGCTCCGCCGCCCACATCCAAAAAGTTTGCCGGATTGCTGCCGCAATGTTGGATGATGTCCATGGTTGCCATCGCGAGCCCTGCGCCGTTCACCAGGCAGGCGATGCTGCCATCAAGCTTGATGTAATTGAGATTGAACTTGCTCGCTTCAATCTCCAGCGGCGCTTCTTCATTCAAGTCGCGCATTTCCAGAATGTCCTTGTGCCGATATAGCGCGTTGTCGTCCAAGGAAATCTTCGCATCCAATGCCATGACAGTTTCCTTGCCGTCAGCCAATTCAACCACCGCGAGCGGGTTCAGTTCCACCATGGAAGCATCGCACTCCCACCAGGTGTTATACACCCCGGTCACGAGTTTCACGCCGGCGTTGAATAATTCCCCTTTGAGGCCGAGAGCAGCGGCGATTTTGCGGGCCTGATACGGCATGATGCCAACCGCAGGATCGATCGTCTCTTTGAAAATTTTTTCCGGATGCTTCTCCGCCACCTCTTCGATGTCCATACCGCCTTCAGTGCTGGCCATGATGAGCGGACGGGAGGTCTCCCGGTTGAGCAGCACGGCGAGATAAAATTCCTTTTTAATTTTCGCGCCTGCGGCCAGCAGCAAGGTTTGCACCTGGCGCCCTTCCGCGCCGGTCTGCTTGGTGATCAGTACGTTGCCCAGCATCTTTTCCGCGAAGCCCACGGCTTCATCCACGGAGCCAGCAACTTTCACACCGCCTTGGAATCCGGTCTTGAACATGCCTTTGCCTCGGCCGCCGGCATGAATCTGAGATTTTACAACCACCTTGGAACTACCACTGGCGGCAATTTTCTCAGCTGCCGGTCGCACTTCATTGAGCGATCTGGCAGGGATTTCGAAGGGGACCGCAACGCCGAATTTAGCGAGCAAATGTTTGGCCTGATATTCGTGAATATTCATTTAAAAAATCAATGCAGATATTAAAGACCATTGCCGCGGAAAATCAACTGCTAACCGCATCCACACAGAATAGCCATCAAGTCATTACGCAACCACACCGTCCACCATGGAAATTCGATTTCACTTGCTCCTCGACCGACACTTGCGGAATTTCTCTGGCCAAAATACAGGCACAGGAGCGCGCTGTCACCCAAATGGAAGTTGCCAGCCAAAAAACCGGGCTTTCGAAGCTCGTTGGCAATCCAATATGCAATGGCTCCGGTTTTGAACCACCCGGGGTGCATATAACCTTTTAAAGCTAGCGAGCCAGCCCAACCATTTCGGGACACGCTCACAGCGAATTGAACATTCCGCCCACCGCCTTGAAGAAGCTTCAGCAGGTCTTGTCGGCATAAACCGAACCAATTTCTTTCACTGACAGAAAAAATCCGATCATCCTCATCTTCAGCAGTCATGTTTTGATAAAGTAATTAACCTCAAATTGACGCCAGCCACCAAAGACAGTAGATTCCTCAGCCGTAGTCAAATTCCATGAAGCAAATTGCGAAAAAAATCGGCTGGCGCATCTATCATTTTGTCCACACCAATGGATTGGTGGCCGACACCGTCTATTCGCTAGCCTTTTACTTGCAGAACTTTATTCGCATTCGTCAGTACAAACGGTTTTCCCGGCAGCCCGTCACGCCGGAGGAACTTTTTGCCCATCGCCAACTTAGCCGGGAGGCGTATCTGGTAACGGGAGTGACGAATATTTGCAATGCCAAGTGCACCTTTTGTGCGTATCCCAAGGTGGTTGCCAACAAGACGCTGGAAACCGGCGTGATGCCGCTGGCAACTTTCAAAAAAGCGGTTGATGAATGGTCTGCGCTGGGCGGACAAAGCCTGGACCTCACGCCGGTGGTAGGCGATCCACTCGTAGATCCGGGCCTTTTGGAAAAATTGGATTACGCAGTAAACCAAGCCGGACTCAAGGATGTCTATCTAACCACCAATGCCATCCTCATCAATAAAAACGACACTTATAAAAAATTAATTGATCTGGGCGTTGCCGCTGTCTTCATCAGCACCCAGGGCGCCAGCAAAGAGGCCTACGAAAAGATCTACGGAGTGAATCATTATGAAGCGGCTATGTCCGGTATCCGCAACTTGATGGCGTATAACCGATCCCGAGGCGAACCCGCGCGGATCGTTGTTCGCTTTCGCAATCACGAAAAACCCAGTGAAATCATCCGCTCGCCGGATTTCAAAAAAAACATCCAGCCGTTTTTATCCGCGCGAGTGCGTGTCAATTACACCGTGGACTTTGACAACTGGGGTGGCACCATCAAACCCGAAGACCTTAGCGGCAATATGCGAATGCGCACGCTGCCACCGATGCTAAACATACCTTGTAAAAACCTGTTCAATTTTGCGGTACGCCACGATGGGCGTGTAAGGCTTTGCGGATGTCGCCTGACCCAAAATGACAACGATGATCTGGTTGCAGGTAACCTGCATGAGAGTTCGCTGATGGATATTTCAAAAAGTCCGGCGGCGTGGGAAAAAATCAAGGGGTTTTACACTGGAAACCGGCCTGCCACCTGTGTGGAATGTACCTTCTACCAGCCAGTTACCCGGGCTTGGCTGAAGGAGCGAACCTCCCCGACCGATTCCCCTGCTTAAAATAGAAAAAAACTTGCGAACGGCATCACGGCGACTGCAAAAGGCTGGCGATGTTATCCGGAACTTGATACAATTAACTTTTAAACATGGATAAAATTTTCATTACTGGCGCGGCTGGTTTTATCGGGAGCAATCTGGTTGACCGCTTGCTTGCGAACGGCAAAACCGTGGTGGGTTGGGATAATTTTTCCACGGGCCAACGTAAATTCATCGAGGGTGCCCTGACGAACGGGCGATTCACGCTGGTGGAAGGCGACAACCTGGATTTGCCGGCGCTGACTAAAGCCATGGCCAGCTGCGACACCGTATTTCACCTGGCGGCGAACGCCGACGTTCGTTTTGGGTTGGAGCATCCCTCCAAGGATTTGCAGCAAAACACGGTGGCTACGTTTAATGTGCTGGAAGCCATGCGCGCCAACGAGATTAAGCGGATTGCCTTCAGTTCCACCGGCAGCGTATATGGTGAAGCGGCCCTGATTCCTACGCCGGAAGATGCGCCGTTTCCGATTCAGACCTCGCTTTACGCCGCTTCCAAAATTTCCGGTGAAGGCATGATTTCCTCCTATTGCGAGGGGTTTAAATTTGAAGGTTATATTTTCCGGTTTGTTTCCATCCTGGGCGAACGCTACACGCACGGTCATGTTTTTGACTTTTATAAGCAGTTGTTGGAGCACCCCGATCGACTGAAGGTGCTCGGGGACGGATCCCAACGAAAAAGCTATCTGTACGTTCAAGATTGCGTCAACGCCATGCTGCACGTGATGGAACTGGGCACCGCCAAAGCGGCCCGGCACGGCGTGGAGATTTACAATCTGGGCACCGCAGAATATGTGCAGGTAAATAATTCGATCGGTTATCTGTGCGGAGTTCTGGGGCTGCAACCCAAATTAGAATACAGCGGCGGCAGCCGGGGCTGGGTGGGAGATAATCCGTTCATTTTCCTGGAAACCAAAAAAATCCGTTCCACCGGCTGGAAGCCAGAGCTAACGATTGAACAAGGCATTCATCGCACGCTGGAATGGCTTCAGCAAAACCAGTGGGTTTACGAAACGCGCAGCCACAAATAATTAACATGAACGTCACGGTTCTCGGTTTATGGCATCTGGGCAGCGTCACGGCGGCTTGCTGCGCCCGGCACTTCCCGGTGATTGGCTTGGATTTTGATGCGGCCAATATCGCCCGTTTGAATCAGGGCCAGGCACCCCTGCTGGAGCCTGGCTTGAATGACCTACTGACCGCCGGTCTCGCTTCCCGAAAACTGGCCTTCACCACCAATCCAGAACTTGCCTGTGCCCAAGCGGATGTGCTCTGGCTCACCCTTGACACCCCAGTTAATGAGGACGATGAATCGGACGTCGAGACTGTGCTGGCGCAGCTTCGGCGCGCCCTGGTTTATCTGCCTGCGGGAGCATTGGTTTTGATTTCGGCCCAGTTGCCCGTCGGCACTTGCGCCCGGCTGGAACAGGAATTCCCCGGTTTTCACTTTGCCTGCTCACCGGAAAACCTCCGGCTGGGCAAAGCGATTGAAGCCTTTGAAAAAGCCGAGCGGGCAATCGTAGGGACCCGAACCGAGGCTAAGAAAACGTTGTTGGTAGAGCTCTTTCGACCATTCGCGGCCCAGACAATTTTCATGCGCACGGAATCGGCGGAGATGGTCAAACATGCGCTGAATTCCTTTCTGGCCCTTTCCATCACCTTCATCAATGAAGTGGCACGCCTCTGCGAACACTCCGGTGCGGATGCCAAAGAAGTTTCCCTGGGCCTGAAAAGCGAGGCGCGCATTGGTGCCAAAGCCTATCTTGGTCCGGGCGGCCCGTTTGCGGGCGGCACACTGGCCCGGGATGTCGTCACGCTTTCCAAGTTAGCCGCTGCCAAGGGCGAGCAAATCTCGGTTATCCCCGCGATCAAGCAAAGCAATGATCTCCATCGGGGGTGGGCCTTGAGCCGGCTGCAATCCCGCCTGGGCGATTTGCGCGACAAGAACATTTCCGTGCTTGGTCTAACCTACACCCCGAACACCGACACGCTGCGGCGGAGTGCGGCCGTTGAACTGTGCCGCCAATTGCTGGCCGCCGGAGCCAAAGTGACGGCTTTTGATCCGGCGGTAAAAAACCTGCCGCAAGATCTTCAAGCCATCGCGCTGGCCGGAAAATTGGAGACGGCCCTCACGGCAGCAGAAGCCGCGGTGGTATGCACCGAATGGCCGGAGTTCCGGCAGGCTGATTGGGGAAAAGTCATCCCGCAAATGCGCCATCCTATATTTGTTGATGCCAACCGCTTTCTGGAAAAGGAATTGAAATCGGTCCCCGGGGTGGAACATCTTTCCGTCGGTCGAGCCTGACATGAAACTGAATAATCTCAACGCACTGATCACCGGAGGCAGCCAGGGGCTTGGCAAAACGATTGCGGAGCATTTTCTCCGCGAAGGTGCCAACGTGGTCCTCTGCGCGCGTAGCGAAAAAGAATTGTTCGCCACCCGCGACGAACTGGCGATTCAATATCCGGCCCGGAAGATTTTTGCCAAAACCTGTGATGTCGCCAGCGAGAGCGGCGTCAACGAACTCGTTGTTTTTGCCCTGCAGGAACTTGGCAAGCTGGATGCGCTCGTGCTGAATGCCGGAGTTTACGGGCCGATGGGGCCGACGGAATCGGTGCCGCTGGAGGAATGGCGCCGGGCGTTGGACATCAATTTATTTGGCGTGTTGCTGCCGAGCCGGGCCGTGATTCCTCATTTCAAAAAAAACGGCCGGGGAAAAATTGTGGTCTTGAGCGGCGGCGGTGCCACCAACCCGCTGCCGAATATCAGTGCCTATGCCGCCTCCAAGGCGGCCGTCGTTCGCCTGATGGAAACACTGGCGGAGGAGCTGAAGAGCTTTCAGGTGGATGTGAATGCCATCGCCCCTGGCGCTCTCGCCACCCGGCTGGTGGATGAAGTGCTGGCCGCCGGACCGGAAAAGGTTGGCGCGGCCTTTTTCGAAAAAAACAAAGGCTGGAAAGAAAAAGGGGCGGTGCCATTGGACCTTGGGGCCAGCCTGGCAGTTTATCTGGCCAGCGCGGAGAGCAATGGCATCACCGGCAAGCTTATTAGCGCGCAATGGGATCCTTGGAAAAACTTACAAATCCACCGCGAAGAACTGGCCAAGTCTGATATTTATTGTCTGCGCCGGATCGTGCCCGAAGATCGCGGCAAACGCTGGAATTAAATTACCATGAATTTACGTATTGCCCTGGTTGGATGTGGCCTGATCGGCCAGAAACGGTTGAATCTCCTGCCCCCTGGCAGCGTTACAGTGGCCTGCGATACCCAACTCGCGCGGGCAAGCAAACTGGCGGCGCAAAGCCCCGGCTGCCGGGCCACAGCGTCTTTCCCGGAAGCTGTCAGTGCGCCGGACGTGGACGTGGTAATGATTGCCACGATTAATGCGGCCCTGGCACCGATTGCGCTCGCGGCGGTGAAAAACGGCAAGCATGTACTCGTGGAAAAACCGGCGGGCATCCGCATAGCCGAATTGCAAGAGCTGGAAACTGCGGCCCGCAAAAGCGGGGCGCTGGTTCGCGTGGGCTACAACCATCGCTACCATCCCGCGTGCTTGAAAGCGCTGGAGATTTTCCGTAGCGGCGCTCTGGGCCCGATCATGTTTTTGCGCGGGCGTTACGGTCAGGGTGGCCGCCTTGGCTACGAAAAAGAATGGCGTGCCGATGCCAAACTTTCCGGCGGTGGTGAATTGATTGATCAGGGAGTCCACCTGATCGATCTGGCGGGCATTTTCCTCGGTGAATTCACGACCGTGGAAGGACACGCTGCGACTTATTTCTGGAAAATGCCGGTGGATGACAACGCCTTTTTGAGCCTGCGCAACGCCGCCGGCAATACCGCCTGGCTGCACGTCAGTTGCAGCGAATGGAAGAATCTCTTCAGCCTGGAAATTTACGGGCGCGATGCCAAATTACATTGGGAAGGGCTCGGCGGGAGCTATGGCATCGAGCGCTTGACTCATTACCAGATGCTGCCGCAGATGGGACCGCCGGACACCACCATTTACGAATTTCCGCGCGGGGATGAGTCGTGGAAAATTGAGATGGCAGAATTTTTTGCTGATATTCAATTAAAGCGTACCCCGGTGCCGGGCTTGCGGGAGGCCACCGCCGCCCTGGCGGTCGTTGAAAAAATTTACGCCCAAAAATAAATATGATTATCGCGCGTTCCCCCTTACGGATCAGTCTTGGCGGCGGCGGCACCGATTTGCCGTCCTATTACGAAAAATTTGGCGGTTTTCTCATCGCGGCAGCCATTGACCGTTATGTGTACATCACCTTGCACGAGACCTTTGTGCCGGATTTGATCGTCAAGTATTCGGAACTGGAGCGGGTGCCAGAGGCGGCGCAACTGAAACACCCGATCATTCGCGAGGCCTTTGCCGCGCTGGAAATGAAGGGCCATTCGCTGGAATTAACTTCGATGGCGGATATTCCCTCCGGCACCGGCCTGGGATCTTCCGGCAGTTTCACGACTGCCCTGCTCAAGGCGCTGCACGCGCACAAACGGAATCTGGTTCATCCCGCAGAACTCGCGGAACAGGCCTGTGATATCGAGTTAAACCGGCTGAAAGAACCCATCGGCAAACAGGATCAATACATCGCCGCCTACGGCGGATTGACCTGCTTCAATTTTTTACCAGGAGGAAAAGTCGAGGCCTGGCCCTTGAAGGCTTCGGAGGAAACCCGCGACAATCTGGAAGATAATTTGCTGCTGTTCTTCACCGGCTATTCCCGCAGTGCTTCCGCAATTTTGAAAGAGCAGGATACCAAATCAAAATCGGACGATAAATCCATGATCGAAAACCTGCATTTTGTGAAAGAACTGGGGCTGCAAAGCAAGGTGGCGCTGGAAACCGGTAATCTGCATGAGTTTGCGCGCTTGATGGACGTTCACTGGCAGCGCAAAAAACAGCGCAGCGGCGGTATGAGCAATCCGAAAATCAATGAGTGGTACGATTTAGCGCTGGCGAATGGAGCCTTGGGCGGCAAACTCATCGGCGCCGGCG
>CAISVF010000574.1 GCA_903888765.1 uncultured Verrucomicrobia subdivision 3 bacterium | reverse complement strand
GCCGAGACGTTTCTGGACTGCTTCCAGGTCGGAAAGGACGAGTTCAGTGGTGATGGTCTCAATATCGCGCACCGGGTCCACCGAACCGGCAACATGATGAATATCTGGGTCTTCGAAACAGCGAACCACCTGAACAATGGCGTCCACCTCGCGAATATGCGTTAAAAATTTATTGCCAAGACCTTCGCCCTGGGAGGCGCCTTTGACCAGGCCGGCTATATCCACAAACTCAATTGCGGCGGGAATCACCACGCCGGTTTTGGCGATCTTTTGCAGAACATAAAGCCGCTCATCCGGCACGGTTACGATTCCAACGTTGGGGTCAATGGTGCAAAACGGATAATTAGCCGCCTCCGCCTTGCGGGTGCGGGTGACGGCGTTGAATAAGGTTGATTTGCCCACGTTGGGCAATCCGACGATTCCAGCTTTAAGCATAAATTAAATTTTGTGTTGCGCGAGGTGCCAGGCGATCTGGACTCCTTCAATGATGGCGGCGGTGATCAGACACAGTCCGGACACATGTTGCAAGCGCAGCAGGGTTTTCTCGCTGAATCTGCCGTGACCACGCGAAACCACAAAGCTCAAAATCAAAAACCACAGCACTGTGCCGGTGAACACGCCCGCGACACATCCGGCTTTGGCGGCGAGGGTGTCATCCACCCAGTCATGCGCCAGAAGCGTAGCAGCCAGCACCAGCCAGGCGCCAAACACCCCCAGATTGGCCGCCACGCGTAAAAACCCCGTGGCAAAGGCGGAATGAGAATGAATTTTTTGTTCAATTTTCGCCTCCAGCTTATCCGCGGCGACATCCAGCCGGGTAGGAGTTTTGACGGTGGATGCCAATAAAAATTTAAATCCTAAAAATAACAGAAAAACAAAACTTGCCACCTGCATGGCCGCCTTGACCATTGGATGCTGGAAAAAATGGGAGAAGCCGGTGAACGACACCGAGCAATAAATCACATCCATGCTGGCTGCCCCCAACCCGATGAGAAAAGCCCAGCGAAATCCGCGCCGCGCCCCTTCATTGAGAATGGTGAGATTGATGGGGCCGGGCAGCCAGCAGAAAGCGTTGCCGGAAAAAAAGCCGGCGAGAGCGGCAAACAAAATAGGATGCGAATCAGCCATGTCAGCTTCCGGTCTCTGCCTCGTCCTCGTCTTCCTCGATCTCCCGCCGCCAGGCTCGCGAAAGGCGTGGCCGGACAAACCCATAAAGCAAATAAGCGGTGAAGAATAGCGGCAGGACGTAATACAAAATCCTTTCGCGCAAAATAAGCAGGCTGCCAAAAAACAGCGCCGCCACAATCACTTTCAAAAACGTCGTGCTGGAGCGCAAGCCCAGGGATTTGAAACTGGGATACCGCACTTCGCTCACCATCATGGCGGACAAAAACAGCAGCACTACTGGCAACAACCAGCCCCAGCGTCCCAGATCTTTTTCCTTTTCATTCAGCTTGATGATGAAAAGCGTCAGGGACGCCACCAGTCCAGCCGCAGAGGGGATCGGGAAGCCGAGAAAGTCTTTGCCCGCACCGGGCAGGTTCATCGCCGAAAGACAATTGAAGCGTGCCAGTCGGAAGGCTCCGCAAATAAGATAAATTGAGGCAATAAACCATCCGAGTTCCGTATAATCCTCCGGCAGCACCTGGCGCAGCACCACGCGGTGCACCAGAAAAGCTGGCGCGGCCCCGAAGGAAATGAGATCCGCCAAAGAATCAAACTCGCGGCCAAAGGGGCTTTCGTGTCCGCCCATTCGCGCCACGCGGCCGTCGAAGAGATCGAAGATGCAGGCGAGCAAAATGCAGGCGAGCGCGAATTTGATCGGCATCCAGTTGACTTGTCCTTCCGCATTTGGCGTGAGGTTAGCTTCCACGATCTGGGTCAAGGCCACAAACCCACAAAAAAGATTTCCCGCCGTCAGCAGATTCGGCAGAAAATAAATTTTCAGCTTTTCGCCCTCGGCTGGCGACTTAAGTTTGGGGGAGGTTTCCGCCATGGGATTTAATCAAAAGAAGCCAGCACTGTCTGTCCGCCGACGACGCGGTCGCCAAGCTGCACTTTCAACTTGGCGCTTTTCGGGAGATAAACATCCACGCGGGAACCGAACTGAATGAGACCAATCCGCTCGCCGCGCTGGACGGCATCGTTCTGGGCAATGAAAGGTACGATGCGGCGGGCAATGAGTCCGGCGATCAGGCGCAGGCCGATTTTCTGTCCGCGCGGCTCCACGGACTCGATGCCAACCAGCACATTTTCGTTAAACAAAGAACAGTCGGCCCGCATGGCATTCAAATACTGCCCTGGCGAATGTTTAAAAAAGGCGATGCGCCCGGTTACCGGGGCGTTCTGCACATGCACGTCAAAAACCGACAAAAAAATGGAGATGCGCTGACAATCGCCGCCCATGAATTCCGGTTCGGAGGTTGCATCAATGGTGTCCACTTTGCCGTGGCCGGGGGCAACGACCAGATTGGACCCGGTGGGCACAGCCGGTTCCGGATCGCGAAAAAAGTAAAAGGTGAAAATCGTGAACAGTACCCAAAGACTCAGCAGCACTCCGGCCAACCCCAGCACAAAAGTTCCGATGATTTTGCCCAGGAACGCCACCGCCAGCAGCACCAGCACGGCGGTGCCGGATAGACCGATGAGTTTTAAGGCCGCGAGCGCAGCTTTGCCAGAGTGTTTCACCCCGACAAAATAAATTTTTTTTGCCCCACTTGCAATTCGGCATTTTCAAGGCAATCTGTAACCCGCTGCCGTTGGCAGCCAAACAACCAATTAAAAAATCAAAAATATGTCACTCCACACTCCTGATCTCACTCAATTCCCCCCGCGCAGCCCGCGTGTCCGGCTTGGCGGCTATGTCATCCTGCCGCGCATGTTGGACAAGGGCCGCGCCTTGCTGGCCGGCAAGCAAGGCGAATATCATTACAACTGCCCGCTTGACCAGCGGTTTTTAGAATTCGTTCGCATTGACGCGGAGGAAATCAAGTCGGTGCTGTCCCAGAGCGACACCAATGTGCTGGCTTGGATCAATGCCCACGCCAAACATGCCCGCACTGGTCCGGAAATCTCCGCCTGGTCCACGTGGCAGGAACAGCGCTCGCCGGATAATCTGGATGCGCGCGAGTACTTCAATGTCCTGCACAAAGCGGTCGCGCCGCTGCGCACCGATATTGCGACGTGGTTTGATATTCTAGATGCTGACGATTTCGCGAGCTTTGGCGGCCAAGCCTGATATTTCTTCCCGCCGTTTCCTGCCGCCTTTCCAAAACGAAATGGAAAGGCGGTTTTCTTTCGTGTCTTTCGGGGCATTCGCCGTTAGATTTTTCCAGTGAAACTACTCTTCATTGGCGACATTGTCGGGTCGCCCGGACGGCGGGCCGTGCGGGAGCTTCTCCCCGGCCTGAGCCAAAAGCACCGCTTGGATGTCGTCATCGCCAACGGCGAGAATTCCGCCGGCGGCAATGGCATCACCCCCGACATTGCCGCGGAGTTGTTTGAATTCGGCGTGCATGCCATTACTGCCGGAGATCATTTATGGGATCAAAAGGAAGTCATCGAACTCTTGCAAAATGAGCCGCGGTTTCTGCGGCCGCTGAATTATCCCTCAGGTACCCCCGGGCACGGCAGCACCGTGCTGAAGATCCGCGATCTCCCGCCCATTGCGGTAATGAATGCTCAAGGCCGAACCTTCATGCAGCCGCCGCTGGACAATCCTTTCACGCTTGCTTTGGAAGAAGCCAAATGGCTGCGCCAGCATACGAATATAATTTTTGTGGATTTTCACGCCGAGGCAACCTCGGAAAAAATCGCCTTTGCGCGGATGCTGGACGGACAAGTCAGTGCCGTGATCGGTACGCATACCCACGTGCAAACCGCCGACGAACAGATTTTTCCCGGCGGCACGGCGTATCTGACGGATGCCGGTTTTACGGGGCCGCACGAAAGCGTGCTGGGCCGGGAAATTCATCCGGTGCTGCAGCGGTTTCGCACCGCCATGCCGCAGCGATTCGAGGTGGCTCGCAATGACATCAAACTCCATGGAGCCATCATCGAAATAGATAATGCCAGTGGTCGGGCCGTCAAAATCGAACGGGTATCCGAGAGCTTGACTTAGCGCTCGGCCGAACTCTGATGGGGGTGTTCATTCAATGAAAAAACTTTTTCTATTGGCATGGATATCTCAGCTGACTGGCTGCTCCAGCATCCCGCCGGAAACTTCATCGGTTCACTTTGGTGGGCCGATTTGGCAGGAGGGCCAGCGCCGCGCCCAGATATTTTTTCAAGATGGCGGTCAGTCTTTCGCCGTGCCCGGTGGGACGCTATGGACCTTCGGCGATACTTTTTTCGGTCAGGCGGCGGCCGGCACAGGCCCCACCAATAAACACCTCGCCGGCTCCGTTTCGGCAACGCTCGCCTGGCTGCCGGCCGAAAATCATTCGTTGCCGCCGGCGCTTAGTTATTTGACGGGGGCAGATGGGCGGGCGCGAAGTCCGTTGACGCTTTTTCCGGAAGAAGATCCCAAGCATCTGCGACTTTGGCACTTGGATGGTGTTAGCGTCGGCCGCAAGATTTATTTGTTTTACGCGATGGTGGCGACAACCGATGCGCCGGGGCCGTGGAATTTTCACGGGGTTGGTGCCGGATTGGCAGTGGCAGGCGGACCCATGCAAGCATTCACCCGGCTGCGACCGGATGGTAATTGTCATTTTCCAATAAGCCCGATTCAGGTTTTACGCGAAGGTGAATGGCTGTATCTCTACGAAATCAGTGACCAGCCCAAAGGACTCGTGCTGGCACGGGTCGGAGTGAACCACATTGAGCAACCGGCGGAATACCAATTTTTCACTGGCCAGGCCTGGGATACCAATCGCGCGAGGGCGACAGTCATTTTACGGGAAGCCTACGGGCAAGTGTCTATCGCCTGGGTGTCTGCCATGAAGTCCTATGTGATGGCGACTTCTTCGGATTTTTCGCATCCTCACGAAATCCAATTGCGTACATCCTCTCAGCCGGGCGGACCATGGCAGTTGCTTAGGCGTGTCGCTATTCCTGAAATACCGGGAAAACAAACGGAGTTGGTGTATTGCACCTTTCTGCACCCGGAGTTGAGCAGGCAAAACTCGGGGCAACTCGTGTTGACTTTCTGCCGCATTTTGAAAGGCGTTTGGGAACTGAGCAATCCGGAATGGATGACGCTGCAACTCAGGCCGGAAAACCGGAAGCAGGATTGAATCATGAAGTCAGTATTATACTCACTGTTGTGCGGAATCATCGTATCTCAAGCGCTGGAAGCAGCCGGGGCGGTTGAAAATTTTTCGCCGCTGAATTTGCAGGGATTGACCTTTATTCACGACCCCTCAACGATCCTGTCGGACGGGCAGCGGTATTATGTTTTTGGCACCGGGGCGGGCATCCCCGTGAGAACTTCTGCTGATTTAGTGCACTGGGAAGGCGCAGGCACGGTCTTTGCAAAACCGCCGGCGTGGACACTAAAGCAGATCCCGGATTTCCGGGGCCATATCTGGGCACCCGATGTGGTGCAGGTGCATGGGAAATATTTTTTATATTATTCAGTGTCAACCTTTGGAAAACAGGTTTCGGCCATCGGTCTCACAACGAGTCCGAGGTTGGATCAAACGATGACCAATTTTTTGTGGACTGATGTTGGCGTGGTCATTTCTTCGGCCAAAGGCGACGCGTATAACACGATTGATCCCAGCGTTTTGCAGGATCACGACGGGCGGCTCTGGCTGGCGTTCGGCTCCTATTGGCAGGGAATCTTCCTGATCGAACTGGATCCGGAGAGTGGGTTGCGCCTGGACCGACAGACGCCGCCGGCACATCTGGCGTGGAACAATTCCATCGAGGCGGCTTGCCTGACGCAGCACGGCAAATATTATTATCTCTTTGTGAATTGGGGCGAATGTTGTAAAGGCACCAACAGCACCTATCAGGTCCGTGTCGGTCGTGCGGAGAAAATCACTGGCCCGTATCTGGATCGTGACGGTAACGATCTGGCCGGCGGAGGCGGCACACTGTTCTTACAAAGCAGCGGACACTATATCGGCCCAGGTCACATCGGCATTCTGCGTGACCACGGCACCGACTGGTTCAGCTATCATTATTACGATGCCATGACCCAGGGGCGCTCGCGGTTGGCGCTGGGCAAATTGAACTGGCCCGATGACTGGCCTGTGCCGGCGATGTGAACCTAGAAACCGCAGTTCAACCACGGATGGACACAGATTGACACGGATAATAAAGGCATTCGAAGATTGGCTCCGCTTCAACTGATGGGGGAACGACCTGAATCCCATTTCCATCCGTGTGCATCCTTGGTTTTTTAAAACCGATATATGCCTGCATCTCTATTGCAAAAAATGACAGTTCATTTACCACGATAGAACACCTATAAAATGGTAGGTTTTAAGCGAAGCTTTACCGATTTTTACCGATTTTTACCGCTACCGCAAAACTTTATGATTTATCCCATCGCTGACCCTCTGGAGCGAAGCAAATAGGTCGATATGCGATAAAAGGTGGTCTTTATCCCGATAAATGGCGGCTTTTGGCGTATTATGGCGTATTATGGCGTATTATGGCGTGTTTTGGCGTGTTTTGGCGCGTCAATTGTCTTCGCGCCATGCCTAAATTACCTTTTTTCTATATTTTAACCTGAAGCTCATAGACTTCCGCTACAGGATCAATAGGATGACAAAAACCAGGCCAACCTCAAGTGGCGTGCCTCGAATTTGGCTCTTGAGAGATGACCAAAGATGACCGAAATAAAAAATTCCGGGTTTTCGGTTCCTGAAAACACCACGAGGTCGTAGCACACTGTCAAAGAACGAGTTTGAACTGATTCTGAAGGCCCACTGGCCGCCGGATTCTGGCTCAAATTATGACCCTGAAAAGTTAACACAAAACCCTCCGCCACGCCAGAAATTTTTGGCGATTTCCAGCGTAGTGATTAATGCCGGCGCAGCCCGCCTGTCCCTGAATCCCGATCCCCCAAGACCGGTTGGAACATAAAATCAGTCGCTTCTGGTGGGCGGGGTTTGCCGGATTTCATCACTGTCCGGTGCATCTTTCACACGTTTCTTGAAGCGTGGCGTTCAGGCCGCTTCAGCGTCCAAACCGCCAAAGATGGATCGATTGGCCTGACGGATGGCGAATGGTGAAGCGGCGTAAACGCCGCGCGCCGCGCCCATGGGTAATTGAGAACAGTGTGAAGCTGCCCCCATCACTGTTTCAGGCGGAAGAGCAGGTTTCCGGTGGGCGAGGTGATGGTGCAAAAATTGGTGCCAAAACCATTTGTGATGGCATAGCCGCTCGTCACCCAACCGCTGGGAACCGCTACATTGGCATTCTGCTGCAAGGTGTAACTGCCCGTGGCCGGCCAGAGGATTTTGACGCTATTGGGTCCAATTGGCTGGATGATGAGTTTTGGCATCCCGGTCATCTGAACCACATTGATCAAGCTCCAGAAACCACCGGTCACGGAGAACTTTCCGCCCGCCATCGGCGCGCCGGCATCGTGCTGGCCGATGGTGCCGCTCACGGTGAAAGTGCCGCTGGTGCTGGTGCCGCCGCCGGCGATTTTATACCAGTCCACAGAGTAGGCTTGCCCGGTTGCCCGAAGGCAGAGGGAGGAATGAAGCAGGATGAAGCCGAGCAGCAGGGAGAAACTCCGCAAGGTGTGGACCTGCGACCGTCCGCTGGAGATTGGCAAGTTGAAATCCAGGCCACGGTCCAAAAGCGGCAGAGGGCTGCCGCACTCCAAGACGCTGCGCGCCTGACTACCGTCGTTCACT
>CAISVF010000573.1 GCA_903888765.1 uncultured Verrucomicrobia subdivision 3 bacterium | reverse complement strand
GCCCCTTTGAAATCATTTTGGAAACTCCCGCCGCTCCCCCCGCTTATTTAAAGCAACTGGCCTTTGTCGCCGCCTTGCAAACTATTTTGTTGGAATACCAGAAATTTATCGCTTTCGCTCCCAACCTGTAATAAACACAAACAAACTACAAACTAATACATATGAGCCGTATCTATAACGACATTACCGAAACCATCGGCAACACCCCGCTCGTGCGGCTGCATCGCACGGCAAAACAATTCGGCGCGGTCGCCGATGTGCTGCTTAAGCTGGAATTTTTCAACCCGCTCTCCAGCGTCAAGGACCGCATCGGGGTGGCGATGATCGAAGACGCCTTGAAATCCGGCGCCATCAACCAGCACACGGTTTTGATTGAGCCTACCAGCGGCAACACCGGCATTGCGCTGGCTTTCGTTGCGGCGGCCAAGGGTTTGAAGCTGATTTTGACGATGCCAGAAACGATGAGCATCGAGCGCCGCAAGCTGCTGAAAATTCTCGGGGCCAAGCTGGTTTTGACCGAGGGCGCGAAAGGAATGAAAGGGGCGATTGCCAAGGCCGAGGAATTGAACAAGCAGATTCCTAACAGCGTGGTGCTGCAGCAATTTTCCAACCCCTCGAATCCGGCGATTCATCGCCGCACCACGGCCGAGGAAATCTGGCGGGACACGGATGGCCAGGTGGACTTCGTGGTTGCCGGCGTGGGTACCGGCGGCACCATTACCGGGGTCGCCGAAACCATCAAAAAATTGAAACCGTCGTTCAAGGCCATTGCCGTGGAACCGATCAAATCGCCGGTGCTTTCCGGCGGCACGCCCGGACCGCACAAATTGCAGGGCATCGGCGCGGGTTTCATCCCGGCCAATTTGAACACCAAAATTGTGGATGAAATCATCCAAGTGAACGAAGACGATTCCGGCCCGATATCCAAACAGGTCAATGCGCAGGAGGGTATCCCGATCGGTATATCCAGCGGCGCGATTGTCTGGGCCGCGCTCCAGGTAGCCAAGCGACCGGAAAACCAGGGTAAAACCATTGTTGCCGTCATTCCCTCGTCCAGCGAGCGCTATCTTTCTACCTGGCTATTCGCCGATGTGAATACCGACTCGGATGACGTCAGCAGCTTGCTTACCGGTGCCTGATTTGGCAGGCTTCGGGGCTAATCCATTGTGGCAAAAAAACTGTTTCGCTCTCGAAAAAACAGCGTGTTGCCGGGCTTCCATTTGACGCTCGGCTTCACGCTTTTTTACCTTGGCCTTATTGTGCTGATTCCGCTGTCGGCGGTGTTCTGGAAAACCACGACGCTGTCGTGGACGGATTTCTGGCACACCATCACCCAGCCCATGGCTCTGGCCTCATATCGGCTGACGTTCGGCACCTCTTTTTTGGCCGCGCTGGTAAATGCCTTTTTCGGTCTGATCGTTACCTGGGTGCTGGTGCGTTATGATTTTTTTGGAAAAAAAATCGTGGATGCCCTAGTGGATCTCCCCTTCGCGTTGCCCACCGCCGTGGCCGGGATCACGCTCGCGTCCCTCTATGGACAGAATGGCTGGATTGGCCGTCTGCTGGTGCCTTTCGGTATTCACGTGGCCAATTCCCAGTTCGGCATTTTCATCGCTCTGACCTTCATCGGCCTGCCTTTCATTGTCCGCACCGTCCAACCGATTCTGGAAGATCTGGATCCTGAACTGGAAGAAGCGGCGGCCAGCCTGGGAGCCAATCGCTGGCAGGTGTTCTGGCGCGTTATTTTGCCCATGCTCACTCCCGCGCTGCTCACCGGATTTGCGCTCGCCTTTGCCCGCGCGCTGGGCGAATACGGCTCGGTCATATTCATCGCCGGCAACATCCCGATGAAAACCCAGATCACACCTGTCCTCATCATGGGAGAACTGGACATGTTCGATTATGCCCGGGCCACGGCCCTGGCCGTCGTGATGCTGGTCGTTTCGTTTGTGCTGCTGCTGGTGATCAATTTGCTGCAATGGTGGACGAATCGTTACAACACGACCAACCTCGCATGACGCCCGTCATTTCGTTTCATCCTCACTCGCCCGCCGTTCCACGCCGCTCGCTCAGTGAGCCGCCGTTCGTTCGCCGGGTGCTGCTGGGCACCGCTCTGGGATTTATGGCACTTTTTCTCGTGCTCCCGCTGGCGTTTGTTTTCACGCAGGCGTTCGCCAAGGGAATCGGATTTTATGGCAAAACCCTCAGCGATCCGCTGGCCTGGAAAGCCATTCAATTGACACTCCTGGCGGCGGGAATTGCCGTGCCATTAAATTGCGTTTTCGGCGTGGCGGCCGCTTGGGCGATCGCCAAATTTGACTTTCGCGGGAAGAATATTCTACTCACGCTCATTGATCTTCCCTTCTCCATTTCGCCGGTGATTTCGGGTCTAATCTATGTTCTCGTTTTCGGGGCGCAGGGCTGGCTCGGACTTTATATGAATGCGGATCATCCTTATTTACCCTGGCTGGCTAACTGGCTGAATGACCACGACTTCAAGATCATTTTTGCCGTGCCCGGCATCGTTCTGGCAACCCTCTTTGTTACCTTCCCTTTCGTCGCCCGGGAGCTTATCCCGCTGATGCAGTCGCATGGACGCCAGGAAGAGGAGGCCGCGCGCGTGCTCGGTGCTAGCGGATGGCAAACTTTTTGGCGCGTCACTCTGCCGAATATTAAGTGGGGTCTTCTCTATGGCGTGATTTTATGTAATGCCCGCGCGATGGGTGAGTTTGGGGCCGTCTCCGTGGTCAGCGGAAAGATTCGCGGCCAGACCAACACGCTGCCCCTCCACATCGAGGCGCTGTATGACGACTACAATTTTACGGGGGCCTTCGCCGTAGCGTCGCTGCTCGCCTTTCTTGCCCTGCTCACGCTAGGATTGAAAACCTGGGTGGAATACCAGCATAACCGCCTCCAGGAAAGGAATCCTCCATGTTGATATGCCTACTCTGTCCACCATTTTTTCCGGCATGGTCGCGCTTCGACATAGCCGAGACGATCGCTAGTAACCCACCTGTTTTTTCATGAGTGTTGAAGTCAAAAATGTCATTAAAAAGTTCGGGCGCTTTATGGCCCTTGATAACGTCAGTCTCAAGGTGGAGTCTGGCGAACTGGTTGCCCTGCTAGGCCCGTCCGGTTCCGGCAAGACCACGCTGCTCCGCACCATCGCTGGATTGGAGTTTCCGGATAACCCTGGCGCGGCGCAGGTATTATTTTATGGCGAGGATGTCACTTCGATTCCTGCCAGCGAGCGCAAGGCGGGTTTTGCTTTTCAGCACTATGCCTTGTTCCGACACCTGAGCGTATTTGAAAACATTGCCTTCGGCCTCCGCGTCCGGCCCAAAGCCACCCGTCCGCCGGAAACCGCCATCCGGTCGCGGGTGGATAAATTGCTCCAACTGATCCAGTTGGAACCCCTGGCCACGCGCTTTCCTTCCCAGCTTTCCGGCGGCCAACGCCAGCGGGTGGCGCTTGCCCGCGCGCTGGCGGTGGAACCGAAGGTTCTGCTATTGGATGAGCCTTTCGGAGCCTTGGACGCCAAAGTGCGCAAGGAATTGCGCCGCTGGCTGCGACAGTTGCACGATGAAATTCACATCACCACCCTGTTTGTAACCCACGATCAGGAAGAAGCGCTGGAAGTGGCCGACCGCGTGGCCATTCTGCGGGCCGGGCGCATCGAGCAGATTGGTACCCCGGATGAAATTTATGACCGCCCCGCTTCCCCTTTTGTTTATGATTTCCTCGGCAACGTGAATTTATTCAGCGGCCGCGTGAAGGATGGCTCCGTCGTTATTGGTGAAACCGAATTTGCCCTTTCTGAAAAAACCGGCGAGTTGGACATTGATGCCGTTGCCTTTGTTCGTCCCCATGATATTCGCATTACGCGCGCGACCGGTGATCAAAAAACCTTTCCGGCGCGGGTGCTACGCAGTAACGCCGCCGGCCCGCTGGCAAACCTGGAATTGGAGCGCCTGGATGGCGGAGGTTCCTTTACCGTGCAATTAAGCAAGGAAGAGTTTCTGCTGTTGCAACCCAAGGCAGGTGAACAAGTATTTGTGGCACTGAAAAATGTTCGGGTTTTCTCCGAAGATTATTCGATTTAAAAATTTCTTCCCTTTCGCATTTATGTACTGCGTCGGCCGCTATTTGGACTAACCACCAAAACCGGAAAGACCGTTATTTTTTGCCTGACAAAAAATAACGGTCTTTCCTTGACCCGCAAAAAATAAATTTTCGCCGGCGGCTCCTCCGCTTTAGTTGAGCCGCATCGGCATGACTACATACAGGAATGGCCCGTTGATCTTAACCACGCCGGGGCTCAATTCATCAATCAACTCAAAATAAATTTCATCTTCCACCAGCGCGTTCAGCGGATCAATCAGGTATCGGGGATTGAAGGCAATGGCCAATTCTTTGCCCTTGTAATTAATAGCCAGCGTTTCGCGAGCTTCCCCGACTTCCGGGGAGTTGGCTGTAATGACCAGCAGATTTTTTCCAAAGGTAAGCCGCACGGAATTGGCTTTTTCACTGGTCATTATCTCAGCCCGGCGCAGAGCCTGCACAAGTTCCTCTCGCCCGAGGGCAATGCGTTCCGTGGCTTCCCCGGGTATCACCTGCCGGTAATTCGGATAGTTTCCCTCAATCAACTTCGTGATGAGCAGCACGGAGGAACCTTGCTCTTCTTTGCCGCTTTCGGGCTTGAGCGCGAAAGAAGCCTGGTTTTCTCCAAACTTGATTTCCACTTCGCCTTTTTCCAAAAGCAAGCGGTTCAGTTCATTGACCGCCTTGGCAGGCACGATAAAATCACCGGTTATTTTTTCCGATAAATTGACTTCCTCATCCACCAGGGCGAGCCGTCGGCCGTCGGTTGCCACAAACGTCATCTTGCCGTCCTTGAGGCTGATAAAGATGCCATTGAGAACATACCGTGATTCATCCGTGGAAACTGCAAAAGAGGTCTTTTTAAGCATGGCCCGGATGGTTTCCTGCGCCACGATTACCAATTTGTCATCTTTGAATTGCGGCAGCGGCGGAAATTCATCCGCTCCCAAACCGTGAATTTTAAAATACGAGGAACCGCTGCGGATGCTCGACACGTTTTTTTCGTCTGTCTCAATTTCAATTTCTCCGTTCAATTCGCGAACAATGCCAAATAGTTTTTTAACGGGCAGCGTGGTCGCACCAGGTCTTTTTACCTTGGCTTCCACTTCACAGGCAACGGTGACATCCAGATCTGTGGCAGTAAATTTAACCCGGCCGCCTTCGGCATTCAGCAGAACGTTGGAAAGAATTGGCAGCGTGGTGCGGGAGCCGACGACGTTTTGCACCGCCTGCAGTCCGGCGATGATCTGGTCTTTCGTGATCGTGAGGTTCATTTGCTTAATAGTATCTTTCTCTTTTACAAAAAACTATCCGTATTATGGTCGGTGAACAAGCCCAACAACTTTAAAACAACAATTAAAATCGCACTAAACCCCGATTTTCCATGTGCAACAACCATAGGGTAGTGGTGCCAGAAAAATTGAAAAGTCAAAGTTATTGGCATTATGCACAATCCATTCACCAACCGCTCGCAGTCTTCCCGTTGAGTTGTGCGCGGCGGATAACCTCCGGCAAAATCTTAATCACCTGATTTATTTCGTCTCCCGAAGTTTCCCGGCCCAGCGAAAAGCGCACGAGGGCATTGGCGGCATCCCGCTTGCCTAAGGCAGTGATAACATGGCTTGGTTCTAGTGAACCGGCCGAACAAGCCGAACCGCTTGAAGCGCAAATACCTTCCAGGTCCAAACCGGCCATCAGCGCCATGCCGTCCGTTCCGGTTACCACAAACGCCACCGTATTTGACAAACCATGGACTTTAGAACTCACCATTTCGCAGCCCGGAATAGAATGGATTAGGTTTTCCAGTTGGTCTTTTAATGGCAGCAATCGGGATTTATCAAAAACCGGGATTTTTAAAAATCGGGTAATTGACTCCACCAGCCCGACAATCGCCGGGAGATTTTCTGTGCCGGAGCGGCGCTCATTTTCCTGCGCTCCGCCGAACAAAATGGGATCGGGATGCAGGGGCGATCGGATAAACAGCAATCCCGCGCCTTTGGGACCATGAAATTTATGACCACAGAGGGAAACTAGATCCGCATTGAACTGGTTTAAATCGGTAAATGGTTCCTTGCCAAACCACTGTACGGCGTCGGTGTGAAAAATGACGCCGCGACTTCGGCAAAGGCTGCCAATTTCGGCTACCGGCTGGAGCGTTCCAATCTCATTGTTTGCTGCCATAACAGACACGATAATAGTATCGGCCTGCAACGCCTTTACTAAATCCTCCACGGCGACTCGGCCTTCCGGATTCACCGGCAGGCGGGTAACCGAAAAACCCTCGTTTTTTTCCAGATAATCGAAACAATGCAGCACGGCGTGATGTTCAATGGCTGAAGTGATGAGGTGTTTTCCCTTAGCTTTGAGTGCCCGCGCCGTGCCAAGAATGGCAAGATTATTGGCTTCCGTACCTCCGCTGGTAAAAATGAGTTCGCTGGGTTTAGCCCCTAGAAAATGGGCGGCGCGCGCACGGGCCTCGTCGAGGGCGGCGCGCGCTTTGCGGCCGAGATGATGAACACTGGAGGGATTTCCCCAGATTTCATGCAAAAATGGCTGCATTGCCTCGCCTACCGCCGGGTCGAGTGGTGTGGTGGCATTGTAATCCAGATAAATGGTGCGCGGCACTAGGGCAAAATAGGAAAGACCGGACCCATCTACAAAACAAAACCCCAAAAAACGCCGACGGCTCAATCTGGCCGAAATCTCCATAACTGGATTGAGCTTTTCCCAACACCATGGAATCCTTGCGTTGTTGCATGAGTGTTAAAGTGAAAATCTGTGGCCTGACGAACGTGGCGGATGCCTTGGCCGCAGCAGCTGCCGGAGCAGACATGATCGGGCTGATGTTTTATGCCGGCAGCCCGCGGCACGTCACGCTGGAGACCGCCGCCGAAATATCCCGCGCGCTGCCACCATTTGTGCTGCGGGTTGGAGTTTTTGTGAACCCGGAGGAATCACTGGTAATACGCGCCATGGCCGAATGTGGGTTGAGCCTGCTGCAATTTCACGGAGACGAGCCGTCGGATTATTGCACCCGATTCGGCAAGATGAGCGTGAAAGCCTTGCGCGTGCGTGACGCGGAATCTTTGGAATCACTAAAGAATTATCACACGGACGCCTTTTTGCTGGATGCCTATTCCAAGGCCGGACTGGGCGGCACGGGCGAACAGTTTAACTGGGATTTGGCCGTTACCGCGCAGGCATTTGGGAAACCGATTTTCCTCGCCGGTGGTCTTACCCCGGAAAATGTCGCGGCGGCGGTGCAGCGGGTCCGACCGTTTGCGGTGGATGTTTCCAGCGGCGTGGAATCCGCACCGGGGAAAAAAGACGTGACAAAAATAAGGTCCTTTATCGCGGCGGTGCGGGCGGTGATATACGGCTGAAAGCGCAACGGTCAAAGCCACCCTGTAGTTGGAAAGCAGTCCGGCGTGAAGAATCTTGCTTGCCGGCGGCCATCGGGTTCCCAGTCCACTCCAAAAAAGATTTTCGCACAACCCCCGCGAATAGTTTAACCGATGGCTTTTAAAATCCCTTTTTTTTGTTTATTTCTTCAGACTTAAAATGAAACGCATCGCAGTTTATTGTGGTTCCAATGCAGGCCAACGACCGGAATATGCGGCGGCGGCGCAGGCGCTCGGCGCTCTGCTTGCCCGCGAGAAGATTGACCTCGTTTATGGTGGCGGTATGGTCGGGCTCATGGGCATTGTCGCCGATGCGGCCCTGAAAAACGGCGGTCATGTGATCGGCGTCATCCCCGAAAAACTAGTCATCAAGGAAGTGGTCCACGAAAAGCTGCCGGATCTGCGCGTGGTCAAAAATATGCACGAGCGCAAGGCGCTGATGGCGGAATTGGCCGATGGCTTCATCGCGCTGCCGGGCGGTTATGGCACCTTCGAGGAGTTTTTTGAGGTGCTGGCTTGGAGCCAGCTTGGCTGGCACCAAAAGCCCTTCGGTCTGTTTGATGTCAGCGGCTTTTACCAATATCTGCTGGAATTTTTGGATCACTCCACAAGCGAAGGATTCATTCGCGCCAAACATCGCGAACTCGTGATCGCCGACCAGAACGCAGAAAATCTTCTGGCCCGCATGCGGTCGCACCGCCCTCCGGCGGAGGTCAAGTGGGTGAGCTGAAACACAAATAGCTTGTCTGGCTTGGCTTGCCAGGTAAGGCCCTTTACCGGGTGTCCTCGGTCGGCAAATCATCGCACGCGCGCATTCCGGCGAGCGCAGGGTGGTCAAAAAGTGGTCGGGATAAAGCAAAAGCCGCATAGCCGTAACGCCGCCGCTGGGATAGATTTTTGCCAGAATGCACCGAATTCTGGCCAAACAAATTTTAAGCCCGAACGTGACGCGACTGGATGTTTACGCGCCGCGCATCGCCCAAATCCGGCAGCCCGGACAATTTGTCATTGTCCATCTCTCGGAAAATGCCGAGCGAATCCCGCTCACGGTCGCGGATTCCAATCCTGCCGCCGGAACCATCACGCTCGTGATCCAAGCCGTGGGAAAAAGTACGCACGAGCTTGTGGCGCTGAAGGTTGGCGAGGCCATCCGCGATGTCGCCGGGCCGCTGGGGCATCCCACCGAAATGATCAGCGCCGGCCATGCCTTGTGCATTGGCGGAGGCGTGGGCACCGCCGTGGTTCACCCCATCGCGCAAGGATTGCATCAGCGCGGGGTGCAGGTGACCAGTGTCATTGGCGGGCGGGCGAAGGAATGGGTGATTTTTGAGCCGGAACTCCAGCGCTATGGCAAAGTTGTGGTCTGCACGGATGACGGCGGCTATGGGCGCAAAGGATTCGTGACGGATG
>CAISVF010000572.1 GCA_903888765.1 uncultured Verrucomicrobia subdivision 3 bacterium | reverse complement strand
GCGCACGGTGATTTCCACTTTCTGGCCGCTGGTTTCTGCTTGCTGGCTAAAGCTGCCCCAGCCTTCGGCGCTGGTGAAGGCGCATTTGAAATTCTCCGGCGTCAGCTTCGGTGCGAAACCGATGTGTTGCTTGGGACCATGATGTTCGAACCCGCAAGCGGCAAGATAGACACCGTAACTGGCCATGCTGCGCGCGTAATGGTCGCCGCACTCGATTTCGTTCCAGGGATTGCGGCGGGAGGCGTGGTAGCGGTCATGCACAGCGCGCTCAACGGCCAGCCCTTCCAGCAGCAGCCCTTCCCAAATCATATGCCCGGCCACCTGATGCTCGAAGCCATTCATGCACTCATCAAAATAGCCAGCCGCCCAGTCCGCGCCTTTGCCCTTGGCCTGCGCATAATTCCAGTCGCGGCGTGGAAATGTACACATCAGCAGGCCAGCTTCGCCGGGCATGGCATACCACCGCCCGGGTTTATAGACCTGCCGATAAGGCCCGACATCCGGCGAAAAATTGTAACACCAAAGTGATTTCAGTGCGGAATAAGTTTCCTTTTCCGGCAGAATGCGCGGCAGGCCGACCTGAAATGCCCAGCTCTGGCCGAACACTTGATCAATCTCGCAGCCGGTGCCGGAGTTGATCGCGTCCAGATGTTTTGGGTCAACTTTGTTGATGAAATATTCGCCGTCAAAAAGTTGCTCGACGAGATTTTTCCGGCCCATTTCCAAAATACCGCGACATTGCCGCGCGAAATCCGTGTCGCCGGTTTCATCCGCCATCTCCGCTGCCGCTGCGAGCGCAGCCAGATATAATCCGCTCAACCAGGCCACCGGCCCGAACCAGTCAGTGTCCAGCGTGTTGTGCTGGTTGCTCTCAATCAGGCCATCGTGGTTGTCGTCTTTCGCGATAAGCCACTGTGTGGCCAGCTTGATTTTTGGCCAGGTGCGCTTGAGAAATTCACCATCCTTCGTCATTTGATGCTCGCGGAGGGCTCGCAGGATGGTGCCGGCCTGTCCGTCCACGGCAGGAAAATTATTGAACTCACCTCGAAAATAAATGGCACCGTTCGGCTGCACCGCGAGTCCGAAATCTACAGTTTCTCGCGTGCCGCGTTCCAGTTCCGGAAACAGGCGCGCGGCCGCGTGCGCGTAGTGGTAAACGTGGCCGCACGTGCCCGGGCAGCAGCCCACACCTTCCCAGCCATAAAACCGTCCGTTCGCAAAGCGATAGCACGTCGAGGTGGCGAGAATTGACGTGTTGAGAAAAGTGCGATCCAGGAACCAAAACGGCAGCGTCGAATCGTACCAGGTATCGCGCCACAGCTTTGTCTGGCCTTCGAGACGGGGAAAGTTTTCGGCGATATATTCCGCGACGGCCTGCGCCGAGGCGAATTTCGTGGCGTAATAGCGGCCACAATCCGTAAATGAATTCTTGATGGAAAGATTCGGAAAATACCAGGTCAGTAAGAAGGTTACCGTCTTCGACTCCCCGGCTCCGAGGCTCAGCTTTCGCCCCAGCGAGCCGATGAGTTTTTCCGTGAACGCAGCAGACTTGTCGCCGCTGGTTTCATCCGCACCACCAAGAATCGCCAGCGACAGCGTGCCGAAGTCTGAAAGCTGTTCCATTGGCTCAAGCTTGCCATGCGCGTCAGTGAAAGTGATTTTACCCACGCCGACATTGCCCCAGGAGCCGGCCGCATCGTCAATGATTTCGAGGTGGGCCGTTTTCCCCGTATAGGCGGCAACCTCAAAATATTGTAGCGACATGCCGTTAGCATCCTTGCCCGAGGCGGTAAGCACGAGTTGCGCATCCACGACCAACGAGAGACCGAGCCTGGAATTTCCTTTCGCTTTTCCGCCGCCGATCCAGAATGCGATAAAATTGCGATCAATGACAAATTGACGGCTTATGAGTTTGCCCGTGGCCCTGTCCTTTTCCTCGACTGAATTGCCAGGTGCGGAAGCATGGGAATTCACCATTCGGGGCGTATCGCCCCCAACGTCGCCTTGGTATGTTGGAATTGCGCTTTTCTTTACCGGTCCGCTGCCGAATGCCAAGCCTTCCATTTTCCAGCCATCGTAGTTTTCGCGGCTCCAATCTTCAAAAACAATATCCGGCCGCGTTGATGCAATAGGGGCGATTTTATTTTCGGCCGAAGATACCAGCAAGGTTGCACCTTTTGTATGTAGAAATCGGTTGTTCAAAACGCCGCTGCGATTGCGATGATGCAGACACACGCCGTTTTCGAGCTCTCCGGTGAGGGTCGCTTCTAACGGCACCGAGGAACGGTTCTGCAAGGTGAATTGGAATACTGTCGCTGGCAGGCAGGAGTCATCGGTGTTCAGCGGGATGAACGGCGAGAATGCCTCCAACTTGACTTCCAGTGGCACGCCGGGGTCGGCATAGTTCAGTGTTGCGATGGGATATTCGCCGCGAAAACTGATATCGGAAAAGCCCTCGCTATCGAGCGAAACAACTTTATCTCCCAGCTTTAACGAAAACTGCTGCATGAGCGGCGAAGCCGGCGTGAGCGGATGGGCGTAATGTGCTGCGCCCGTGGAGATGTGCTGGTTGAATATATCCCAGTGCCAGAGCCGGCCATCTCCGCCAATATATAGCTGACCTGCGCCAATGCCACCGACAGGCATGCCGATAAACTTGAGTTCGGTGCCTCGCAACACTTCCGGTGTGCCACGTTCGAAGAGAGATTTCACCCATTCAGGCGACAGCTTTTTATCCGCTGGCACAAGATGATCAAAATCCTCGCGCGTGAAGGGCCCGGCCATGGCGGGCAGGCGCGAGAAAGCCAGCCCGAGGACGGTGGCGGCGGAAGTCTTGAGGAAATCTCTGCGCGCCCACTGGCTTGAGGTGAAAGTGGTTTCGTTTTTCATAGCATCAAAATATTATACAGGAACCAGCATTGTCAGTCAGGTGTTTGTTCGCTCTTCCACCAGGTTGGATTGGGTTGCTAATTTAGATTCAGAAATTCAGCGTGTTGCTTTTCGAGATTTTCTTTCTGCTTCACTGCGGCTTTGCGCTGTTGTTCTGCCCAAGCTGCTTTGTAATCGGGATTGGGCTGCGGAAGTTTTGCGCCGGTCGATTTAAGTCACGTTTGCAACTGCGACCAGAGTTCGGCGGCCCGTTTCGTTTCCGTCGCGGCCAAGTTCTGCTGCTCGCCAATGTCGGCGGCCAGATTGTAAAGCTCGTTGTGTCCATCTTCCCAATAGTGGATGAGCTTCCAGTCGCCCGAGCGAATGATGGTCGAGGGTTCTCCACCCTGATTGCCGTAGTGCGGATAATGCCAGAAGAGCGGACGCGGCGGGAGCTTGCCACCTTTGAGCAATGGCACGAGGCTCACGCCATCAACCGTCTGCTTCGGCGCGGAGGTCACGCCGCCGAGTTCCACTAGCGTCGGGAAAAAGTCAATGCCGCTGACCGGGGTCTCGCAACTGCTGCCGGAAGCTGTGAGGCGCGGCGCGCGAATGTAAAGTGGAACACGCGTGCCCTTGCCAATCCAGAAATATGTCCGCCACGCCGGCTCGGGAAAACAGAGACCTTGAAACCAACCGTAATGCGCCGTGACTTGCTGGTCAGGAAACCAGGTCAGCCAGGCGTTCGTTCCGCTGGGAACGTCCTTGGGATGGCCCAAAAACGATCTTACCATGCCGGGCAAACGTCCATTGGAACGCTGCATCAAAAGAAAAATCAGTTGGTTGTTGAGCGCAATCTGAGGGTCGCGCGCGGCATACATCTCGCCGCCCATCGGCTGCGTTTCCAGATAGCAATTGGGATAATCTCCGCCCTCGAACAGAGTTTTCATGGTGGGCGTGAACTGAATAATGTTGCGCTGCTCCACCGCTTCGGAGCGATTGTAAAGCTTTTGAAGATTCTTGTCGGTCGTCGAAAATGTCACGCCCATCAGTGGCAAGGGATTTTCCGCCGCCGACATTCTGGCCCCGGCCAGACTGAAGACTAAGAGCAGTGCGAACTTTGTCTTGAAACTTTTTCTATTGTTCACGGTTTTTCGAGATTGGGAAAAATATTTCTAGACCCGCTGGCAATCATGCGAACTGCGTTTCGTCTAACGATGACAGCGGTAAGATTTCAAGGTTGATATTCCTAAGAGTCTGTTTTAAAAATCAACATGGTTAAAGGATCAGGCCAATCGGCGGAGTTGAATACGGATCATCGCGACATAGATCCAAGCTTCGGCGCTGGAGATGGTGCGTTCGTAATCGCGCACCAAG
>CAISVF010000571.1 GCA_903888765.1 uncultured Verrucomicrobia subdivision 3 bacterium | reverse complement strand
GCTGGAGCCTACATGCTGACAGCAGTGGCTGCGGATAATCTCGGCGCTTCCACCACTTCGAGCGTGGTCAATGTCAGCGTTACCAACGCGCAGGTTGCCTCCACGCTGCCCCCCATCCAGACGGTGTTTGTGATTGCCATGGAGAATCACAACTGGACGCAACCGTCGCCGGGTTCCAGCCCGCAACAGATTTTCGGCAATGCCGCTGCGCCCTTCATCAATAGCCTCGTGACGGCCGGCAATTCCAATGCCGCGCAGGTTTCCTACGCCACGCATTATTACAATGCCGGTGTCGGTGTCCATCCCTCCGAACCAAGTTATGTCTGGGCGGAAGCGGGAACGGATTTTGGCGTTCAGACGGATAATGATCCCAGCGCCGGTTCCGGCAACATCTTCACCGCGCCGCATCTCACGGCCCAGTTCAATGGCGCCGGCATTGCCTGGAAGAATTATCAGGAAGATTTGGAATATAGCTCCGGCCCCACGCACAGCGCCTCCGGTTCCAGCGGAGCGGTCAATCCCTACCACGGCACCACGCAATATGACTATGCCGTAAAGCACAACCCGATGGCATTTTTCACCGACACGCAGACCCAGAATGTCTATGCGCTCACCAACTTCCTGAACCACCTTACGAACAATGCCATTGGTCGTTACAACTGGATCACGCCCGACCAATTCAACGACATGCACAGCGTTTTGAGCAGCGGGTTTACTTATAACGGCATCGCCTACAACGGCGATCAGGCCGCAGTGGCTCAGGGCGATAATTTTCTCTCCAAAATTGTGCCGCTGATCATGGCGTCGCCGGCTTATCAAAACAATGGATTGATCGTCATCTGGTGGGACGAGACCGAGGGTGGCGATACCATCAGTTATACCATCCCGGAAATCATCATTTCTTCGCTAGCCAAGGGCAATGCCTATGTGAGCACGCTGGAATACAGCCACTCATCCGACATTAAGACGATGGAAGAAATCTTTAGCATGAACTACCTATCCAACAGCATTCCCGCCGGAGAGACCAGAGCCTCCGGCACCGGACTGAATAATGTGGCCACCGTCAATGATTTCAGCGACCTGTTCGTCAATCTGCCCTCGATCCGGGTGCAACAACCCGCTGGTGGCACGCTCGTCAATGGTTCAGCCACCGTAGATTTCGGCTCAGTCATTGTCGGGGCAAACACGGTCGCCAGGACCTTTGTGGTGACCAATGGCGGATCGGTCAGCCTGACCGTCAGCAGCATTTCCCTCAGCGGGGCAAATCCAGGCGATTTCTCTGTCAGCGGCATTGCCCTGCCCGCTGTTGTCAACGCCGCGGGCAGCACCACTTTCCAAATTGCCTTCACCCCGGCGATCAACCTGCCCCGTGTCGCCACGTTGCAGATCACCAATAACGATGCCACCGCCAGTCCATTTGTCGTGAACCTCACCGGTCAGGGCAGTGTGGTCGTTCCGACTGCTTTCACCGGGAGCAGTCCCTCAGCCACCAACCGATTCAACCTCTCTTTCACGGTGGGTACCAACCAGTCTTACCGGGTGCTGGCTTC
>CAISVF010000570.1 GCA_903888765.1 uncultured Verrucomicrobia subdivision 3 bacterium | reverse complement strand
CAAGGCATGGCAATAGACGCCAGCATCGGGCCGGTCCCGCCTCTGACCGCTCCTGCGTCGGGTTCAGGCAGACCGTCCTGACGCTGGCTGACGGGCGGCACTTTAGTCTGGTCAGTTGGCCACGGCCTACGCCACCTGCATTCGACCTTCGAATATTAAGGTTCGCTCCGGTCTCATGCATTCCGCTCCGGCCATCGCCAACACACCAGAAACACTGTCTCACGCTGCCGCGTTCGCCATACACACCCCGACCCGCGAAAATAACGCTGGCTCCACGCTGAAGCTGGCATGCCAAAACGGCCTTCGCTACGGTCCTCGCAAGCTGCGGTGCCTGTGCTTCGGCCTTGCTGCCCACATGAATGCACAACGTCCGCTGAGCCACGGCCGACTCGTGGCGAGAACCGCGGCAGCGGAACGGACCACGGCAACGGCGGTTGGCTCCGGCGACTGTAGGCATCGTCGTCATATCAAATCTCTCCGCTTCCTAATTAAACCGATGAATAATCCCAAAAAGACTGCGGTGAAAGCCAAAAATATGCCGACAGCAGATACGAAGCCAAGAATGAGGATGACAAGACCGTGCTGCTGGCGCATCTGATCGGCATCAGAAAGCGTAGGCCAACCAGATGGGTCGAATAAAGTGGAACCAAACATAAATGCGGTCGTGCCTGCCCCGACTAGACTAGCTATCCAAGCCGGCCGCCAGCGGAAAAACAAACCCAATGCTCCGACAAGCCAAACAACTTCAATCGAACCAAGGACGAGATTCCGAGCGGAAAAATGGTAGCCACAATGTGCCGCCGCCATCCACGACGCCAAAACACTAAATGACGCACACAAAACATTGCCACCTCGAATGAGCGAAATCGTGTTGTGGTTGCGAGTGAGCATACGATGTCTAACGATCAGCTCACCGATGGCGGCCCCTCGGTGACTTTCGAACTGCTAACAGGCGTCGCGGGGCCGCCATTCGGTGCAGCGCCTTGTTGGCTGATTTGGGCGTGAGGAGGGACTCGTGCCAACCTGTAAAGCAGTACGATTCCAACCACCCCCCCGAGGATGGAAGTTGCAATGCCGCCGAATTTCGCTATCTCGGCGGGCATGGCTTCCATGCCGCACAACATGTAACGACCTTCCAACTTCTGCGGCACGCCTTTCAAGCCGGGGGCGCCAGCCATCACTCTCACTCTGGCCTCATACTCTCCCTTTCGGAAGGGAGACACAAAGAAAATCGGGGTCGCCCCGTCTATCAGGTCTCCAGTCCACGACAAGTCCAGTTCCGCGCTTTCAACAATATTGGTATCTTGCTTGTGGCGAACCTCGATGCGAGCGCTTGCGCCCTGGAGCAGCTGGGTGATACTCCCGCCTTGTACCGCAGCGGCAGGGACTCGCAGCACGATAACCTCGCTGTGCGATGACGAGCAGGTCTGGTGGAAGGGCACCACGATTTCTCCCGGAGTGGAAAGGTCCACAACAGTATCGATGGGTTTCGCGGTTTCCCAGTCCTCGAATTGCTTCATGAATTTTTGTGCGTCGACGAAGCATTTCGCTGCGAGGCCCAGAAGGCAAAGAGCCAGCCCTGCGCTGATAGCCCTCCAGATTGTCCAGCGTGCGCTCATGCTGTCAGCCAACATGATAGTGAGCCTCGGAATTGAGGTTTATCAAGGTTGGCATAAAAGGGTTGTAAATCCTTCTTTCGGGCATGTCAACAAGGGTTTCGAGTCCAGAGCGCTCGCGCTTTGGCGGTGGGATTCGGGAATGCGGCATCCCTGATCCGGGAAAATCGCGGCGAGCCACCAAGGCGAAGGCTGGCTGGCGTTTGGGGCTGGTGCGGTGGGCGATGGCTGAGTTTGGCTGCGTGCCAGCCAGCGGCGGTCTTTGCAGACGGCCATCTGCCCGCCCTGCCGCCCCAACCCGGCCGGGTGAACCCAAAACACCCGGCCAGGATCAAATCAGGGATGCACCAACCGGTAAAACACCGAGCCGCTCGCCGGATTGAACACATTGGTGAACGGACTGGTGGCCGTGACATTGGTCACCCAAGTGTTGCCCAGTCCGGTGGACAACGTGTTCGTCTGCATCTCCAGCAACCACCCGGCAGGCCAAGACAGGACGAAGTTGCCACCGTTGTTGGTAAAAGTGATGCTGGCACTGGACGGCATCGCCGTCAGCACCGTAATGCTGCCGTCGTTCGCCAACTGATTGGTGAACGTCACGCCGGCGGGCGAGACGAGGGTGAGCGCACCGCCGTTGGGGAGCGCCGGGCTAAAGAGGGTGAACTTGTCGCCCACCGCCAGCGCCGGGCCAAGGTTGTTGAGGGTGAGGGTGCCAGTCCCGGAATTGGTGAGCACACCGGCAACCGTGACGAGGTCGTTCGGCTGGGTCTGCCCTTTTTTTAATTTAAACAAAAGGTTGCCGGCGTTATTCAGATTGCCATTGAGCGTCAACGTGCCAATACCGTTGGTGCCCGGCGCCAGAGTGCCGCCGGCTTTGTTGGTCACTGAGCCGCCAATGCTGCCGGTGCCGGACAAGGTCGCTCCGCTGATTACGGTCACGGCGCTGTTGCCCAATACGCCATTCACGACCAGCGTGCCATTACTCAGGGTCGTCGCGCCGGTGTAAGTGCTGGTGCCGCCCAAGGTGAATGTGCCGGTGCCGGTTTTGGTGAGGGCAATCTTACGCGCGCCGATGCTATCAGAAATGGTGCCGTCAAATGCGCTGCTGTCACCCGCGCCGCCCACGGCCAGCGTGTCAGTGCCGGCGGTCGTGTAAGACAGGCCAATGGTGCCGGAGCCGCTCACCTGGTCGAAAGACAGGCTGCTGCCGTCGAGATAAAGTGACGTGCTGTTGGACATGAACAAGTTAATATTCGCGGCGAGAGTCTTGCTGCCACTCATTTTGACCGCGCCTTCGGCAATGGTCAGCGGCCCAGTGAAACTTTGATTGTTGTTGATGGTCAACTGGCCTGCGCCTTTCTTGGTCAACGCGCCAGACTTCAGGGTGCCCAGTTGCAGCGTGCTGCCAAAAGTAACCGTACCGCTGGTGGTGTCAAACGTCGCCGTCACGCCATCCTCGATTTTCAATCGGCCAGAAAGATCGTTTGTGACAGCATTCCATTGCAACGCGGCGTTGCCGGTGAAATCAATGATGCCGGAGTTCCCCAACGCGCCGACGATGCCCAGGGAAATGGTGCCGGCATTGAGAGTCGTCCCGCCGGTGAAGTTGTTCGAGTTAGCGATGTTCACCACGCCGGAACCCCACTTGGCCAATGCGGCTGGACCGGTGATGAGACCGGAGCCGGAAAGCGTGTAGTCCGAATTATTAGTGAAGGTGACCGAGGCGGGATTGAGCGAACCCGTGAGCACCGGCCCATTGGCCGCGCCGGCATCAGTGAAGCGCACCGCGTCGCCGTTGTAAAAATTATCGCCGGACAGACCGTTCAGCCAGTTGGCCGTGGTGCCGAGATCCCAGTCATTGGCATTTTGTCCACCCTGCCAGACCAGCGATGCCGGAGTGCCGGCGACGTGGAGCAGCACACGCTTGGGCGAACTGACAGTGTCATAAACCACCGAGTAGGTCTGGCGAGACACCGGCGCGGTGATGGTGAAATCAGCCGCGCTGCCGTTCAGATTGCCGGAGACTTGGAACAAAACGTGGTCGCCGTTAGTGAGATACCCCCCCGTCGGCAGCGTGGCCAAGTTCAGCGTGGTTTGCGTGGTGGCATTCGGCGTGAGGCTGCCTTGCACGATTATCAAATCATTCGAGCCGGTGGGCAGATCGAATTTGATAGTGTCGCCGCCGCTCAAAGTCAAATTGCTGTTGAAGGTCAGGGTGCCAACGGAGCCGCTGCCGCCGGGCAAAATCTGGGTGCCAACCGTCGTCGTAACACTGCCGTTAACCGCGCCGCTGCCAATCAATTGTTGCGTGCCGCCAAGCGCAAACGTCGTTGCCGAAACGTCAAACACGGCTCCCGCGCTGATCGTGATGGAGGGTGAAAAGGAAATGCTTCCGTTGGCACCCAGCGCGAGCGTGCCGCCGCTGATGGTGGTTGCTCCGGTGTAGGTGTTGGTGCCAGAGAGGGTCCAGGTTCCGGCATCCATTTTCGCCAAGGTTACGGTGGTATTGCCGTTGGAAATGGCGCCCTCCCAAATACCGCTGCCACTGCCCTGCAAATCGAGCGGACGCGTCGCGGTCGTCGCCGCTTGGGCAAAATTCCCCCCCATGATGAGCAGGCCCGAAGCAGATTGGACGTTGCAATTTCCGCCGCCGGTGTTGCCGGTGATGTCGCCGGGAATCGTGTTGGTGCCCGCCAAATTAATGATGTGAGGCGCGTAGGTGCCCGATCCCTGGCGTCCGCTCAACGTGATGGCTTCCGCCGCCAGCGTGATACCGCCGGGCATCTCCAACGCTGCGGTGCTGGTGCCGCCCGCGATGGTCGTGCTGCCCAGCGTGCTGCCCAAGGCGTTGGCGTTGGAGGCCACGAGAAAGCCATTGTTAATCACCGTTGCGCCGTCAAAATTGTTGTTGAACAAAGTGACCGTGTTGGTGCCATTTTGCGTCAGCGTGCCGCTGCCACTGATAACGTCGCCGATGGCAAAATTTTGCGCGCTGTTAAAGATCAACGCACCGTTATTCACCATGGCCCCAGAACCCGGCGTAGCGTAGCCGCCGTTGCCAATCTGAATCGTGCCGGCGGCAATCGTGGTGCCGCCCGTGTACCTACCGGTGCCGGTCAGGATGATTTTGCCGGAACCTTGATTGATCAGGTCACCACCGCCGTTGATGGTCAGCGCCCCCAAGGTCAAGGTGCCGCTACCGCTGTTGGTCAAACCGGCGTTGACGGACAGTGACGACGTCAGCGTGAGATCTCCGCTGGCGCTGTCCGACAAGGTGCCAGCCAGCGAGACCGGTCCGTTCAAGTTCAGCAGGCCGGAGCCGCTGTCGCTGAACGAACCATTCAAAGCAATCGCGCCATTCAACGTGACCGCGCCGCCACCGATGTCAGAAAGATCGCCGTTACCGGAAATGGCACTGCTCATCACCACCGTGTCGCTGCGGTTGAAGACCAGATGCGAGTTGTTGGTAATGCCGCTGGTCACGCTGCCGCCGTTGGTGAGCACCAGAGTTCCCGCCGAAACGAGCGTCGGGTTGGTATACGTATTGGCGGTGCCGAGGACAAGCGTTCCGCTGCCACTATTGGTCAATCCGCCGGGACCGGCAATGCCGCCGGCGCCGGTGAACGTGTAAGCATTGGGCGCACTAACCGTAACCGTGACGGAACCAGGGGTGACGGTATCCACAAGGTTCACTGAAGAATTGGCAACACCGGAGTCGTTGAACCGAACGGCGTCGCCGTTGTAAAACACCGCGGGATTGCCGCCGCTGAGCCAGTTCGGGGTCGTGCCGGTGTTGTCCCAGGCGTTGCCGTTTTGGCCGCCCTGCCAGACGAGAGACTGGGAGCCGACGCTGCCGGTGACGTGCAGCAGAACGCGCTTGGGCGAACTGGCCGTGTCATACTGAATGGAAAAAGTTTGCGAGGAAGCTGCGCTCACAGTGAAGTTGCCCGGATCACCACTCAACGCGCCGCTGACCTTAAACAAAACATAATTCCCTGGCGTCAAGCCCGCGAGCGGCAGTGTGGTCAGAGCAATGGTGGTTTGCGCCGCAGCGTTCGGTGTCAGATCGCCGCCGACGATGATGACGTCGTTGGTGCTGCTGCTGGGAAAATCAAACTTGAGCGTGTCGCCGCCCGCCAGCGTCAGGTTGGTGGTGATGGTCAACGTGCCGACGGTCAAATTGGCGCCCGGCAAAAGCTGACTGCCGCTGGTGGTGGTCACACTGCCGTTGACCGTGCCACTGCCGCCCAGCGATTGGGTGCCAGCGACCGTAAACAGACCGAGCGGCGAGGGATCAAAAACGGCACCCGCGCCAACCGTGAGGTTGGGCGCAGTGGTGGTAAAGCCCCCCCCGTTGGTGAGGACCACGCTGACCGTGCCGTCAAGCGTCAGCGAAGTAAGTGAGTCCAGCGGGGCGGCAGCGACAATATTTCCCGCCCCACCGAAGGTCAAGCCATACGCGCCCGTGATGGCACTGCCGGAGGCGGGTTTCAGGGTCAGGGTCGTGCTGCTGCTGTTATTGTTAATGCGGCTGTCCCCGATCAGAGTGATCAAGCTGTTGTAGCTGTTGTTGCCGGCATAATTCGCAATTGCGCCTAAACTATTATAACCGGAGCCGGAAATTGTGACCGGATTGTTGGCCACGGTAATGTTGCTGGACAGTTCCAGAGTGCCTGCGTTGGTGATGGTAACCGTGTAGGTCTTTGCCGGTGGTGGATAGGCCGTATTATACATCGCATTGCCATTTTGAATGCGCATTTCTCCATTGGTCACCAGCACGATAATACCGCGGGCAGTGGCTACATCGGACACCAGCAGCAAACCCGGACTCGTTTTGGTTACGTTGCCAGCCCGCCCACTGGTGGAGCCGATGTTATTCAAAAAGACGGTCGTGCTGCCGGCCACATCAAAGGTGACGGTGTTGTTGTAAAAATCCCAAGTGGTATTGGTAATCGTCAGGCCCGTGCCAGCATAGGTCTTGACGGTCTGACTGGTATAAAAGGTGCCGCCGCCGGTGAGCATCACGAACCCTTCTTCGACGGTTACTCCCGAAGATATCTGCCCGAAAGTGCCAGTCACGGTATAGCTCTTATTCGCGGCATCCGTGCCGGCCGAGAAAACAACCGGATTCCGCGTTGCGGCGGCACCCGTGGCCGAGCTACCGGTGGCATCCGTGCTCCAGTTGTTCGCAAAGGCATAAGAAGCGCCATCGGTTACCCCGCTGCCAGCGGCAGCGCCATTGACATCAAAATAATAGGTCGCCGCGTGCAGGGTGGACGCGAGCATGGCCATGAACATTAGGCTGAAAACCAGGGTTGTAGAGTTGCGGTTTTGCATAAATTTTTTTGGATGATATTGATGAACCTGACCAGCCTACACCGAATTTGCCTTTTGTGAATATGCAGGACCGCCCACGTTATGCGCAAAACCAACCACCGGAAGTTCAACGAAACAGCCCAACCCAACCGGCAACTCCTCCGGTTGAAACCGATTTTGATGGAGAGCCAAAACGCAGCCTGACACAGGTAAACCAGGCAGGTGCTTGGCAGCCAAGCCACATCGGCCAAAGCAAGGTTGAGCCAGCCGCCGTCAATTGGCAGCGGGCTTGTCGCGGCCCTTGCCGTCATTCACCAGCGGGCCAAACGGCTTGTGCAGAAACCAGGCGTCGCGGCCCAGCCAGTCCGGCCGCAGCGCGGCACCGGGCACAGTTTCATAATCATTCTGCCGCCATGCGCGCGGACTGACATGAAATTCACTCCGGAACGCCCGGCAAAAATCGCTGGCGCTCGCGTACCCGCACTGCGTGGCAATGTCCTCCAGTTTGGCGTTGGTTTCCGAGAGAAGTTCCAAGGCGCGCTGCAGGCGGAGGCGCTTGAAAGTCAGGCGCGGACTTTCTTTGTGAATCAGCACGAACAAGCGGCGCAGATGGCTGGGGGAAACATTGATATTATGCGCCACTTCCTCGATGGTAGGCGAATCGGCCATGTGCTCAAAAAACCACGCGATGGCCCGCTCCACTTTAGAATTGCCGGACTGCGCCAGTGCCGGCAACGGTTCCAGATCCAGGTGCCCGGCGGCCATCAAGGCCAGTTCGAACAGCGCCTTTTGAAAAAAAAGATGAGTCAGCCGCGTCGGCTGCTCGAAATGGGGCCGCAATTCGTGCGCCATCGCGGAAAGACGCCGACATTGTTCGGCGGTGATTTTGCAGGAGATGACCTCTTGATTTCTAAACATTTCTTCCAACGGCGGAGGGATGAAAGCAAAATGAAAACAGGCAATCCGGCACTCCGACCCCGGCTCGCCGCGCCAGCCATGCACCGCCCAGGGAGGAAACACCCAGAGCGTACGGGAAACCAAAGGCTGTTCGGGCAGGTTCACCATCACCGGCGCACACCGCCCCTCCATCACGGCGTAAAATTCCCAGTTAATCCGGGGATGCGGCGCGATCGGGTGCGCACCAAAACTCCGGTAGCCTTGATTAAGGTATTGTAACATTGGTATGGGTCAACGGGTGGATTTTCCTCGCGGTTCAAAGCGCGGTCAAGAGGTCATTTTGCGTCATTGTGAAATAGTCACCCGCCAATTGCGGAAATTATAAGTCCGCGTTTTACCAGCGGGCAAATTCTGCGTCACCGATCCGCCCAGGGGGTGTTCCACATCATTGGCCACCCGGAGCGGAAAAGCATAATCCACCCGCCGGCCGGCCAACACGCACTGCCCGGAATACTTTTCCGCCGGCGGCTGCCAGCGTAAATCGAGAGTGGGACCTGCCAGACGGGTGAAAATTAATCACGGCGGACTCGCTGCCACCTCGCCGGCGATTTTGGTTTTGGCCAGGACAGCACCGTTAATACGATTCAACTCCGCAACCATGCCGGTCTGCGCCGATGCAAAATGTAGACAATCCCGCCAAGGAAAATCAGGAAACGGCGAATCACCATGCAATATTCCGGGGCATCGCAAACGCGGCATCCAAGCCGTCAAGGGTAATACATCGGCGGCACCTGGTCGGGCGCCACCCAAGGCTCGTGCCAGAATTCGGATCGCCGTTTGAACCGCAAATCGTCCGTGGGTGTCCAGTTCCGCCAATTCGCCGGATCGGTATCGGCCACCAAGGACTTATCCCCTTCGCCGTTGGCATTGGTGGCGGCAACGGCGTATTCGTAAATGGGGCCGTGATTTGGTTCGACGCTTGCCGCAGCGGCTTGCTGCCCAGCATCCGGAAATGCGGAAGAAACCTTCACCTCCCGGTCGGTGAATTCGTTGGCCAAGCCGTGAAAAATTACATTCCACCTGGTTTCGCCGCGCTGACGGCGGTAAAGCCGGTATTCCTTCACGCCCAACAAATCACCCCACTTAAGCTTCACCTCGTTGGTGCCAAGTCTTGCCTTCAAACCATCGGGCGGCATCGGCACGCGATCGGTAACGTAGATCGGATACTCGGCTGCTGGACGGCTGGCATGCTCGCGATTGAAGGCGATGATACGCGCGTGGACTTTTTCACCGTTGGATAGACCACGCAATAAATATCGGGTGTCAGCGGTTTCGCCGGCTGGTTGCCAGGTTGCGCCACCATCGCGGCTCAATTCGACGCGGTATTTTTCCGCGCCAGAAACTGGCATGAAGAAAACCAATGCGCCGCCGCTGACATATTCCGTCCGCAAAATCTGCGGCGGCAGCGGCTCCGGCAAACCGGCCGTGTATTGCCAGCGATGTTCACCCGCCGGAAGCTGGAAAACCTTTGGCCTGGCCGGCTGAAGTTCCGCGCCGTCCACGAAAAGTTTTTCGCCATCATTGGCCGTCAGCGTCAGCGAGCCGCCGGCCCGGCTGAAAAATTTGCCGGCGATTTCCGCCGGTTTGGCAAACGTCGCGCTGATGCCGAATTCAGGATTGTCCACTGCCAGCGCGACACCGTTCGCGCCGATTTGTGATCCGTGAAACAGCGCCAGTTCCGTCCCGCCATTTTGGCGGTGGCGAATCACGCCGGCCCTGCCGTGAAAGCTGGCGTTGCCGCCGTCAAATATGATTTCTTTGCTGTCTTGAAAAACCTGGTCTTCGCTCGTCTTCGTTTTCACGCGGACGAACGGTGCCGTTTTCTCCGCCACGACTTTCGTCTCGACGCGATGCGTGATGAGCATCATGCGGTCAGCGCCGCCTTTCCACGCGTCAAACACGACGCCGCGCTGATGGTCGCGGGCGAGGCTGGCGGTCTCCATTTTATTCTCCGACCCGCCCTTGAGGGGATGGATGAACGGCAACTGGTCGTTCACGCCGGCGGAATTCCACACGAAGCGCGTCCCGCATGGTTCCAGAATCGCGTCGTAGGTGAGGAAATAATCCGTGCCGACGAGGAGCACACTGCGCGACTGGTATTCCGGCCACGAATACGCCCCGGGATTTTTCTGCGGCACGATCTCGGCGAACTGTGCGCAGTCCAAATCATAAAACGGCTCGGTGAGTTCGTTCATGCCAATGCAATGGTAATGGTAATTTTTATAGACGCCGGTGTTGCAGGAATAAAACGCGTCGTCGCCATGGCGGTCGCCGGTGTCCTCAAAGCCGTGGCCGCTGAAACTTTTTCCCTGCGCGTAAAAATAAATGTCGCCGCTGCCGTTCTGGTTCGCGTAGCCCCAGCGATAGTTCGGCCCCTTGTCCACCTGTTGAAGATAAACGGACAGCTCGTCCGGCGTGTCCACGCCTGCGCGCAGCACGATGCCGTAGCCGGTGTATTTCGCGCTGGTCAAGTGCGGATTCGTGCCGGGATTGATTTTTTCAGCCACCGATTCTCCGGCGCGATCTTCAAAACCGCGCCCGGCGCTCGGTGCGGCGCCCCAGAGCAGATACTCGGCGGTGAGCGGACGGTAGCGCAGCAACTGTTCACCCAACGCATACATCGAGCCGGGCACCGCGCGTTTGCCGGAGTGCGCGCCCTGCGGCGGATGGATGCGTCGGAAGCCGTTCGCCCAGGTCAGCGGCAAATCATCCGGCCAACTCGTGCGGTTGGTATCGAGCATCTGTGGCGCGGTCAAAATGCCGGCGAGATAATCGCCCATGTCCGCAAGCTGCGGCGTGGCAAAAACATTTTGTCCGCCGGCCAGCAGGTTCAGCCGGTTCGCATTCACCGCCGGTCCAAGAAACGCCCAATTGTAGGTCGCGATGCTTTCCGTCCAGCGACCGGCACGCGCCTCCCATTGCGGCACGGCGGGACGAACATAAAAGTCGCCGGACAATTCGACAAATTTTTCATACTGCTCGCGCCACTCCGCAGCCATCGGATGTCCGGGAAACAGAAACGCCGCGGCCGCCAATGGATATTTCAAATCGGACATGAAATTCGGATGACCGCCGAGCATCGTTTTCATCGGCGCGAAATCCTCCCCGGCGGAAACATAAGCTGCCAACAACAAAACCGCCGTGGCTTGCGCCCGCTGCGCTGATGACATCGCGTCGCGGAAGCGCAGAAAATCCGGCACGACCCATGCCCCCATGTCGCGCAACGCGACCGGATGAAACATGCCTTTCGCCACCGTCAGCGCGGCGCAGTCCGGCAACCCCTTAAAATAGTCCGCGATTTTTTTCTGCCGGCCCGCCGGCAGCGCATTGGTCGGCGCGCGCGGCGCGCGGTCCGAATATTCGAGCACCCAATCTTTCACCCGGTCGAGACTGATGTCGGCATATTGCGTCCGTAAAATCTCCGGCAATTCCCGATGGTCACGCGCACTTTTCGATTCATCCTGCCAACTGGACCCAGCGGTCTGATCCGCGAGCGGCGTGAGTTCAACTTTCCCCACGTGACGATAGGCGGAAAGACCGGTGGCGCGCGTGCCGGTGACCAGCGGCCATCTCCAAAACAGCGTGCCACTAGCGAAGCGATATTTCACCTTGAGCGTGTCGGCGGAAGTCCAGATGGCGTATTCGTGATCCTGCCAGCGGCCGGCGTCCGTTATGAAAAAGCCGAGCGCATCGCCAGATTTTTCTTCCCAGAAGGCAGCGGAGCGGTTGCCGCCCCAGCCGTTGGGCCAGTAAGGTGTGAGATTCGGCAACATCTCCACCGATGTTTCCTCGATGCGTGTCGGGCCGGTGAACGCCGGGTCTTCCCCACGAAAGGCCTGCACTATCGGTTCGTCGATCTTCTGCAGTCCACCAAAGGGACTGCCCACCGTCAGGCGATGCGTCGGATGAAAATCCGTCCACGCGCTCTCAAAATAAATTCCGTCATCCTTTGGCAGCCCGCTCATTTCCTCTTCGAAACCGACATAATCGTAATCCGCCACCGCCTTGACCATGGCCGCGTAAACGCCGCCGCCGGAAAACTGATAAGTAACGCGCGCGGTAATGAACAGCGGGCCGGCTTCAATCCTTTCCGTCGTCACCGACTTCACCGTGCGATTGGAGCTGACCATTTGCGAATCGCCGACCCAACCGTTGCCGCGATTTAAGGCAAGAATCGGGCCTGGAATATTTTCTCCAGTGACAAACTGCCGTGAGGCCGGGACGCGCACTTGCAATTTTCCCGCGTCGAGAACAAAACTGTTGCCGGCGGCAATTCCTTTCACGCCGGCCGGAAAGTCCATTGGCGTGCCAAGGCTCAATGCAAATCGCCGCTCGCTGCCGGACGGCAAGTCGGCGAAGAAATTCAGGACCGCAAACCGCAGCGAGCCATCGGCATTGGTGCGGACGCCGGAAAGCTGGAACGGAATATCGTGTTTAGACATTGCATCGCGCAGTTGCAGCTCACCGGCCAGGACTTTTGCGGCGCGGAAGTCCACGTTGTAAGCAAGCAGCGTGCGGGGCCAGGAATAAGCCGGCAGTTTCAACTTGTCCTCCAGCGTGATTTCCAGTTTGCCACCGGCGGGAAACTCCCGAAGGAAAGGGTTGGCCCGCGTATTGGCGATGGCGAGCAGCAAGGTCAGGGTCAGCAGCAAATTTCTCATTTCGTTTTTCCGTTCAGATCACTTTTGTTCTACCGGTTAAAATCATAAGTCACTGCTTCCTTACCGGCATGCACCACCAAATCCCTGGAGCCGAAGTCCTGATGCATCCACGGATTATCCAGGACCGGCCAATGCGCGTAATCCACCCGCGCGCCGTCTATTTTGTCCGTGCCAGCGAACTCACATTCCAGCGTGTGACCGGCCCGGTCAGTGTAACGGCCGACGGGCTTTTCGCCGGATTGGAATTCAATTTTCGATTTGACGAGAAGCCGGTCGCGAAACGCGGCGAGCTGATCCGCCGGCGTGGTGCCGGGAAATTCCGCCGGCAGCGCGGTTTCAATCGCAACGGCAGCCCGGGTTTTCATTACGCGGAATTCGGAATCGCCTGCATGCGGTTTGCTCGCCGGATGCTGAATGCCGGATTGCGGATTCCAGTCAAACGCATCCGCCGAAGTGACCGCCACGAGCACGCTGCCGTAATGCAGGAAAATCCGGTTCGAGGTCGTGAGCGACGCGCGATAGCCGCCGGGCACATAGCCGAGCACAAACGGATTGCGGAAATTGTCCGCGATGTTGAAAACGAACAGCAGCGCGTCGCGCTTTTGCACTTCCTGCTCGTTGCCGGTGACGCCGTGCGTGTGCAGACCGGTAGTTTTTTCGTCATCGGCGGACGGATTGGTGATCCAAAGGTGACTGCCTTTGCCGGCGTCGGGTTCTTCCCACATCACGCCGCAGGGATAGCTCTGGCCTTGGAACCCACTCCCTTGCGCTTTCGGTGAACGGCTGAAGAGCACGTAATGTTTGTTCACGAAATGATACAGCGCCCAGCGGTCCATCAACGACCGATGCACGTAAGGCGCGGAGCGGTCGGTGCCGAAAGGCTGCGCATAATCCGGCAGGCGATACTTCGCAGTCGCGGCGCGCAAAGCCCATTGGTTGGGCAGGTCACCGGGCGCGACGCCGCCGAAATAAATCCACGGCAGCACGGCAACGCCCCACGGATGTTGATTCTCCACGTCGGGGTAAGAGCGCGGCGCAAACGTGGCCAGCAGGCCGTTCAGGTAGCACGGTGCGAGTTGGAGGATGGCGGTCTCGTAGGCTAGCATGGCGCGATGGCGGAGTTCCGGATCGCGGGCGCACTCGGCGATGCTCAAGAGGGGCAAGATATTTTCCGCGCCGTACGGACGCGAGGCGTATTCGCCGGGACCGCCCAGAACGGTGGATTCGATGATGGAGCGGACATATTTTTCGCCGGTCAGATCGCCCTTGATAAAATACGCGCCATCGTCTTCCTTACCCGCAAAATACGGATCGGGATGAAACGCGTCCGCGCCCCAAATCTGCGTAGCCAGATAGCGCCCGACGGCCGCCATGATCTTGTGATTACTTGTCGTCAGCCGTTTATAGAAAACGGCACCGGTGTAAATCTTCCGGTAACGCTGCTTCGTCGCGTCGTCGAGAAATGATTCATAACGGATATAGCAGTCGAGACCGGGCCACTCGGTGAAGCCGCTGTTGCCGCCGTGAATCCAGCGGTTCTCCCGGTTACCGGGGACGAGCTGGTCGAGACCACGATTCACCAAGCGGCGGCCTTCCTCGATTTTGCCCAGTTCGAACAGCGCCTCCGCACGCCAGAACGCCGAGTGCGCCGAAGGTTTCCCGGCGTGCGCCTGATAATCTCTCCAGACCGCATCAAGAAATATTTCCCGGCGCTGGTCGAAAGTTTCCGCGGAGGAAACAATTCCAGCGAACAACAGGATCGCGAGCAAACCGATAAGCGGGTTGATTTTCATTGGAAGTTTGAATTACTTTGCCGCCAGTCAGGTTGCGTTGGATTGAAACTCATTGGGGGACCGGCTCCAGCGAGATACGGCGGATTTGCAGCGGGCGCAACTCATCCATTTCAGATTTGATTTCGAACGAATGCACTCCAGCCTCAAGCGCCAGAACGCCAAGTTCAACTGTCGTAAAATCGCCGGGACCCTTGCCCCACGCCTGGAAAGCGGCGGTCAGACTGCGGCCAAACGGCCCCGGAGCGGAAACCGTGATCCGATTGTAAGCGGACGGAGAGACCTCCACGCTCACGCGCCAAAGTTTTTCCGCCGGCGTAGAAAAAGAATACTGCAACTTCCAGCGGTTGGTAAAACTCGCGACGTCACCAGCGACTTCGCCGCCGGTGATTTCCGCGTCCGCGATGGCCAAAGTGACGCGGCCATCGGGGCCGACGGTTGGCAATGTCCGGGTAGTGATCACTGGCCGGGCGAATTCCAAGGCGGCAATCGAAACCGGCTTGTCCATCGGGCCGGGTGGGAGTTTCACCACGATGCCTGCCGGCGAATCCGTGGCCGCGCCTTTTACTGGCAAGTGATGCACGCCCGGCAGCAACAGCTGGCCATCCGTCGGCCACTCCCAGACGTGCAAATAGAGCGTGTTGCCGCGCTGCGTGGTGCGTCCCCACGGTAACCGGCACGCAAACGGTCCGGCCTGCGTGCCGTAGATCGCCGCACCGTTGCGCTGGAGCCACGCGCCGACGGCCTGGAGGCGTTCCACGCTGGGAGCGGGAATTTCGCCAAGCGCATCGGGCCCGACATTCAACAGAAAATTCCCGCCCTTGCTGGCGATGTCGCTGAGTTTGCGGATCAGGTCATCGGCGCTTTTCCAGTTTTGATCGTCTTTTTTAAACCCCCACGTGTCGTTCATCGTCATGCAGGTTTCCCAATCCTTGCCGGGATAGCCATTCGGCGGAACGTATTGCTCGGGTGTCTCAGTGTCACCGATGGTGGATCCGTCGCGCGGGTCGGGCGTGCGCAGGCGGTTGTTGACGATGATCCCGGGTTGCAGCGCGTGCAGCGGCAGAAATTTCGCGGCGCGCTCCTCTGTCATCCGGCGCGGCGTATCATACCAAAGCATGGAGATGGGGCCATAGTTGGAAAGCAATTCGCGCACCTGCGGCACAGCGACGGCATCGAGATAGGCGTCGAAATCGCCAGCCTGGCTTGCGTCCCAGAAATTTCCCGCACCGCCGCGATGATGCCAGTCCTGCGATTGCGAATAATAAAATCCGAGCCTGAGGTCTTCCACCGCGCACGCAGCGGCAAGTTCCTTCAAAGGATCGCGGTGAAACGGCGTGGCAGCGACGAGGTTGAACGGACTGGCGGCGCTGTTGAACATGGCAAAGCCGTCATGATGCTTGGCGGTGATGATGATGTATTTCATGCCTGCGGCCTTGGCGATTCGAACCCAGCTGGTGGCTTTGAATTTCACGGGGTTGAATTGCGACGTGAGCGCGGCGTAATCGGCGACGGAGATTTGTGCCTTGTTCATTATCCATTCACCATTACCGGAAACCGGCTGGCCATGCCATGCTCCGGCGGGCAGGGCGTACAGTCCCCAGTGGATGAACATACCAAAGCGTGCATCGCGCCACCACGTCATCCGCGCGTCGCGCTGGGCTTTGGTCTCCGGGGGGATTGCGTTGGAGTTCTGCGCGACACCAGCCGAGAGGGAGGCGGCCAGAATAAGCAGCAGACCCAACGGGCCTTTTTTCATGGTAGATATCAAGCTGAGCATGGAAGCATTAAACAGCGGCAGTCAGGGTCTCCACCACCGGTGCCGCTGGCGGGTAATTTCTGGCGGGCTGGGTCCGGGCGCGAAATCTTTCCATTTCCAATCCCGCGAACAGCACGGCAAACAAGCCGTGCGTATCGTTATCGAAAAACGGCCGTTGCAGATAAAAATTCACGTCCTCGGAACACATCGTGCCCTCACAAATATTGTGAACCGTGCCGTCGGGTTCGATCTGCGATTCGAGTGCCTCCCAGCCTTTATGGGCGACGCGGGAAAACTGGTTAGTGTCCAGCCAATCGTGATTAAGGCCGCGCGCAATGGCCATGGTGAAAATCGCCGTGCCGGAAACTTCGGGGCGCGAATCGGAGCGGTCGAGCACGTTGAGCCAGAAGCCGCTTTCCCTTTGGAACTGTGCGAGGGAACGCGCGTGCCGGCGGAAATGTTTCAGGATGGCTGCGTATTGGGGATGCGACGGCGGCAGATGCAGCAACACTTCCGTCATCGCCCAGATGGCCCAACCGTTGCAGCGCGACCAGTGCGGCAGCTTCACCGGGCTGTCCGAGTAACGGGCGTGCCAATAGAGCTGAGCTTCATCGTCCCATACCTGCGTGTTGAATGCCAGAATCTGGCTCGCGGCGTCATCGAATAACTCCCGGCGCAACTTTTCAGCCGTGACGAACTCCGCCGCTTGTAACAGAAAAGGAATACCCATGAACATGTCGTCGGTCCAGGTCGTGAATTTCACCGGCGTCAACCGGGTGTAAATGCCGTGGCCCGGCAGCCGCACCTGACCGGTCCGCGCGTAGTCGAGCATCCGCGCAATCCAGCGCTCGTATGGTTCGCGATTGGAAAAATCCTTTTCGCATTGCAGCCGGTGAATAAACGGCAGTGACGGCGCGAGCGTGAAATCCAGCAGCGGCGATTCGATGATGAAATGGTTGGCGGAATTGACCGCATTCAGCCGTTTGACCTGATACTCCACAAACGGGATGCCACCGAGGTGATAATCGCAAAACCGGTGCGCGTAATCCGCGTACCGCGGCTCGCCGGCCGCCTCGGCCAGATGCTGCATAGCCCAGGCCGTGCCGCCATTGTAATAACTCCAATGGTAAAGACTGCCCCACGGTTGCCTGGCGATGATGCCACCAAGCACTTCAATTTTCGGAATCGTCCACGTCACCGCCCCGTCAAGGCCGGCATACATTTTGCCGAAAATGAATTCCGCCTCCGGCGGCAGCGGCGCGGCCAAGTCCCGCCGGGAATTGTAAAACGGACCGACCACAAGCCAGTTGGTCAGTTCGGCAACCTTGTCATCCACATGCGGCACGCCGCGTAATCCAATTTTTGGCGCGGTGCCCGGTGCCACCACCGCGCCTTTCAGGCTCGGCGGCTGCAAATAGAAACACCATTCTTTGCCGCGCGTATGGGATTTGACCAGAAGAGTGTTGGTTCCCTGACGCAACGCCAGCCGGCATTGGCTGGACATTTCGAGGCTGCGCTCGTCGTATTGCAAACAGATGTCGCGGTCGCCGGTCCGCTCGTAAACCACCTGCCCGTTGAGCCAGATTTTGCAGCCGTCGTTGTGCTCGATTTGCACGGTAATTTCCTGGTCGCGGGGTGCGACCAGTTGGGTCCAGGCGTAAGCCAGGGCCGGCCGGCCCAGACCAAACGTGCGGCCAAAGTTCACGCATTGCAGGCCGTCCACGGTTTCGTTAGAAAACTCGCCGTTCACCGGTGTCAGTTCCAATCGGTAGCCGAATACCGTGTCGCGAATCAATTTATCGGCAACACGCCGGACAATGGTTAAAGGAGTTTGCATCTAGCTGTTCAGTATTTATCCCGGATACACCGGGCCGAAAAATTCACAATCATAAAAATATGCCGCCGCGTCCGGTTCCGAACCGGGTATGATTCCATTTCTCACAGTTTATGAAAAGTCCGCGGGGGGCGGAATGGCAATATCGCTCCGGTTTCGTGCATTTTATCACTCCGAAAAACAAGGCGATTCCTGGTCAACCCCGCGCGGAATCGTATTTGTTCGATTGCTGGTTTCGCCGGCCGGCGTTCATCCAGCAATCGTCCACGCTGACGTATTGGCAGCCGGCATCGGCCATGCCGCTGGCAATCATGTCGCTGGCAATCATTGCATCATCGGGCGTCAGGGTTTGGGGCAAATGTTCCTCATAAAATTTGCCGGGCCGATTTGGGGAGTCAAGATGAACGCTGCCGGCACCTGGTTTTCTGCCGCCAGCGCCCGGACGATCAGGCACGGCAAAAAGCATGAGGGAGCGGCAGCCTCGACTTGCCGGCGCGGAACCGCGGATCAATTTTGAAGAGCAGTTGCAGCAGGCAAACGCATCCGTAATTGGTTTTCATGGGGCGAGCTGCAAGCGGTAAAAGCGGAGAAAAAACGAGTTGGTCGCCGGATCCGCCCAGTTGAGGGGCAGCGAGCCGGGCGGATTGGTATAAATATTATTCCAATTCACAAGATTGGTCGAGGCTTGGACAATATAGGTGAATCCGGCGGCACCGCCGATCAGGAAAGAAGGCTGGCCGTTGCTAAAACCCAAACCGGAAACCGTCGGCGCAAGATTGGCAGCCACAGTGCCCGCAGGCGCATAGCTGTTGAAAACGGAATTAGACGCGATGTTTTGATACGTCGCGGCAATCCAGTTCGGCGATCGAGGAACGCTTTCGATGCGCAGCTCGTCCAGTTTGCCGTTAAGATAATCGCGGCCGGAATCCGCGCCGATCCAGAGCTGGCTGGTATTGCTGTAAGGCGTCACCGTTGTCGGCGTCGCGGCGTCCAGCTCGCCGTTGACATACAAGCTCAAATTCCCGCCGTCGAGAGTGCCGACCACGTGAACCCAGTTGGAAAGCGTCACATTGGAACTCTGCGTGGCGAGCACATCGCCGGTCGAACCGCTATTGCGAATACCGACGCAGAGGCGATTCGCGGTGTTCACTTGATCCACGCCGGGATTGTTGCCGACACTCAGGAACCACGAATACCAAGCCGAGCCGTTCTGGCCCTTGCCGACAATGACGCCGTTGGTGGCCCGGTTCAAATTCACCCACGCGCTCAGCGTGAATTGTCCGCCGGTCAAGCCAAGCGGCGCACTGTTGGGAATGTTCATCGCCGTGTTGACCCCGTTAAACGCCAGGCTGCCGGCGCTGACGCCAGGCGGCTGGCTGGCAGAATTCAGATTCGCGTTTGGCGTCGCGAAAAAGCCGTTGCCGGAACTGTCAAACGCCGTTGCGGGCGGTGTCTGGTTGAGATGCCACACGCCCAAATAACTGTCGGACCAAACCGCCCCGTTGGTGGTGTAGGCCGGGGCGGTCGGGGCGGAAGAATTTCCCCACCAGGCGTAAATCAGAGTGTTGCTCGACAATGCCGGAATCTGCACCCAGACGAACGAATTGCCGTTGGTGTTCCACTGCTCCACCTCGTAGCTGAGTTCGTTCAGCGAGTCATCGGAGAAACGCAGGTCGGCTCCCAGCGGAGACTTGAACTGGCGGTAAGCGAAATCCGGAATGTTCGCATTCAAAACCACCAGCGCAGGAAAATTGGACAGCACTTCATCCGCGGCGTAATCCGGGAAGGAAATGGCGCAGCGGTTGGACCAAGCGGCAAAAAAATTTGCCGCCACGGACACGCTGACCGCCGGCGAATTGGCGCTCTCGCCGACCGGATTAATGGCGGAAACAACATAGTAAAATACGCCGCCGCCGGGGAATTGCCAGTCGAGATAGCCGGTGGCTGCCACGGTTGCCAGCGAGGTGAACGGCCCGCCGGGACTGGTGGCGCGCTTGACATTGTAGCCACTGGCGTTGGTGACCGGGTTCCAAACCAGAGTCACCTGCCGGCCGGTGAGCGTAGCAGCAAGGCCGGTCGGCGCGACCGGCATCGAGATGACGGAGGCTTCGTTGCTGTTGGTGCTCTGGCCGAAACCATTCTGCGCCGTGACGACATAATAATAAACCCGGCCGGCCGCGGTTGTGTCGGTGAAGAAGGTGTTGGTCGTGGAACCGATTGGCGAGTAAGGCCCGCCGCTGACGGTGCCGCGCCAGACATTGCAATTGGTCACGCCGACCCGCGCCGACCAGGTGAGATAAACCCCGTTGCTACCGGCCGAGGCCTGCAGCCCGACGGGCGGCAGGACGGCATTGTTGGTGGCAATGGTCCACGCAGAGAAATCATAGACGATGGTGTTCGTGCCGTCGTAGAGCGAGAGGTTGCCGCCGACGGGCTGGTAAATCCACGGATTGTCCGTCAGCGGCCAGTTGGTCACGCTGAGGGTCTGGCCGTTGATGACAATCGGCGACGGCGTGGTGGCCGAGGTTTGTTTTACCTGCAACGTGTCGCCGTGCCGGTTGGTGTAATAACCCGTCGGCAGATAGCCGGGCGTGTGACTCAAGCCGGTGTGCGCGTAAATGTCCGCGCGAAAGGCCGCAAGCTGTTGCGCCGGAGAATTGTTCGGGCCATACAAATCCGGCCGCGCCGTTTCCATGGCCATGGCAAACTGGTTGGTCCAAATGCCAAGGTAAGTATTAGCGAGATTCGGCACAGATTGCATGAATGCGGGAATCGGCTGGCCCCAAATGCGAAACTCCGAATCGCCGGGGCGCGTGGGCGATTGGGACACCGCGTAAATGCCCGAGTTCAGGTCCCACTTGAACAGCTGCTCCGCGCTGATGACCAGCAGCATTGTGCCGTAGTGCAAAAAGATTTTCCCCGAAGTCATCGCATCGTTCACCATCGCCTGCCAGCCGCCGGGCACATAACATAAAACGTAAGGTGCCGGGTTGGTCTGGCCCGAAGTGAAATTGTAAATTTGCAGCACGGAATCGCGACATTGCGCCTCGCTGTAAACCGCGCGGTTCATGCCGTGGGGCCAACTGCCGCTGACCGAAGAGTTGTCGTTCCACGGCGCACACAGCCAGAGCTGGCTAAAATGGTTGTCATCCGGGTCGCACCACATGGTGCCGGAAGGATAGACCTGGAAATTGCCGTAATACTGCGGACCCTCGCTGAACAAAATGTAATCGCGATCAACAAACGAATTCTGCTGCCCGCTGTATTTGCCGCGGGAGACGAACGGCGTTGCGCGGTTTGTCGCCGCCATTTGAATCACCGCCAGCGGTTCGTAATTCATCACCGCCGCGAGGGCCGCGTAGGTGTAATTATCCGGGGGCGCGTCGCCGCCGAAAAAGACCCAGAGCGTGCGCATCGAGCCCATCGGCGTCTGGTTTTCCTCGTCGGGATAACTGCGGCTGGTGTTCATGCCCAGATGCCCGCGCAGCCAGCAGCCGGCGTTTTGCGACAGCCCGCCCTGGAACGCGAGCATCGCGCGGTTGGCCATGACGGAATTCGTGGCCAATTGCGCGAGGGAAAGGATGGGCAGCAGATTTTTATCGTAATACGGGCGCGACGCATTTTCGCCGTAGCCTTGCGTGGCGTCCTTGGCGAGCAGCGCCAGCGTGTCGTTATAGGCGTTCGGGTCGGACGGCTGCCAGATCGCATTCGCCGCGAACGCCGGCTCACCGAACTGCTCCGAGCCGAGGTAGCGGATGACGTGGCCGAGCGTCTTGAGATTCGACGTGCTCGTGCCAGCGTATTGCGTGCAGGTGGTGACGTTGGTCTTGATGTTCGCCTTGGTTTCGGCATCAAGGTATTGATTGAAGCGGATGTAGCAATCCATCGCTGGCCAGATGTTAAAAAAATCCACCTGCACATTGTTGGTCAGACTGCGCGAAGCCGCGAGCGCGGTGCTCTGGCCCAGCGCGAGCCGGCCTTGGACAAAATAAACCTCGGCCTGCACAAAGCCGTCGCCAACCGCGCCGGGATTCTCCGCCGCCTGATCAATCGTCCAGAACCGCCGCTGGGCAAACGTGGTGACGCCCGGCAGCGAAACCACACTCAGCACGCCGTTGGACAACCCGGACGTGTCCCACACCAACCCACTGTATAGCCACGGCAAAGCAACGGAATTGAAAGCACCGCTGACATTCGTCGCGGTAAAAAGCTGGAACGTGTCGCCGGCCTGCACCGGATAACCGGCGAGTGAAATTACCAGTCTGCCGCCCAGCGTCAGCGTCGAAATGCCGGTCAATGCATCATTCGTCGTTCCGCCAATCACGCGGCCCCCTTTCAAAATCGTGGTGCTGCCGGCATTCAACGTCAGCGCGCCGTTAATGGCCAGCGTGCCGAAATTCGTGCCCAGAGAAAGGGTGCCGCCGGATTGATTGGTCACCGCGCCGCGAATCACCCCGCTGCCGCCGAGGGTCGCGCCGGAAGAAATCGTGATCGGGCCAGGGCCGCTGGTGCCGTTGACTAACAAGGTGCCGCCATAAATCGTCATCGCACCGGTCAGCGTGCTGGTGCCGGCCAGCGTGAGCGTGTTCGCGCTGGATTTGGCCAGCGCACCGCTGCCGTTCACACCGCCGTTCAACCCAAGGTCGCCGCTGCCGGCGACCACGGCATTGCCAGCGACGGACACCGGGCCCGCCAGGCTCGCCGCCATCGCGCTGCCGTTGGTCAGCGTGCCGCCGGCGAGGGTCACCGGCTCCGCGCCGAGCGACAGTCCGTTCACATCCAGGGTGGCGCCGCCATTGACGACCACGCCGCCACCGGCCACGCCAAGGGCCAGCGGATTGCCGAGTTGCAGGACGCCGGAGTTGGCAACGGCCACGCCGCTGAACGAATTGCTGCCGTTCAAAATCAACACGCCGCCGAGATTCGTCAGGCTGCCGCTGCCGGTGATAGAATTGGGGAAGGCCAGAACGCCGGATGGATTGAACACCAGCGCCGCGTGGTTGGTGATGGTGCCGCCGCCGAGGGCACCGGCGTGGTTGATTTGCACCGCACCGCCGGCGATGAGCGCGCCGCCAGTGAATGTGTTCGTGGTTAAAACCGCCACCGTGCCGGCATTGCTTTTTACCAATGAAATCGGCCCGAAGATCGAACCGCTGCCGCTGAAGGTGTAGTTGCTGGAGCCATTGACCGTGAATGCGGCGGGAGCCAGCAGACCGGACAGGATCGCCACGGGATTCGTCGCGCCGGAATCGTCATACGTCACGCGGTCGCCCTGATAAAAAACCGACGGCGCGGCGCCGGTGCGCCAGGCGAACGTGTTGGTTTCGTCCCAAAGATTGCTGCCGCCGTTGCCGGTCCACGTCAGATCCGCCGACGCGCGCGCATTCGTCGTCACTACCAAATCAAGTTCCGTTCCCGCCGCGTTGGTCGCCAGGCCCGCGACCTGAGTGCCCGGGGTGAAGCCGGCCAGTTGCAGCGCGGCGACATTGCCAATGACACTGCCGCCGACCGTGCGGATGAGCCGGTAAGCGCCGTTGGTCAAAGTCGAATAATTGATGCGGATGACATTGGTGCCGAAACAAGTGAAATTCCCGCTAACGAGCATCTGGTCGTTCGCCCCGCTGGTGCCCGCCGAAAAATCAAACTGATTGGTCACCCCGCCGGTGAGCGCGACGGAATTGGAAAAACTCAAGGTGCCCGTTACCCCGGCCAGGCCGGGCGAAAGCAGTGCGCCGGTGACGGCGGTGACGGCGCCCGTGACCACGCCACTGCCGGCGAGCGTCTGACCGGCGTTCAGGGTGAAACCGCTGACCGCTGAGGCGTCGAAAATCGCGCCATTCGTCACAGCAAGGAGAGCGGCATTGGCCACGGAGGCATTGGCTGCAAGCGCCAGGGTGCCGCCGTTCGCAAAAATCGAGCCGGCAAAACTGTTCGTTGCCGTCAGTGTCAGGCGGCTGCTGGATTGCTTGACGATTTGCCCGTCGCCGGCGATGCGGCTGGCCAGCGTCTGGGCTGACGAATTGGAGATGACGAGCGTGGCGTTATTGATGATATCGCCGCCGACACTGCCGTTGAACAGGCGCAGCGTGCCCCCATTGATGAGCGTGGGACCGGGGTAAGCATTGGTGGCGGTGAGCGTAACGGTGCCGCTGCCATCCTTAACGAGCGAAGTCAAATCCGCGACCGGCTGCGACACGACGATGGTGCCGTCGCCACCGAGCGTGAGAGCGAATGCACCATTGACCGAGTTGCTGCCGGAGGGATTAAGCGTGAGCAGCGTATTGGTATCGGCATTGATGCGGCTGGCGCTGGCAAGGGTGATGAGACTGTTGTAAGAATTGGTGCCGGCGAAATTTCGCAGCGCGCCGCCGTTGTTGAAGCCATAGCCGTTAAGGGTCACCGGATTGTTGGCAACGGTGATGTTGCTGGCGACTTCCAGCGACGCGCCGTTGTTCACGGTGACCGTGTAAGTGTGGCCTGGTGGCGGATAGGCTGGTGTGTAGAAGGCATTGCCGTTTTGGATACGCAATTCGCCGTGATTGGCATTGACAGTGATCGTCCGCGCACTGGCGGCGCCGGTAATCACCACCAAGCCACTGTCGGTGGTGGTGATCCCGGCACTGCGGCCACTCGTTGTGCTGATGCTGTTCACAGAGATGGTGGTGCCGGGGGCGGCATCAAAGGTCATGACCTGCGAATAAAAATCCCAGCTCGCCGGCGAGAAATTCAAACTGGTGCCCGCAGCGGTTGAGACAGTGCCGCCATTGAAAAATGTGCCGCTGGCGGTAAACGTGACGTTGCCGTCCTGAACCGCCAAACCGTCGTCGATTTGACCGATGTTGCCGGTGATCGTGTAATTAAGACCGGCACCGTCCGTGCCGGCCGAAAAAACCACAGCATTGCGCATCGGAAAAAGTCCGGTTGCAGAACCGCCGGTCGAATCCGTGCTCCAGTTCGTGCCGCCGGCGTCATAAAAGCCGTTGTTGGTCGCGCCGCTGCCGGGCATGCTCCCATTCACGTCGAGGTAATAACTCGCGGCCGGGGTCTGACTCAAAAAAAACAGCCAGTAAAAGAGCATCCAGCCGGGTGGCGATTTGAGCGCAAACGGGATGAGTTGTGGCATTTTCATTGTAATCTAGTCCTGGCAGAAAATCGAACGGGTAAAACGCTTAAATTAATGATCACGGCTGTTCTCGCATTGATTGCCCCGGCCATGATGGCGAAATTCTTTGAAAGATAGAATAGCAGAGCCGCTCGACTTATATGCAAAATCGCTCCTGAGTTTGGCCTTTGGTTGTTTGCGTCCAAAAATTTCACTGGAAAATGTTGTTGCCGGCACAGGGCACTTTGACCGGGCGGCAGGATTGATCGCAAAGCTGCAACCATGACAGTGGATTTGATTTAATCATTTCCAGCCGGGCTTAAAATCATCTTTCAACTCTGGTAATTTTAGCTCTGCCAACCCGGCGGCCACGCATTGAGCGTTCAATTCTGCGCCGACCGAACTAGTGTGCACGTTGTCCTTCGGATCGCAAAACAGCGGCTGCACCTTTTCCCGGCCGAGTTCCTCGAAGCGGTCGGCAATCATCGCCGTCAAATCAAGAAACGGCACGCCGCATGCGGTCGCCACTGCCTCCGACCATTTGCCGAAATCGCTTTGGCCGCGAACGAATTTTCCATTCGGCCCCCACAGGTTCTTGGCCGTGAGGGAAAGCAAAATAGGCCGGGTACCTTTCGTCTTGGTTTCGGCGACGAACTGGCGCAGACACCAGCCAAAAGTGTTAACGATTTCCAAGCTTACGTCCGGCATGGTGACCATTTGCATTTCTTCGACGACGCCGGGCAAAACTCCGCGACAACGCCCCTCCGCCAGCTTGTCGGCGTCGTTGTGACCAAACTGAATCATCACAACATCGCCGGCCTTCATTTCCGCCAGCACCCGCGACCACAGTCCTTCGTTGCGGAATGACCGCGTGCTGCGTCCGGGCCGCGCACGGTTCCGGACATTAATTTTCTGGTGATCAAAAAATTTGCGCAGTTCATCACCCCAGCCACGCTGATTTTTGCCGTTGCTGAACGCCGTCGAATCGCCAACGACGAACAGCGAAGGCAATTGAGCATTCATTTTCGGCGGCTCTGGGAAAATGCGTTTCAGTTCCTCGGTCACAACGATTTTTCCAGCCACATCGAAGCCGAATTGGATTTCGCCTTGTTCCTTCACCCTGCTATGAGAACTGTCAAGCGACTTTGGATTAATCTTTCATTTTTTTATTAGAGGCTTTCCTGGTTTTGTTGTTTGGGGCAAACGTTTTTCCAGCCACATGCCTATCAGAAGTTTCGCAACTCCTGGCACAACCTGCT
>CAISVF010000569.1 GCA_903888765.1 uncultured Verrucomicrobia subdivision 3 bacterium | reverse complement strand
GTTTTTCAAATGTTCAGCGCTCCGGCGGACGGCCATTATTTATGGGGAGGCAACGCGAGAAACGAGGCGGCACGCTTCGAGCCCGGTTTATGGAAAAGGTTTGATTGACGCGGCGGCGGAACCCGACGAAAATCGGCGGCATGGCACTGGAATTGAAAATTGAAAAGCTTATCACCGGCAAGGGCGCGTCCCCCAAAAAGGGCGATTCCGTGACGGTGCATTATACCGGCACCTTCCTCGACGGAACGAAATTCGATAGCTCCGTGGAGCGCGACGAGCCGTTCGTGTTTGTGCTGGGTGCCGGTCAGGTCATCGCCGGCTGGGACCTGGGAGTGGCGCAGATGCAGATTGGTGACAAAGTGAAACTTACCATCCCGCCGGAACTCGCCTATGGACGCCAAGGGTATCCCGGCGCGATTCCGCCCAATGCCACGCTGATCTTTGAGGTGGAATTGCTGGCCATCGGCTGAAGGACTTCCCCGCCTCATGTCGCAGCCGACCTTTCTGCGGGAAACCGGCGCCGGGGTTTTTATATCCGTAAAACTCCAGCCGCGCGCCTCGAAAAATGAAATCGGGGAAATGCTGGGCGAAGAATTGAAAATCAAGGTCACCGCCCCGCCCGTGGACGCGGCGGCCAATCAAGCGCTCGTGGAATTGCTCGCAAAAAACCTCGGCTGCTCGCGCGGAAAAGTGGAACTGATCCGGGGCCAGACGTCCCGGCACAAAACCCTGCTGCTGCACGGCTTTAAAACCCCGGAAGTAGTGCAGAAATTATTTAGCGGCAAATGATATCTGGCATTGGCCGACCGGGCCGGCGATCGCTGAAACCGGATGCCAGCGTCCATTTTTTAATTGAGTGCGGGAAAACAAAGCAGGAAAATCCAGTTATTTGCCAACGCGGTGAAACCACTTCAATGAGCTCACAAAAATCTATAATTCCCGGCCTAGCCCTGCTGGTGGCCCTCGGGCTGACCGGGTGCGCCACCAAGCATCATCCAGCGGCGGTCACCCCCCCGGCACCCGCCGTGCTCAAGCCGATAGTGACGCTGGATGCATCACTGAGCGCCAAAGTGGTCCGAGTGAATACCGAAGGGCGCTTTGTCGTGTTGGAATTCCCCACCGGTGAATTGCCCAGAATGAATCAAATATGGTATGTTTACCATGCGGGCTTAAAGGCCGCAGAAGTGAAGATAGGCAACCGGCAGTTGGAGAATACCATCATCGCCGATGTGCTCACCGGCCAGGCGGAGCCGGGCGACGTGGTCCGCGAACAATAGGGTCAGAGGCTAGAGCATATCCATCAAAAAATAGCGATGCGCCTTCGCTAAAGGCTCGCCAAAAAACAAAAACCCTCGCGGCCCATCGCTACAGCTTTTCTGTAAATGCGCTAATCGTCGAGGAAGGGTTTGACGGTCTTGGGCAAGGCGTCTTTCCGGTAAGGCGAATGCAGGTTGAAATAAATGCCGCACAAAGGCCGCTCCGTATCACTCTGGCTTAAAATGACGGTCACTTCCTGGTCTAGGGCAATGCCGTGGCGCATACCTGCCGGGCGGGATTCAAACGCCTTGATGGCCTTCTGCACCAGCGAGGCCAAAGCCTGCGCAAATTCATCGGGCGTCTTCTGGAGACAAACGACGAAGCGATCATAATTTTTCAAAGCGTCGCCGATCTCGCGCTGGAAAGTTTCCACGGTCATGCGGCAAGATAATTCATGGGGAGAAAATTGCGATTTTTTTAATCGGCGGCGCGCGGC
>CAISVF010000568.1 GCA_903888765.1 uncultured Verrucomicrobia subdivision 3 bacterium | reverse complement strand
GCGGCGTGGCGGACGTTCAATTCAGCCCCGGCGGCCGCTGGCTGACCATTGCCAATGAAACTTCCTTTCAAGCCTGGGACGCGGTCAGCGGCGACCCGGTAAGCCTGATTCAGAACAGCCCAGAGCCGTTAAGCGGCGGGACGTTTCTGGACGACCAGCGTTCGGTCACCGTATCGATTTCGGGGGTGGTGCGGGAATATTGCCTAGAAGTCCTCGACTGGCCGGTGGAACAGCTCATCCCGGCCATGGAACTTCTGGCCGGCATGAAGCTGGACGCCCATGGCGACCTGTCCCCGCTTCCACCCGCCGGCACCGAGGGTTCAGCCGCCCGCCGCCAGGAAGCCGAGGCGACGTGGGCCTGGCTGCGAGAGCGGCTGAAAACCGGTTCGCCGTCCAGTCGCTGACGCCAGATATTCCTGGGGAAGACACCTTCCGGTGCGGCTGGGCAGCCGCCAAAAGGCAGCTTGATACTGTTCCTGGAGCACGGACTTCAGTCCGCTTCAGCGTCCAAACCGGCGAAGGCAGATCGATTGACCCGCAGGCTGGCGAAGGGTGAAGCGGCGTAAACGCCGCGCGCCGCCACATTGGCAATGGAGAAGTGTGTCAAGATACACCCGGCAGCGGCACCGGGCAGCCGCCAAAGCATGATTTTTAAATTTCTTGTCATCACTGGGCCGGTTTTCCGATAATCAATACGTTAGAATTAATGCCCCGTATTTGGTTGCCTAACTCAATTCCAATAGAAGCCTATGAAAACATCGACGATCCTTCTGCGTGCCGGGCTGCCGGTGCTGGTGCTAGTCCTACTACTTGCCGCGGCCAACTCTGCGTTGGCCACCAACCGCAAAGTGACCAGCGCGGCGGATAGCGGGCCGGGTTCTTTGCGGCAGATGATTGCGGCCTCGATTGCCGGGGACTCGATTGATTTTGACTCCAGCCTGAACGGCCAGACCATCACGCTGACGACCCAACTGGGGATTGCGCGGGATATTACGATCAACGGGCCGGGGTATAATAATCTGGCCATCAGAGGCAATGACCAGACCCGGATTTTCGAAATCGCCTCCGGCCATACCGTGACCATCTCCGGCTTGAGGCTTGGGAATGGAAAGGTTCAAGGGGCCGACGGCGTGAATCGAGGTGAAGATTGTCAGGACATTGTGGTGGCGGGCCAGGTTGTAGGACATCATGCGGTGCTTACACCTGCTACAGCGGGTTTGCCGGGGAAGGGAGGGGCCATCCTTAATGCTGGACAACTGACTATTACAAATTGCGTCTTAGAAAATAACAACGCGACTGGTGGGGCAGGCGGCAATGCGCGCCCATTTAGTTTTTATTGCGCCAACCCTGTCTTGCCGACTTTAATAGAATATTATGGTGATTCAGGATCTGGCGGGAATGGCGAGGGTGGGGCGGTCTATAATGATGGCACCTTGGTTGTCAGGGGATGCACTTTCGAGAACAACTCAGCGAATGGTGGAATTGTCGGTGATACTTGGAAAAATTCTCTCTTGGGTGAAGCTAATGACAGATCTGGTGATGGAGGTGGTGGCTTAGGTGGAGCTGTGGCCAATCGCGGCCAACTCACTATTCAAGAATGCACTTTCCATCAAAATACTGCGCGGGGACATGATGTGTTGGCGCTGGGAAGCGCTGGTGTGCTTCATTATCCTGAAGCAAATATTGGTGGTAATGGTGGCGTTGGGTATGGTGGAGCAATTTTTTCCTCATCAGCAACCGTGGTGAGAAATTCCACGTTTGCGGAGAACCATGCGGTGGGCGGGATGGGTGGTCTCTCCCGACTGGCTGATCCAGGCTTTGTGGAGCTGCCAGGAAATGGCGGTGATGGTGCGGGGGGCGGAATCAAGACTGATATAGCACCAGAGAGCTCTGATGTTTGCTCCATCTGGTATTGCACTTTCAGCGGAAACACGACGGAAGGAGGGCGCCGCGGATTTGTCGATTTTGATGAAAGTGTGGTTGGAAATTCTGGTGGTGCTTATGGAGGTGGCTTCCATGCGCGCTATGATAACACCACCGTCATGTGGAGTTCGATTGTGGCTGGCAATTCAGGGATGCACCCGGATGTGAGTGGGGGAATTAACTCCCTCGGGCATAATATGATTTGCTACACAAATGGCAGCACGGGCTGGCTCGACTCTGACCTGACGGGTTACATAGACAACAATGGTAATATTTTCCCCCAAGATCCCCTGCTGGGGCCATTGACGCTAGACAATGGCGGACCCACCGCAACGATGATGCCGGGTGACAGCAGCGCTTGTATTGATCACGGCGGGGGTGGATTTACCCCGACCACGGACCAATGCGGGAATCCCCGGATCAAGTTCCAAAGCAAATATCCCACAGCTAGCGGCGGAAATGGCAGTGACATTGGCGCGGTGGAAAGGCAGGCAGATTTGGCCGTCCCGCGCATCTGGGTGAACACGAACGGGGGCAATTGGAGCCTCACCAACAACTGGAGCGACGGCGTGCCGCCGGGCAGCAATGATGTGGCGGTGATCACCTTGGCCGGCAATTACACGGTCACGCTGGATGTCAGCACCAACATCGCCGGGCTGGTCCTGGGCGCCACGGTAGGCACGAACAAACAGACGCTCGCCATGAGCGGGCAGACGCTCACGCTGAACGGCGAAAGCATTATCAATTCGCTGGGCGTGATGAATCATTTTAACGGCACGTTGGCTGGTTCGGGTAAATTTACGATCCAAGGCGCGCTGAACTGGAACGCGGGCACCATCAGCCGGACGGGCGGCACCATCATCGGCCCCGCTGGCACGCTGAACATCACCGGCAGCGGCAACAACCATGATCTGCCCAACACCACGCTCACCAACCAAGGCAGCATCGTGATGACGGGCGGGAATTTGCGCGGCGGCGGCACCCTCATCCACAACGAGGGCGTGTGGGATGCGCAGGCGGATGTGCCGATCTCGCAGTCCTTCAGCGGCGCGGTGACGGTGAACAACAAGGGCACGCTCAAGAAATCCGGCGGCGTGGGCGCACTGGCGCTGGGTGCCAATGTGACCTTGAAAAACAGCGGACTGGTGGATGTGCAATCCGGCCGGGTGGATGTGAACGGCGGCGGCACGAACGATGCGGGCGTGTTCAACGCGGGCACCAACGGCGCGGTGAATTTCAACACGTCCTACACCTTCAACGACGGCACCAAATTATTGGGCGCGGGCAGCAAGCAACTGACGTCGGGCACGTTCAACCTGAACGGCACCATCACCACCACCAATCTGACACAAACCGGCGGCAGCTTGACGGGCAGCCCGACGATTGACGGAGAGTTCACGTGGAGCGACGGCGGGTTGTGGAGCGCCTTGGGAAACATCACGATTGCTCCCACGGGAAAACTGAATATCACCGGGAGCGGGAGTCATAATTTGAGCGGGCTTGTCCTGACGAACAACGGGACGGTGGCGTGGGTGGCGGGGACGATCACGGACAGAGATAGCGTGGTTTACAACAACGGACTGTGGGACGCGCAGAGTGACTTTAGTTTCAGTTTTCCAAACTTTGGCACGCCGCCCGTGTTCAACAACGCGGGGACATTCCGTAAATCGTCGGGCAGCGGGACGACAAGCTTTGACAGCTACCACACCTTCAACAACACCGGCACGAACGATGTGCGCAGTGGCACGGTGAGTTTTTATGGTGGCGGGGCGAACACAGCGCCGGGCGTTTTCAACACAACCAACGGGGCGACAGTGAGTTTCAACGGCAACTACACATTCAATAATGGCAGCCAGATCACGGGCACGGGGACGAACCTGCTGGCGGCGGGGACGACGACCCTGAACGGGAACATCACGTTCACGAAGCTGACGCAAACGGGCGGCGCCCTGGCCGGAACGCACGTCTTGAACGGAAATTTCCAGTTCAACGGGGGCAATTGGGCAACCACCGGCAGCACGACCATTGCGCCCGGCAGCAGGTTGGCGATCAGTGGCGGCTTGGACCTGTCATTGCGAATGCTGACGAACAACGGAACGGTGGCGTGGACGGCGGGGACGATCACGGACAGAGATAGCGTGATCCACAACAACGGGCTGTGGGACGCGCAGAGCGACTTTGGTTTCAGTTTTCCAAACTTTGGCACGCCGCCCGTGTTCAATAACGCGGGGACATTCCGCAAATCGGCGGGCAGCGGCACGACGACCTTGGACAGCTACCACACCTTCAACAACACGGGAACATTGGACGTGCGCATCGGCACGGTGAGTTTGAATGGGCCGCATACTTTGACGGGTGGCACGATCAATATCGGCATCAGCACCCTGTCAAGTTACGGCAAGTTATCACTCTCCGGCGCGGCGGGTTTTGCCGGCCAGTTCAAGGCGAACTTAGTCGGAGGTTATGTTCCGGCGGCGGGAAGTGCGTTCCCGGTGATCAGCTATGGCTCGTTGAGCGGCAGCTTTGGCAGCTTCAATCCCCCGGCAGCCTGCAACTGGCAGACGAATTATGGCAGCAGCACCTTCACGCTGACGGCGCAAAGCGCCGTAAGCCATGCGCCGGTGCAACTCCAATCGCCGCAGGTCTCCGGCAACTCGTTCCAATTCGGGATCCCGACAGTGAACAACCTGAACTACACCGTGTTATTCAACGCCAATCTGACCACCACCAACTGGCTGCCCTACACCAATTTCATCGGCAATGGCGCAACCCAGCAGTGGCTGTTCCCGATCATGAGCACCCAGGGCTTCTTCCGCGTCAGCCAGCCGTGAGATAAAAACCGTCCAAGTGCGATCATCCGTACCCTGCGCCTTGGTGAGAGCGGTCAGGACGGCGCATCCCTGGAACGGGCTTTGATGCTTGCAAAAGCCAAGCCCAAAGCCACAAGACGTACCGCCGGGAGGGAATAATGCCATCCCGCCCGACCGGCTTGAGTATTCTTAAAATTTCCCGTCATCGGGGCCCAGCCAACCCGATAATCTAACTTGAACGGGAGAATCACATTTAAAAATATGAAAAAATCATCGAATAATCTGGTAGTATGCCTTTTGGCTTTTTTCCTTGGCGGCGGTGCGCTCGGGATTTATGCCCAAGGCACGGCGTTCACCTATCAAGGGAGGCTTACCGATGGCACCAATCCGGCCAACGGCCTCTATGATTTCCAGGCCCTGCTGTTCACCAATGCCACCTTGGGGGCACCCTTGGTAGGCGTCACCGCCGCCAACCCCGCCGTCGGCGTCACCAACGGCATCTTTACCATGACCGTCCAGTTCTCGCTCATCCCCGTTTTTAACAACCCCTTTAATGGCCAGGCCCTTTGGCTCGACCTAGCCGTCCGCACCAACGGCCCTGGCACCTACTCCACCCTGACGCCACGGCAGAAACTCACCCCCACCCCGTATGCCATTTTCGCCAGTGCCGCCGGCAGCGCTTCCAACTACCTCGGCACAATTGCCGACAGCCAGCTTTCCGCCAACATCCCGCGAGTAAACGGGCCGGCTGACTTCAACGTGGGCATCACCGCCGCCGGCTTTCAGGGCGATGGCTCCCAGCTCACCGGCCTCAATGCGGCCGAACTGATCTACGGCACGGTGGCGGATTATGTGCTAAGCACGAACGTGGCTTTGCGCAATGCCACCAACAACTTTACCGCCTCCCTCATTGCCACCAACCTCAACAACTCCTTCAAAGGCTCTTTCACCGGCAGCCTGGCGGGTAACGGCGCAGCCTTGACCAACCTCAATGCGTCGCAACTCGCCAGCGGCACCGTGCCAGACTTTATGTTGAGTACTAACGTAGCCTTGCGCAATACCACCAACACGTTTGCCAGCACCAATGTCTTTGCCGGCCCCGTCATCGCCACCAATCTCAACAACTCCTTCAAAGGCTCCTTTACGGGCAGCCTGGCCGGTAGCGCCACCAGTTTTTCCGGGGCTCTCGCCGGGGATGTCACGGGAACACAGGCAGCCACGGTGGTGGCCACCGTGGGCGGCCAGACCGCAGCCAATGTGGCAGCCGGCACCGGCGCGGCGAATGCCGCCACGAATACGACTATTCCCGGCACCATTGTCAAGCGGGATGCCAGCGGCAATTTTAGCGGGGCCACAATAACCGCAACCGCCTTCACCGGCAGCGGCGCGGGGCTGACCAACCTGAATGCATCGCAGCTCACCACCGGCACCATCCCCCTGCCTCAATTACCCCCCGCCGTGGTTACCAACAACAGTGCGACCGCTTTGACCTTGTTCGGGGTTTTCTCAGGAAACGGAACCGGCCTGACGAATGTCAATGCGGCGGTACTGGGCGGATTGTCCTCCGCAAATTATTGGCAATTGGGGGGCAACAACGTCACTCCAGGCCAATTTTTGGGCAGCACCAACAATCAAGCGCTGGAACTCAAAGTTAATGGAGCGCGGGCAGTGCGTTTGGAACCGAACTCCAGCGGGGCCCCGAACATTATTGGCGGTTCACCATGGAATAGCGTTTCTGGCGGCGCTGTTGGCGCGACCATCAGCGGCGGTGGCGCGACCAATTATACCGGTACGGCGTATTCCAATATCGTCTCCGTTTCCTTTGGAACCATTGCCGGCGGCGCGCAAAACACCGCCGCCGGGTCTTATGGGACCGTGGGCGGAGGCATTTATAATGCCGTCAGCAATCTTTACACCACAATTAGCGGTGGCTATTCGAATCTCGCCAGCGGTGCCTATTCCTCCGTTGTCGGTGGCAACAACAATATCAGTAGTGGAAGCTTTTCCAGCATGGGAGGTGGTACAGGCAATCAAGCCAGCGGCATTGGATCTACGATTGCCGGCGGCTCGGGCAATCAGGCCAGCGGAAATTATTCCGTCATTGCCGGCGGTGTATTTAACCGGGCTACCAATGATTATTCCACGGTTGCGGGCGGACTATTTAATTTTGCGGCCGGCCGATATAGTTTTGCCGCCGGTTACCTCGCTCAAGCAATCCATGATGGCAGTTTTGTGTGGGCGGATTCCTCGGGAATACCCTTTTCGTCAACCACCACGAATCAATTTAAAGTCCGCGCCACCGGTGGCGTTCAATTCGAAACGGCAGGAGGGCAAGTGCTCGATTTATCCAGCAACGGCACCTTGCAGGCCAGCGGCCCCATCAAGGCCAGCGGAGGGCTGATATTGGAAAACCGCACCTCCGATCCGGTGACTCCCGTCACGGGGCAGATTTGGCTGCGCACTGATTTATAAGAGATAATTGAATGCCATTATCCGCATCCATATTAATCTTATGAAGGTGAGAAATATTTTTGCCTGCGCAGGCGTTTTAGTGGTTTTTCTGTTCTCCGGATTTGAAGCCGTCGCTTCTCCCTGGACGGAAACGCCAAAAAAAGTGCTGTGCTTGCGCCTGGACGTAACCCCTGCCACTGGCACGCCCTATTCTCAGGCCGATTTGATGAATTTCATGATGGGAACCTCCAACTCCATTCAGGAAATGTCGTATGGTATTACCTGGGTGGTCCCCACCGTGTCATCGCAGGTGTTACCCTTACCGCATGATGCCAATTATTATCGGATCAATCCTAACAATCTTATACCCGACCTTTGGACAGCCGCGACCAACTCGGGTTACAATCTGGTGGATTACGATTTCTTCGCGTTTTCCTATCCTGTCATTGGTGGCGGGGCGTTTACGGGGGGAGCCTATGGTGTTCCGGGCAAAGTGGAAATGCGCTTTGAAGGCAACCAGGAGTTATCCACCTTTGTGCATGAAACGGGGCATGCGTATGGTTTGGGGCATGCCGGCTTTTGGCGCGCGCTCACGGGGTCGGGATATTTTGGCCATTTGATGCATACCAATTTTGAGAACCGGAAAATTGAATTTACCCCGTATGGTGATCCATTTGATCCGATGGCGGTAAATTTCCGGACGCAGAGCGATGGCACCAGGCTTTTCCCGGCCGGCCACTTTAGCATGTTTGCCAAGGCTTACCTCAATTGGATCAAGCCGGAGGAGGTGATCACTGTGGTAACGAACGGGATCTATCGCGTTTATCGTTTTGACCACAAGGATGCCAGGGCGAATGCAGGAACGCATCTGGCGCTTCAAATACCGCTGCCCGATCGCAATCCTGAGCAAATCTGGGTTGGGTTTCGCAGAAATTTCACGAACCCCTACTCCATTTATTCAGGGGCATATATTGTCTGGCTGCAAAACCTCAACCCCAATTACCATATCAGCCTCAACGCGGAGCCGCTGGTTCACCCCGATTCCCCCATGAATGTATTCGAGGAAGAAAGCGCTTTGCCCCAGCGGCGGTCCTACACGGATCCATCGGGTTCGATCCGGATCACCACGCTGGCAGAAGGCGGCACTTCCCCCTATGAATATCTGGATGTTCAGGTGGAATTTATGCCCCCGGCCATGGAACTTTTCACCAATGCGAATAAAACCGTGAGTGGACTGGTCGGCAGTTATGTGGATCAAAGCCTTCGCGGCCGGACGAATCAGGAAAATTGGTTGAATAATTCTGCCATTCCAATCGCCGGCACCCGGGTGGATAACCACATTAATTTTGTCAGCTCCAGTTGGGGAGTGCGCAACACGGTCGGTTTGACGGGTGGTTCCGATGCCGACTGGAATAATTTCTCGGTGCAATGGGACGGCGTATTGGTGGTGAACCGGCCCGTGCTTCTCGGCACCTTCAGCGATGATAGCAGTCGGCTGTGGGTTGACTTAAATGGTGATAATGTCTTTGATTCGAGTGGGCCGGAGTTTGTGAATAATCACTGGGGAAATGCGCAGGCAGAGACGCTCGGAGATATCAGCCAGGTCATCCCTGCCGGGACGTATCGCATCCGGATTCAATATGAAGAAGGCGATGGCGCCAATTTATTCAGATTGGTCTGGTCGGAGGCTCAGTTTGATTTGATTCCCAGCCTCGGCTCTACCGCTCCGGGTTTGCTCGGCACCTATGTAAATCGCAGTCTGCGCGCCACTAACGTGGTGGATTGGAGAGGGGTTGCCGGGATCACCGTTTCCGGCACCCGCCAGGATTCCTACCCGGGCTTTTATCCCAATGGCTGGGGTTTGCGCTCCGAGGTGGGGCTCACGAATGGTTCCGATGATAATTGGGGCGAGTTTTCGGTCCAATGGGATGGCTATGTACGGGTCTATCAGCCCACTCGATTCACCACCATTTCGGATGATGGCTGCCGCCTGTGGATTGATCTCAATCAGGATGGGAATTTTAATCTGACCGGGCCCGAGTTGACTGACAACCACTGGGGCCAGGCTCAGGCCTCCACCGTGGGTGATATTTCAACCATTGTTCGTCCGGGTACTTATAAAATGCGCATTCAACATGAAGACACGGGCTTAAACAGCGCCTTTCTTCTGTTCGGCGCCCCGGTTCAGATGCCCTCCACGAATGCGGCCGTGGATGCCGGGCTGCGGGTTTATGATGGAGCCAACACCATCCGCATAGCCACGGAATTTCCCGGGACGAGTAATTACCTGGTGTCACCATTGCAAATTAACAAAAACGGGACGAATTATGGGGTGTTTTTGGCCGATCCCACCGCGCCCGGGGCCTCCAAAGTCCGGATTCAAACCTCCTCCGGCATAAAAACACTGATAAAATTGCCGTAGAAATAAAACTAGCCAGTGGCGAAAGAATACCACGGTCTCACGTCAGGAAAATTTGGAAATACCGCTCACAAAACTAAACCACCAATCAAAATGAAAATTAAACTCGTAATAGCACTCACAGCGCTGAGCAGTCTGGTGCTCACGCATCAGTCACCGGCCCAAGGGACGGCGTTTACGTATCAAGGTCGGTTAAACGACGGGGTGAGTCTCGCCAATGGCATTTACGATCTACGGTGCGCGCTTTACGACGACGCAACTTCTGGTGCGCAGCAGGGCATGCCCATCACCAACAATGCTTGCAACGTAAGTAATGGCCTGTTCACTGTTACGATGGATTTTGGCAATCAGTTTTCGGGCGCGAACCGCTGGCTGGAACTGGCCGTGCGCACCAATGGCGGCGGCAGTTTCAGCGCGTTGAGTCCGCGGCAAAAGTTCGCCGCCACGCCCTATGCCATCACGGCAGGCAATCTCACCGGGTCGCTGCCCGCTGCCCAGTTGAGCGGCACGATTGCCGGTGGCAATCTGCCGGCCAGCCCCAGTTTTTCCGGCACGGTGGCGGCCAATTTCATTGCCGGCAACGGCGCGAACGTGACCAATGTCAACGCGGCCACCTTGAACGGGTTGACTGCTGCCAACTTCTGGCGGACCAACGGTAATGCCGGAGCGAACCCCACGAACGGCGCGTTCCTAGGAACCACTGACAATCTGCCACTTGAATTCAGGGCCAACAACCAGCGCGCGCTGCGGATTGAGCCCAACGCCACCAGTCCAAACTTGATTGCCGGCCATTCCGGCAATGTCGTAAGCAATGGATTCTATGGCGAGACACTGCTGGGCGGCGGCTACTCTGGGGCTCCAAACCGGGTTGCCAATTATTTTGCAACCGTGGTGGGGGGAGTGGGCAATACCGCCAGCGGCTCTTATGCTATTGCGATGGGAGAAGGCAACACTGCGAGCGGCTATGGCTCGATTGCGATGGGACATAATACATCTGTCAGTGGATCATGGTCCACCGCGATCGGGAATGGCTCGGTCGCCACCGGTTCGTATTCCACGGCGTTGGGGCAGTCAATCGCCAATGGAGACCTTGCTACCGCCATTGGCGACAGCGCGGTTGCCAGCAATACCTGGGCCATGGCCATCGGTCATCAAGCCACCGCAACCGGATATTCTTCCACCGCCATCGGAAATAACCCACAGGCGAACGGGTATGGTTCGATGGCGATCGGGGCCGGCGCGATTGCTGATGGTGTGGGTTCGACCGCCTTTGGCAACGGAACTTACGCTTATGGGTATCAATCCAGTTCACTCGGAAACACCACTGAAACGCTGGGGAGATATGCCACCGCCATTGGATACAACACCCATGCCGAAGAGGAATACTCCACGGCGATCGGGGTGGCCAATTACGCCTCAGGTACGAATTCCACCGCCATAGGGTTCAGCACCCACGCGATTGGGGATTCCGCCACTGCCATGGGCCGCGAGACTGGTGCTATCGGTGTAAACTCCACCGCCATGGGGTATCTAACAGGAGCTGGCGGTGACAACTCCACCGCCATGGGAATGCGCACGGTAGCCAATGGCATCACCGCCACTGCCATGGGATACTACACATACGCAAATGGTGATTACTCTACCGCCATGGGTTATTACGCTCAGGCCAACCAAACCGGCACCTTCATATGGGCAGATCAATCCTCTACCAACATCTTTGCCTCGACCTCCACCAATCAATTTCTGATCCGGGCGCGCGGCGGTGTGGGTATTAATACCAACAACCCCAATGGGGCGGCTTTGAGCGTGAACGGTGCCATTGTGGCTAGCGGCACGGTCACCGCCAACGGCGTGCTGCTCACCAGTGATCGCAACGCCAAGGAAAATTTCACGGCGGTGGACCCGCGGAGCATGCTCGCAAAAGTGGCGGCCCTGCCGATCACAGAATGGAATTACAAAAACAATGATGCCGGCATTCATCACGTCGGCCCGATGGCGCAAGATTTTCAAGCAGCTTTTCAATTAAGCGCAGATGACCAGCATATTTCCGTGGTGGATGAAGGTGGCGTGGCGCTCGCCGCCATTCAGGGCTTGAACCAGAAGGTGGAAGAAAAAGATGCCGAAATAAAAGAACTGAAGCAGAGTGTGGCGGAATTGAAAGCGCTGTTGCAAACCTTCGTCGAAAAGAAATGAGGCAATTATGAGAGTAAAAATGCAAAATTCATCAATGATGGTAGGGCGCGTCACTCCGTGCGCGCCGGTCTTGGCAGACAGTCGCACAGCGCACCGTGGTTTGGCGTGGCCCACCCGGTTCGCCCTGCTGCTCGGCTTCATCTTGCTTCATTCATCCCTCTGCCTTCGGGCATCAGGGCAAACCTACTCTGTGGACTGGTATAAAATCGCCGGTGGCGGCGGCACCAGCACCGGCGGCACTTTCACCGTGAGCGGCACCATTGGCCAGCACGATGCCGGCGTGCCAATGGCAGGCGGAAAGTTCTCCCTGACCGGTGGTTTCTGGAGCCTGATCAATGTGGTACAGATGCCCGGTGTGCCAAAACTCATCATCGTGCCGAATGGCCCCAATAGCGTCAAAATCCTCTGGCTAGCCACGGGCAGCTACACCTTGCAGCAAAATGCCAACGTGGCCGCCCCCGGCGGTTGGGTGACGAGCGGCTATGCCATCACCAATGGTTTTGGCACCAATTTTTGCACCATCACCTCGCCCACCGGAAACCTGTTCTTCCGCCTGAAACAGTGATGTACAAAAGGCAGGGTTTGGCCAACCAACGCGCCTGATTTTATGTTCCAACCGGTCTTGGGGGATCGGGATTTGGGGACATGTGTGACTGCGTCGGCATTTTACCGGCGCAGCCACCAAATCAAAAGAATGCAACCACAGCACTATGGCGGGAGGGAACGCCATTGGAATTTTTCCAAAACGTAACTTTCCAAAGCTTGCAATTTTAATCCGCTTGATTAGTTTTTAAGAATGGTTCGGAAGGATAATGCCTGCGTCAGACCCGTTGCCCGGGAATTCCACTGGCAGCTCGGTTTTGCGTTTTTGCTATTCCTGTTGGCCGGCACGGCGCTGGCCGATGGCGACTTCATCACCTTCCATCAAAACGTTTCGGAGGGGCAGTTGCGCGTGCGTTTCGATCTCGCGCCCGATCTCGACAGCTATTACATCCTGGATGAAAGCACCAACCTGACCCAATTTACCCCGCGCACCATGCTTTACGGCGGCGGCACCAACGCCTGGAGCTTCACCATTACTCTGGGGGACAAGCCGCAAACCTTCTGGCGCGCGCGGCGCGTGCCTGCCAGCACTCCGCTGGATGTGGACGGCGATGGCATTGACGACCTCTATGAATTGCGCCACGGTCTGAACCCGCTCGATGCGGCCGATGCCAGCCAGCCGTCCGGCTACAACGATTTCAATGGCCATCCCCTTACTTGGCTGGATCAGTACCGCTACCACTTCCAACACAACCTCAACCTTTACGACGCGGTCAGCCGCGAGGTTTCCGGTTTTAATTTCGGCCAACCCACGGCCAATTACGAAGCCATCTCCCGCGAAACCTCCCTTTTCAACACCCCGCAACCGGACGCCAACCAGAACGGCATTGACGACCTGTACGAATTCAACCACGGCCTGACCACTGGCAGCGCCAGTCAGCCCTCCGGATTCACCACGGATTTCCCGAACAACACCGGCACACCGCTGACCTGGCAGCAGCTCTACCGCCTCAACTTCGGGCAGAACCGGAATTTGTACGATGCCGTGAGCCGCGAAGTTTCCTCCTTCAACTTCGGCCAGCCGACCGCCAATTACGAGGCCATCTCCCGCGAGGTTTCGCTCTTCAATACCCCGTCACCGGACGCCAATCAAAACGGCATTGATGATAAATTCGAACTCAATCACGGCCTGACCACCGGCAGCGAAAATCAGCCTTCCGGATTCACCACCGATGCGCCGAATAACACCGGCAAGCCGCTAACGTGGGGCCAGCTCTACCGCTATTACTTTGGGCAGAATAAAATTCTTTACGACACTGTGAGCCGCGAAGTCTCCGTGTTCAACTTCGGCCAGCCCACAGCCAATTACGAAGCGGTTTCCCGTGAGGTATCCGTGTATAATTTCGGGCAGTCCACCGCCAACTATGAAGCGGTTTCCCGCGAAGTCTCCATCTTTAACCAACCTTGAACCACATTTGACCCTTAACCAAACAATAGAAAAATGAAAACAAACATCAGACAACTAACCACCCTGCTTGCCTTGACCCTGATGACCGGAGCCGAGTCCCTGTTCGCCCAACTGAACGTGCCCAGCGATGGCTCGGACGGCGTGCTGAACATCACCAGCAACACCGTCATTGACTTGAGCCAGGCCGTGACCGGCACTTGGAGTGATGACAACACCACCAACTCTGGGAAAGGCGTTTATGACCCGGCCAAATGGGCGGTTGTGTTCAAATATCAATCTGTGAACATTGCCACAAATTGCACAGTGACATTTGCCAATCATCCATCACATGCGCCGGTAGTTTGGTTGGTACAGAGCAACATTCTAATTGAAGGATATTTGAATCTCGACGGACGATATATTGTTGACGCTTATCCCGCTAAGCTTTTTCCAACCGAGCCTGGGCCCGGTGGATTCCGTGGCGGGGCATTTGGACCGCTTGGTTACGGTGCCGGATATGGACCTGGTGGTGGTATCGCTGGAGAGCCAAGCTTTGGTTCAGCTTACGGCAGTGGATACGGAGGTCCGCAAGCCATTCCTCTCTTAGGCGGGTCTGGTGCTGGGGCCGTTAATAATGGAGACCAATACAATGCGCCTCCGCCTTATGGAGATGTAGCTGGCAGTTCTGGCGGCGGAGCCATTCTTATCGCTGCGAATGGGCTTATATCTGTTAACGGTCGCGTGACTGCCAATGATGCTGGTTATTATGCATGGAATTGGGGGGCGCACGCTTCTCTTTCAGGAGGAGGAGCTATTCGAATAATAGGCAACATTGTTCAGGGTAGCGGTTCGGTTAGTGCTGCAGTTACTAGAGTTGAAGCGAATTCAATTACCTCCTCGCTGGTTTTGACCCCTAATACAATTGCGGTTCCCCCTGGAACAACACCCCAAATATGGCCTTCGGATGCTGCACCCATTGTTAAAGTTATCAGCATAAATGGCCAGTCCTCTCCTGATGACCCTATAGCAGCCGTTACAACGTCATCGGATATTAACATTGGTACGAATAGTCCAGTTGATATCATTATTCAAAGTCAAAACTTTCCTCCTAGCGGCAGTGTGAATGTTCGTGTGACGCCCAAATACGGGAATAATTTCAATGTAAGCGCCAGCTTTGTCAGCGGCACCTTCTCCAACGCCACCTGGAAAGCCACTACCACGCTGCCGAACGGCTTCTGCGTCCTCCAAGCCCACGCCACCAGCCCGTAGCCTTTTCCGTTCGTTTGTAAAAGGCCACCAAAAGCACGATACTAAAAAACGGGGCTGATCTTGATATTGGCATATCCAGCAACATCCCGTTCCCCTCAAAAAAAGAGTCTGGCTAAAACCAAATAGCCAGACTCTTAACCCAACATGTTCTACCAATATAAACCAACCAACGCCGCAACTTAATCCGCCTTCCGCCACGGTTCAAATTATTTTTCAGATTTTTCAGATTGCGGCGGAGAATAGTTCAAAAACCTCAAGCGCGCTTGCCAACCACTGATCCGCACCCCATTGGCACCATAACTCGCGAGTTGCCGGTACAATACTATTCATTTATACTATTCATTTATATGGACAATATCCTCGCTTTGGCGTATGATAAAATGACGATTTTTATAGATCGCCTCCCAATCGCATTCATAACTAACAGATTAAAGAACCGGAATATTGCATGAAAACTGTTTTGAAATTTGCGTTGCTGGCGATGTGCCTCTCGGCTTTATCCGGCCAGGCGCAAGAAAAAACCTCCTTTAATGTGCTGCATTCCTTTGGGCCCGCCACCAATGGCCTCGCGGGACTGCGTATCAACAGCGATGGCCTGAATATCCACTCCGCTTTGACCGCGTCCGACACTGTGCTGTATGGCACGGCAACCGAAGGCGGCACGAATGGCACAGGCGTCATCTTCAAAATAAACCCGGACGGCTCGGGCTTTACCCTGCTGCATCAATTTTCTGCGCCGCACCCCGAGGGACTGTCCCTCGGCACCTTGGGCTTTGATGAACAAGGGACGATCTTCCAGACTGCTCCGTTAGCCGGCACCAATGTGGACGGAGCGTATCCCGTGGCTGGCCTGATTTTGTCCGGCAACACGCTGTATGGCACGGCGACCGGAGGCGGAAACTGGGCCAACGGGACGGTCTTTAAGCTCAACACCGACGGCTCTGGCTTCACCGTCCTGCACAGTTTTACGAATTCCTTGAATGGCTTGTCGAATCCAGACGGATTTTATCCTGCGGGCGGCTTGGTTCTGTCCGGCACCACCTTGTATGGCACCACCTACGGCGGTGGACCTTTGGCCTATGGCACCGTCTATCAGGTTAGCACGAACGGCTCCGGATTTCAGGTGTTGCACGCGTTCAATTACGGTTCCGGGGACGGGATAAAGCCGGCCAGCGGCCTGTTGCTTGCCCCCAATGGTCTGTTGTTCGGAACCACCCGTTACGGGGGAACCAACAACGGCGGCGCACTGTTTGCCTTGGATCCCGTCAGCCAAACCGAGTTCGTAATCTATTCCCTGGAGCAGCGATCCGATGCCAACCACCTGAATCTGGATGCCGGAAGCAATCCCTTGGCCGACCTTATTCTAAGCGGCGACACGCTGTTCGGCACTACGCAAACCGGCGGCTCCTTCAAAGGCGGGACGGTGTTCTCTGTGGCCACCAACGGAGACGCGTTCATATCGCAGCAAAATTTTACACCGGATCTCAACCACCCGGATGCCGCCGGCCCAACCTGCCGTCTTTTATGGGATAACAGCGTCCTTTACGGAACCGCAGTAGGCGGGGGCATTAACGATGTCGGCGTGGTGTTCCGGATGAACCCCGATAGCACCGGCTTTGCCGTACTGCATGCTTTCACCGGTGGCGCTGACGGATCTGGGCCGTGGGCCGGTCTGGTTTCATCGGGAAACACGCTGTATGGCGCGACTGAAGGGGGCGGAACCAACCACAGCGGCGTCCTGTTCAGTCTGTCATCTCCCCCGGCTGCGAAAACCAACTTGGTCTTTAACGGCGATTTTGAACTGTCCGCATTCGATTTTCCAGCCCCCGGATGGAACACCAACGGTGATTTTGGCTTCTGCGCCATCACCACGGATACGAACTACGTTCATACCGGCACCCAGGGCGCAGTGCTGGGTACGATTGGCGGAGATTTTATTTCCCTGTCTCAAAATCTGGAAACCGATGCTGGCGCAAACTATGCGCTTTCCTTCTGGTTGAAAAGTGACAGTTCGGCCTACAATGAAATTCAGGCACAGTGGAATGGCGCTATCGTAGTGGACCTCACCAACCTGCCGCCCGTCGGCTGGACCAACATTACCCTTGCCGTCAACGCGCCGGGAACCAACACACTGCTGCAATTCAACTTCCGCAACGAGTTTGGCAGCTTCGGACTGGATGACATCACGGTCAGTCCGCCATCCACCGCCACCCCGGTTCTGACCATCACCCGTGCAAGCGAGAACGTCATCCTGACCTGGTCCGCCAACGCCACGGGCTACACCTTGCAATCCACCACCAATCTTGCCACCCCGCATTGGATCACCACCACCCCCTCGCCCGTCGCTGTATCCGGCCAAAACACCGTCACCGACCCCATTGCCGGTGCCCAGATGTTTTATCGTCTGACTCGTTAACGCGGATCACCCGTAATACCGGCCCGGTGCAGCTTACCCTGTTCTTGGGACGCGGATTTCAGGCCGCTTCAACGCCCCAACCGGCGAAGGCGGATCGATTGGCCTGCGGGCTTGCAAAGGGTAAAGCGGCGTGAACGCCGCGCGCCGCGCCCATTGCCAATTGAGAGCCGTGTCAAGCTGCACCTCATATCGCCAACTTCCCATCCTTTATTTTTGACAAACCACACGTTTTTGAAAAAATGATCTGGTTAGTCTAACCAATCTAATCAAACAAAACCCCTTATGAGGAATCTTTTTACCGTCTTGGGCTTGTTCGTCCTTGCCACCCTGCCTCACCCATTTGCTACCGCCCACGCCCAGGGCACGGCGTTCACCTACCAGGGCCGGCTCAATGACGGTGTCAATCCCGCCACCGGCAGCTACGATCTGCGCTTTGGGATTTACAGCGCTGCCGCCGGCGGCACGGCGTATGGCACTTTGACCAATGCCGCCACCGGCATCACCAACGGCCTCTTCACTGTGGCCCTGGATTTTGGCAGCGTGTTCGATGGCACCGGCTACTGGCTGGAGATCGGCGTGCGCACCAATGGCACGGACGCGTTCACCACCTTGACCCAGCGCCAGCCGGTCACGCCCACGCCGTATGCCGTTTATGCCGGGACGGTCAACGCGGCGGGCATCAGTGGCACCTACGGCAATGCGGTGACGTTGAGCAATGCCGCCAACCGTTTCACCGGCAATGGTTCCGGACTGGCAAACGTGAATGCGACGTCGCTGGGCGGCCAGGCAGTCAATAATTTTTGGAACACGGGCGGCAATGGCCACACGACGGACGGTCTGAATTTTATCGGCACCACGGATAATCAGGCGCTCGATTTCAAGGTTAGCAATGTTAGAGCGTTGCGCTTGGAACCGACCGCGTTGGGTGCCCCCAACCTGATCGGCGGATCCGCCGCCAACGGCATCACCAGTGGCGGCATGGCGGATACCATTGCCGGCGGCGACGGCAACTCCATTGATATTTTTGGTGATCCCCCCATTGTGGCCACGGCCAATCACTCGGTGATCAGCGGCGGCTATCAAAACCACATCCAGAATGCCGATCTGGGCATCATTGCCGGCGGCGATGCCAATATCATCACCAATGCCCCGGATGCCGTCATCAGCGGTGGTCAGGGAAATTTTATCGGCGACCTTCCCGATAATGGCGGCATCGGTTCGGATTCGCTGATCGCCGGCGGCGCAAACAACCGGATTTTTCATTCCCATTACAGCAGCATCGGCGGTGGCGCGGGCAATGTCGTGACCAATGCCAATGGCGGTCTTGTTGGGGGTGGCGAATACAACACCATCTACGGTTTCGGGGGGTTGGCGGATACCATCGCCGGTGGCGAAGGTAATATCATCACCAATGGCGGCTGTGCCAGTATTGGGGGCGGCTACCTGAATGTAGTGGGGGACGGGCTGCACAATTCCACCTACGCCACGATTCCCGGAGGCTATGGCAACTATGCCGTGGGTGCCTATAGTTTTGCCGCCGGTTATTTCGCCCAGGCGACCAACCAGGGCGCATTCGTATGGAGCGATAGCCTGGCCACCCCGTTT
>CAISVF010000567.1 GCA_903888765.1 uncultured Verrucomicrobia subdivision 3 bacterium | reverse complement strand
GCTCCGACCGCCTCAACCCCTCGACCAAGGGAGCGTTCCTATAGGCAAAAGGCTTTTCTCCTTTTGAACTCCCGCCGTTCTCCTTTTGTTCCCGCCCCGACAGGGCAATTGCGCGCCTGCAAACCGGGAAAACCGGTGACGGGCGGTCATCCGCTGCCCCGGCTCCATGTCCATGGCTTGGGAAAATTATTCCACGTTCACCTGGCTCGCTAAATACCAGCCTTGCTTTTCCGGCGCCTCCATGGCCAGCTGCAATGGCGGACGTTGTCCGGCGGGGTCGCACAAGGCGACGGCGAGCGTATATGCGCCGGCGGTCAAATTGGCCGGAATCGGCAGCGATGCGGCGACCTCGTGTTCGCCGGGCAGCCATTCGCGCGGGTCGGCGGCAGTGGTCGTGGTGGCGATCTTTTGACCGGCAGCGTTAGCCAGGGCGAGTTGCAGCTGGAAAGCGTGATGGAGTTTGCCCACCCCCACATTGGCCCAGTGCATTTTCACCTTCAATGTCGCGCCGCGGGCAGCGGACTTTTCGTGGCCGATTTCCCGGAGCACAAAACGGTAGCCGGCCTGCCGTGCGAGTTTTTCCAGCTGTGGCCAGGCCGCCGGTGGCACTCGGCCAAGATTGTCGTTAATCATGCTCACATGGTTGCTGAGCAGGAAATTTACTGCGGCGTCAAAGGACCAGCCTTTCCCTTTCAAGTATGCATAGTCACCATACCATTCAAAGATCACGGGCGCGTGTTTCCACGTTTCCGCCATGCCTTGAACCCCGGCAAAGGCCGGCGAGCCGATCCAGTTCTGTTCGTGCCAGGGTGAACCCACCCCATCGCGCCGGAACCCTGCGCCGTGTGCCAGAGCATAATTCATCACTTCCGCGCCATCGGACATGCCGCCGTCCGACATGAAGACCAAGGGGGTTTGTTTGAAAGCCTGCAAATACATATCTACTATTTGTTTGCGCACCGGTATCGGCGCGCGATGCGGGGTGTGCCATTCCCCCCAGATGCCATAGGATCCGATATCGAGGAATTCCAACTGGGGGTTGCCGTCGTAGCGCTTGCCCAGCGCGGTCATGAACGCGCCATGTTTGGCGAGATAGATCGGGTCGGCGTAATCCGGTTCGATGCGCGGGATGGGGGTGCCGCCGCTGGTGGGATCGTTACCGCCTGAAGCATATTCAAAGCCTTTGCAGCCGAGGTCAAACAGCCATTTTGGCGAGCTGTAATAACCATGGCTGTGGGCGTTGGCGGTCATTACGCGGATGGCGATGGCGCTGCCCTTGGATTTTCCCGCAGCCAGCGCTTCATCAATCAACTCCCAATGATACTGTCCTTCCTCCGGCTCGACTCTGGCCCAGTCAAAACGAAGGTAAACAACCGAGCACGGAAACCGTGGCGTGGTATTGTGGTATGACATCCAGCCTTGGCCCGGATTGGCAAACAGGGTATCCACCTCGCGAAAATGCACCTGCGTCCAATTGTCTCCGGCCGCAAACGCCGGCTGCGATAATAGGAGCATGGCGACACAGCAAACGCAGGGGAAGGGTTTCATGGCTGGATTTTAGGTTGGTAGGCGGTAATAAATTGTGGCGGCAAGCGGACGCTGGGATTTTGGTGGCTGGCCAGACACGCGTGAGGAGCATAGCCGACGGCTCTGTGACGAGCAAGCAACGCCGCGAGCCGCCAAAAGCATCAGTGGGGTTTAAAACAATCGCCGGAGGTTAAACGCCAACCTCAATCATTCCGGGACACCCTGATTGATGCTCTGGCTGTGCGTGACGGCTATGGTGTAGCAACTCGCAACCTCAAAGATTTTCGCCATGACAAAACCTTCAATCCCTGGCTGGCATGACGAGGTTGCGTATTGATTGGTAATGGGCGGGCAGGGGGTGGCTGCACGCATTTTGCCCATAGCTGAGCGATTCCGGAAAAGACCCCCCCCACTAAAACCTTTGTTTTAAAGGGGTTTTGAAAACTGGCGGAGAGGGGGGGATTCGAACCCCCGATACCTTTTGAGTATTCACGCTTTCCAGGCGTGCGCGTTAAACCACTCTGCCACCTCTCCACGCGTTTTAATATCAATCCACTAGCATGTGCTAGACCGATTAATATGTGAAAAAGATACTGGCTTAACCGCCTGCCGGCAAATCCAATTCAAAAAATTAATCGCCGCGTTAACTGCGTGGCTTCCTGCCCTGGTCCCGAATTATCCTCGAAACAATGTTCTCGTTTTGGTATTGAAACACTAAAGCGGATATGACGACGACCGTTGATTTCCACAATTTTCCTGCACCGAGCGAGTCCTCCTCGCCCGTCAGGCGATGGGGCGCATGTTTTACGGATCCGGTATTCCGATGGAAGCTGCCAGCAGCGAAGTGAACGCCCTCACGTGTGAATGAATCAAAGGCGCAAATGGAAGGCCGGTTACCAAAAAGCGGTGGCCGATTTCGCGGGCGGGCTTGTTGCCGTTGGCTAATGTGCCGAGTTGCCGGAGAATCGGAGAGGGTAAAAATACAATTAACCGATAAGTTCTTACTTCTAACCATATGAGGCTATTTTACACGGGCCCAGTCATCAACGTTGAGATGCTGGTGGTGATGTTGGAGAAGCACGGTATAGCAGCAACGCAGGAATTTGTGGATCCAGTCGCGCCAGACGAGGGCGATTTGGGCCGCCCCGCCCGGGTGCTTGTTCCAGAAACTGATTATGACCGCGCCTACCAGCTTTTTTATGCCGAGCGTGACGATGAACTGTAGC
>CAISVF010000566.1 GCA_903888765.1 uncultured Verrucomicrobia subdivision 3 bacterium | reverse complement strand
GCACGGTGATTCCCGGCGTCACGGACGGCTTCAGCGGCGCAGCTCCCGACTTGGGCGCATTCGAATATGGCGGCGTGAATTGGGCCACCAACACCGGCTACAGCACCAACCCGCCCGTGCCGGATCCGACTTACAAATTTTCCAATCTAATTTTTGCAAATCAAATGGAGGATGGCAGTTTCGAGAGCGGTAATTTTGCGCCGAACTGGACGACCAATGCCGGCAGCGCAGTGACGCTGCTTAATGGCAACGCCTGGAATGACACCCGCCTGCACATGGGTTATTATTCAGTTCAGTTCAATCCGGGCACTTCGGGAATTTCGCAGGCCGTGACCGGCTTGCTCGCCAACTGTCGTTATCAGGTTTTTGCCGGAGTGCAAACCACCGATGCCGCCAACACGGTTGAATTAGGCGTCACCAACTGCGGCCCGACGGCAGCCGCGCTGACTATTCCGGCAAACACAACCACGAATCCATGGATTATGTATGCGCTTGCTTTCACGACTGGCCCGACGAACACTTCGGCGCAAATCTATCTCAATGCTTCCATCCCGAACGGCGCGACACCGGCCTGCGCGGATGATTTCAGCGTTCAAGTCAACACGCTTTGGGCGACCAACGCCGCGCCGTATTCTCCGCCGGTCACCCCGACGAATTTATCACCGACAACGGTGAGCAACAGTTTTGCCGCGCTCAAATGGAACCTCAGCACCAATGCGGTGAACTATAATCTCAAACGCGCGCTCGCCGCCAGCGGGCCTTATAACAACGTGGCCACGCAAATTGCGAACCCCAATTTCACCGATGCGACCGTCGCGGCTGCCACAACTTATTATTACGTCGTTTCCGCCAGCAACGGCTTTGGCGAGAGCCCCAATAGCCCCGCCATCAGCCTGACCACCGCAGCCAATCCGGTTGTCAGCATCCCCATCTTTACGAGCGTAATGATTTCCGGCACGAACCTCGTGCTGCAAGGCACGAACGGATCTTCCGGCGCGGCGTATGTCCTATTGACGGCCACCAACCTGACGCTGCCGCTTGCGAGTTGGCAGACCAATCTCACGGGCAATTTCAGCGGCGCTGGAAAATTTAGCAACTCGCTGCCGGTAAATTCGGCGGACAAGCAACGTTTTTATCGCGTGCGCAGCCCGTAAAATTATTTTAATTTTTTTGTCGTGAATAAAACGCCTTTCATCTGTTTGGCCTTCGCGCTCTTCGCATGCGGGCTTCGCGCAGGAACTTTGCCGCCATTGCCCCCGCTGCCGGAAATTCCCAAACCGCTGCCGCCTGGTTCCTTGCCGCTCGGCGGCCCGAAGGACTTTCCGGAAACGAAAATGGATTTTCCCATCGCCGCCGGGCCGTATGCGCCGACGTGGGATTCCATCAACTCCAATTATCCTGGAAGTCCCGCATGGTTGCGCGAGGCTAAATTTGGCATCTGGGTGCATTTTGGCCCGCAATCCGCCGGCCAGAGCGGCGACTGGTATGCGCGAAAACTCTACGATGCCACCAAGCCTGCCTACACGAACCACCTGAAAAATTACGGCCATCCTTCCGAGGTTGGCTACAAGGATGTCTTGCGCGATTGGAATCCCAAAGGCTTGAATCCGGCTGAGCTGGTCAAAACGTATCACGACGCTGGCGCGCGCTTCTTAATTATCCAAGGCGTGCATCACGATAATTTCGACAACTGGAATTCTCATTATCAGCCCTGGAATTCGGTCAATCTCGGACCACACCGGGATCTGCTCGGCGAATGGTCCGCCGCCGCCCGGAAAACGGGAATGCATTACGGCGTCTCATTCCATCACGAATATACCTGGTGGTGGTATCAAACCGCCTTTGGCAGCGATCAGACCGGCCCGAAGGCGGGCGTGCCTTACGACGGCAATTTGACCAGGGCGGACGGCAAGGGCAAATGGTGGGACGGCCTCGACCCGCGCATGCTCTACACCATCAATCTGCTGGAATATTCCAACATCAACCACGGTAATATCGGCATTGCCGCCACCCGGGGAGTTTTCTCGCGCCATCTGGATTATGCTAAATGGTATGCCACCTGGTGGGCGCTCCGCATCATGGACGTGATTGATCAATACGATCCGGATTTCATCTATACGGACGGCAACTCCACGCAGCCATTTACCGGCGACCACAGCGGCTCTGGTTTCAAGTGCGACGCTGCGCCGCGTGTGGTGGCGCATTTTTACAATCACACCTTGCAACAGCGCGGACAGGTGGACACGTTCAGCATCATCAAATTCCATCCGCCGACCAATGGCATCGTGACAACGCAGGAAGGAACTTTCCCGCGCACCGTGAAGACGGACCAGCCGTGGATTGGCGAGAACGCCGTGGGCGACTGGTTTTACGCGCCTGATTTCACCTATGATGCCGGAGCAGTCATCCGCTGCCTGCTCGAATACGTTTCGCGCGATGGCAACTACGCCGTGTGTGTTTCCCTCCAGCCTGACGGCTCGCTCGACGCTGGTAGCAAGAAGATGTTGCAGGAAATCGGCGACTGGCTGCGGGTGAATGGCGCAGGCATTTACGGCAGCAAAGGCTGGGTGAAATTCGGTGAGGGCGAGGATGCCTTCGGCAAGATAAAGATTCTGCCCGCCGGTCAACTCGGCCGCAAGCAGGCGGATTACAAATTCGGCCCTGATGATTTCCGATTCACCGTCGGCAAGGACAGTTCGCTCTACGCCTGGTGCCTCACCATGCCGAAACCGGGCGCGACCCTGAAAATAAAATCGCTGGGAGCGAATGCGAAGCTGTTGACTAAACCCGTGAAAGCGGTTGCCCTGCTGGGCATTTCGGAAAAGCCCACGTGGCGGCAAACTGCGGAGGCGTTGGAAGTCGATTTACCTGCAACCCTGTCAGGCGAGTTCGTGTTGGGCCTGAAAGTAAATTAGTGATTGAAAACCCGCGAGAACCTCAATGAAATTGCCCCCACCTTTCACCATCGCGGCCACGCTGTGCCTGTTTGTGCTTGGTGTGACCGCTGCGCCGCTGGATCCGCACTGGATTGGTGTCATCTCGAACCGGCACGACCTTACGCTGCCGGAATGGGGACCTTATACCAAACGCTACATCGGTATCTCGCATGTGCCGCCGGAAAATCAGGGGCTGCGCTTTGACCTCAGTGTTTTTCCCGGCGTGTATCGGCGCAAGGTCACATTGCCGAATGTGATGTTCGAAAACGATTATCACCCGTGGGAGGCCGCGCCGGACTTGGGTTATTTCTCCTTCCGCCACGAAATCGAATGGAAGGACCAAGTCTATGCGGATATCTCCTACTCGCGCATCAACGAGCGGTCGCGCCTCATCCGTGCCGAGTGCGTGAACCAGACCAGCCTGCCGCAAAGCCTCGTGCTGCACCTGTTGGCCGAAATGAATTTCCCGTCGCTCGTCGAATATGCTCCCCACACTCCGCTACTGCCGGATGTCGTTGAGTTACCGCCGGGAGCAGTTTGGCTGGGTGCGCTCGATTATCAGGAGATGCACTTCGCCAAGCCGCGTCCGCAGGACGATTTGGTTTACAACGGCAAGGTGCGCGGCGAAATCCGCGCCAACAACTTTGTGAACGGCTGTGGCTTGGGTGATAAATTTGGCGCACAAGCAGGTGACTTGGTGGAATATGCATTCCACTTGGATCACGACCTTGCCGATGCGCGGCTGATCGTTCGCTATCGGATAAAAGCCGGGGAAAATGTTTCATTCCGCCTGAGTGGATTGGTGAATGAGACGGTGAATTTCTCTAGCAGCGGAGCCTTGGAGACCAAGATTCTCAAGGCGGGACTGGTTGGCAAAGGAGGACAGAAGCTGAAATTGGTTTCCGAGGGCGGTAAGCCGCTTGAACTTGACGGGTTCGCGCTCGTCACCGCCGCCGATGTGCCGCAGATGAAATTTTCCACCAAGGTCTGGCATCCCAAGCCGGTAATCACCCGCGGGCCGACGACGAATAGTATCATTCTGAAATATGCCGATGTGGATCTCTTCTACGGCATTGCCTGGAATTACCGCGAATCCGAAGTGCGCCAGTATCTCTGTAAAGATCTGGACGTGTTTTTCCAGACGATGACGCAAAATCATGTGGAGTCGGTTTTGGAAGGCGACGGCGAGGGACATTTCACCGATGTTTTCCTGCGACCGATTAACCTGGCACCGAATTCGCAACGGGTGCTCTACGCGCAGGTCTGCTCCGGCCCGCGCGCGGAGGTGGAACAACGGCTGGCCGCACTGACGTTGGACGAGCAGCATTGCGAACCCATTTTCCAAACCAACCGCGCGCGGCTGCCGCAACTCGCGCCCGCGCCGCAGGGCACAAATTATCTGTTCAGCCAGCAACGCATGGCGGCGACGCTGCTCGCAAACGTCGTCTATCCGGTCTATACGCAGCGCGGCTACATCAAGCACAATACGCCGGGACGTTGGTGGGACTGCCTTTACACCTGGGACTCCGGTTTCGTCGGCCTTGGCCTTGCCGAACTCGATACCCGTCGCGCACTGGAATGTCTCAATACCTATCTCATGGAGCCGGGCGCGCAATCAGCGTTCCTGCATCACGGCAGCATGGTGCCGGTGCAGCATTACCTGTTTCTGGATCTATGGAACCGCACGCAGTCGCGCGAGCTGCTGGAATACGCTTACCCGCGCCTCCGCCAATACTACGACTTCTACGTCGGTCGGCTGGGTAGTTCGACGATGCGGAAATTCAATTCCGGCATCCTGAGCAGCTTCGATTATTTCTACAACTCCGGCGGCTGGGACGATTACCCGCCGCAGAAGTTCACGCGCTATCAAAAACTTGGTTCGCGCATGGCACCGGTGATCAACACCGCACAGGCCATCCGCATTGC
>CAISVF010000565.1 GCA_903888765.1 uncultured Verrucomicrobia subdivision 3 bacterium | reverse complement strand
TGTCTGCAACCCGCCGATGCCGGAGCCAATGAACGCCCCCATTTCATCGGGATTTTCTTGGTCGAGCTCCAGTCCGGAATTTTTCAGGGCGCTCCAGGCAGCATAGACGCCAAACTGGGAATAGCGATCCGTGCGGCGGACTTCCTTGGGCGACGGAAAGCCGGCGACCGGGTCAAAGTTTTTTACCTCGCCGGCAATCTGAGTGGCGAAGGCGGCGGCATCGAAGGCGGTGATTTTGTCAATGCCGCATTGGCCGGTGACCAGATTTTGCCAGAAGGTGTTCAGGTCGTGCCCGAGCGGAGTAACGACGCCCAAGCCGGTGACGACCACGCGGCGGTCAGTATAATGGTTTGCCATGACAAAATCAAACGGGGCAGTTCGGGCTGTGTCCAGCCTAAACTGCCCCGAGGGTGCAAATTTTGCTTACTTGGCGTTCTCCTCGACGTATTTAATCACGTCGCTGACGCTCTGGAGTTTCTCAGCCTGTTCATCGGGGACTTCGATGCCGAACTCCTCTTCGAGGGCCATGACCAACTCGACCGTGTCGAGGGAGTCCGCTCCTAGGTCTTCGATGAACTTGGCCGCCGGAACGACCTGATCGGCTTTTACCCCGAGTTGTTCAACGATAATATCTTTTACACGCTGTTCGATTGGTTTGTCTGACATAATTGACCATCTTTCTAGCTTGCGACAGGCGCACCCGTCAAGCCTCGATTTGAATTTTATTTTGCCGGAAATTTATTTCTTCATTGCCACCCGGCCGGGCAGATGCCGGTAAATGTTTTTATCCGCCTTAGCCGCCGGTTTACATCACCATCCCGCCATCCACCGTCAAAACCTGACCGGTGACGTAACGCGCCGCCGGACTGGCAAGATACAGCGCAGCGCCGGCGATGTCGTCCGCTTCGCCAAAACTGCCCAGGGGAATCTGCTTGAGCAGCGCCGCCCGCATCTCTTCCTTCAGTTCCGAAGTCATATCGGTCTGGATAAAACCCGGCGCAATGGCGTTCACGGTAATGCCGCGACCGGCCAGCTCTTTCGCGCAGGACTGGGTAAAGCCGATCAAGCCCGCCTTGCTGGCCGCATAATTACACTGGCCCGCGTTGCCGATAAGGCCGATGACCGAGGAAATGTTGATAATCCTGCCGCTGCGCGCCTTGATCATTGCGCGGCTGAAAGCCTTGGTGACGAGAAACGCACCTTTCAGATTCGTGTTCAAAACCGCATCCCAATCCGCATCACTCATGCGCATCAATAAGCCGTCACGGGTCACGCCAGCGTTATTGACGAGAATGTCCACCCGGCCCGCCTCGGCGAGAATTTTCTCAGCGGCGGCATTCACGGCGGAGGCATCCGCCACATCCACGGCATGTGCCCACGCCTGACGGCCGAGCGCGCGGATTTCTGCCGCGACCTTCTCGGAATTTTCCTGAGTGCGCGAAACGACGACAACATTCGCGCCTTCATTGGCGAATTTTAAAGCAATCGCGCGGCCGATACCGCGGCCTGCGCCCGTCACAACAGCAATTTGATTGGCAAGTTGGCTCATAAAGTGTCCTTGATGTTTAACCATGAACGCACACAAATCCACCCGAAAATGCGGCGCGAGGCAGGAAAAGCTGGTGAAGAAAATCACCCAACTCTGCGGTCTATCATGGTATTAATCCGAGCCGATGTGGGGCGATTCGGATCGGAGAGCATCCGTCACCCGCGTGACCAAGAAGTAAAAGTATGGGCACAATTATTCAGGGATTCTGGGTTGATCCGGTTCCGTCCAAACGCCCCGCGCGTCATAAGCCATCCCAAATTCGCGAAGCGTCTGGACTGCGTGCGCTTCAGCGCCGCTTTTCAGAGTCGGCATTTGCACTTTTCTTGCGACCGGATCTTTGCCAATTTTTCGCCATGAACCAGAAGCCGCATCCTCCGCCGCCGGTCTCGTTCAGCCTGATTCCCCCGCCGCACGTGAATTTGAAATCGCAGTTGCCGCCAAAGGATTGGCCGCACGCTCCGGTTCACCGGCTGGCCGACAACGCTGTGTATTTTGTGACCGCCAGCACGCTGCGCCATCAGCACTTTTTTGACACGACGGCCAAGCGGGATTTACTGGAGCGGCTTCTGCTTTCGTTCGCCCAGAAGTTTGGCTGGCAACTGGAGGCCTGGGCGGTGTTTGCCAACCACTATCACCTCGTCGCGCGTGGAAATCCCCACTCAAAAAATCTCGGCGAGTTTCTCCACGATTTGCATGGCGTTTCGGCTCATGATTTGAACCAGTTGGATGGAGCGCAAGGACGTCAGGTGTGGTTCAATTTCCGTGACACCAAGCTGACCCTTCAGCACTCCTACCTGACGCGCTTAAATTACGTCCATCAGAATCCCGTAAAGCACAAACTCGTGGCCGTGGCGAACCAATACCCGTGGTGCTCGGCGGCGTGGTTCGAGCGCGTGGCATCACCTGTGCAGGTGAAGACGATTTACGGTTTCAAGATTGACCGGGTGAAGGTGCAGGATGATTTTTGAAGCGCACGCAGTCCAGACGCTCCGCGAATGCCGAACGTCTTTCAACCGGCGCAAACGGTCTGGGCTGCGGAAGCTGCAGCACCCCTCTTCCCATCTCACGCGAGTGCCTTCACTGTGGCTTCCAAGCTCATCGCATCTGCAACATTCAGCATCGTTGCGGTTTTATCAATGCGCTTCATGAATCCGCTCAAAGCCGTGCCCGGCCCTAGCTCGATGAATCGGGTGTAGCCTTGCGCCAGTAAAGCGCGCATCGAAGCTTCCCAAAGCACGGAAGCGCAAACCTGTTCGACCAGCTTTTCGGAAATCTCCGCTGGCGTGCCGTGCGCCTGCGCGGTGACATTGGAAATCACCGGCACGACGGGTGCCGCGAGCTCCGCCGCGGCGAGCTCCGCCATCAGTTTTGGCTGTGCGCTGCGCATGAGCGGCGAGTGATAGGCGCCGGCCACGGGCAGCGGCAGCGCCCGCTTGGCACCTTTGACCTTGGCGAGCTCGCACGCCTTGACAATTTTTCCCGCTTCGCCGGAAATGACGAGCTGGCCGGGGCAATTCAAATTTGCCAATACCACGCCCGCCTCCGCGCAAATCTCGCGCGTCGGTGCCTCGTCGAGACCGATGATCGCCGCCATCCCACCTTGGGTAACATCACAGGCTTCCTGCATGAAGCGTCCGCGCTGGCGGACGACCCGCAGACCGTCTTCAAAACTCAGCGCGCCCGCGGCTGTCAAGGCCGTGAATTCGCCGAGCGACAAACCGGCGGTGGCGGCAAACTGGAGCTGGGGCACCTGCTCCTTGAGCAATTGAAACGCCACCCAACTCACGAGAAAAATCCCCGGCTGCGCGTTTTCGGTTTTGGTCAGGTCGGCTTCCGGCCCGTTGAAACAAACGCCGGCAAGGTCGTAGCCCAACGCGGCGTTCGCCCGGTCGAACCAGGCTTTGGCAGAAGGGAATTTATCGGCCAGATCTTGGCCCATGCCAACAACTTGTGCGCCTTGACCGGCAAACAGGAGTGCGGTTTTGCTCATAATATCGCTGAATTAAAACACAAATCCGGGTTGCGGCGAAAGGACAGAATTTTTGCCCGGCAGGTCTTGGTTTTGCTACGCGCAAGGTTGTTTGCTCCCGGTTGTCTCTTTCGGAAGCTATGACCTTTGCCAGATATTCCAGCGTCATGGGCGGGAACATTTGATTGTATTGCGGAATCAGGGCGCGCGTATTTGCAGAGTCAAAGGTAGTGAGCTGACAAGTTTTGAGAGGTGGACTGCATTGTCCAATGGTTTGCCAGCATCCGCCGAAGCCCGCTTGCTAACCCCCCTTCCGCTACTGGGCTGCGGTTTGACTTTTTTTGAGGATTGAGCGTGTGGATTTCCGAAGGATTCTGGCCTTTGCTGGGGCAACAGCGCGTGTAGTGGCGCCCCAGCCACTTCCCTCCCTGTCATCGGCTGATATA
>CAISVF010000564.1 GCA_903888765.1 uncultured Verrucomicrobia subdivision 3 bacterium | reverse complement strand
GCGTCACCAAACCCGCAGGGCCGCTGGGACGCGGACCGACCACGGTTGCGCCCTCCTCCACCAGGGCGGCGATTTTACCCAGTGCTTCGGGGGCCATGGCGGAATTATCCGGCAGCACCAACATCCGGTAGCTCATGCCGTCCGGCAAAACCAGCCGGCCGCTTTTCGCGCTGATGCGCGTGAGCAGCGCATCAAGATTGCAATTGTCGTGGTCATAGCCTCCGGCGGGCAGTGCGGGCTGGGTCTTCATTTGCTCGCCCTGGCCGATGGCATCGCCCCGATAATAAAGAGCGTCGGCCACGAACCGCCCCTGCTGGAGCAGGAACGAACACCGCCCCAGATAAGTGTTAAACGCCGGCGTCTCTTCCCACCAGGTCGTGTTGCGGCTGTAAAGTGTGCCGGCAAAATAGGCATAGCCAGGCTTGGCCGTGCTCGACGGCGAATGGCTCCAGTTGTGGATGACGAGGAGATTGCAGCCATCGCAGAACGCCTGGTCCGCAGTGTTTTTTAAATCAAAAAAGCTTTCCTCCCAAAACGGGCCGACGGAGGTGAGGCTTTCGCACGGCGTCAGCCGCTGGCCGGAAATGTGGTTGGCGCTGGCGGCGGCGCGCAGCATAAAGCGCCGGGGCGGCGTGGGCCGATGCACGGACGGATGCCAGTATTCACCCATCGCGACATCCACACCGCTGCAATCCTTCATCAGGTCAAGCTGCGGGGTGTTTGGCCCGGAAGGCTCGGAGAAGGCCACGAGGCCGTTTTTATTGGCGATTTCGGCCAGGTGGGCATAATGGTTTTTCGCGACGAGATCGGCGATGGTGCGGTAAAAATCTCGCCGCACGCCGAAAGCCGCAGTTGCGCCGCCAAGGTTTTTTCCGGCGAGCGCGGGCAGCCAGCGCAGCAGATCATAGCCGCGCAATTTTTTAAATTCTTCCGGAAATAGTTTTGTCCACGTCGTCCCGCCCGCCTCCCAACTGTCGTCCTCAATGCCGTAAAGCCCCCTGCGTTCGTCGGGCGTCATTTCTTTGAGCAGCGGGCCGATGGTCGCCGCCCAGGTTTTTTCCAGCGCCTCGGCGCTCATGCCGTCGGTGTAAAGTCCCCAGACATTTTTTGCGCCGGTCGGCGCGTAGCCGAAGCGCAGAATTTTCCACGCGCCCGCCGGCACGGCCCAAAGCAAGCGGCCCGCTGCGTCGGTTTTTCCGGAAAGATCCATTACCTCCTCCGGCGAAAAACGTTCCCGGTCCGGCACGGCCAGCACAGCGATCGAATGGGCGTTATTGAATCTGGTTTTTGAGTGGATGGGCCGAGGCGCTTTTGCGGGGGCGGGACGGTCTTCGCCAGGGCTGATGGTTTGGGCCGGCCCCAGCGTCATCGCCACCTCGGTGTCGGGCGCGGGCAACGGGGCATCGTAGCTTTGCGGACCGGTGACCGCGGTCTCGGACCACACGAGTTTTTGCTGGCCGTATTCGGGGGCAATCGGGCCGGACGTGCCGGCGAGGCCGACGGTCACAACCAGTTTTATGCCCAGCCGACCCGCCTCCTTGGCGGCGAAACGGACCAAGTCACGAAAGCGCGGCGACCAGGATTCCATCGCCGGAAGGGGAATTGGATCAATGTGGCCGCCCG
>CAISVF010000563.1 GCA_903888765.1 uncultured Verrucomicrobia subdivision 3 bacterium | reverse complement strand
GTCCGACCGGTTTTTACCGTTCGCTCGGTCAATGACCTTAAAACTCATGAACCTGCCCAATGAACCAATCAACCTATGAAACCGTTTAGAAAGAAAATAACCTCGCGAAATAAAAGCGGGTTCACCTTGATCGAATTGCTGGTGGTCATTGCCATCATCGCCATCCTGGCCGCCATGCTCCTGCCGGCTCTGGCTAGTGCCAAGCAGCGCACCCAGCGCATTGCCTGTTTGAACAACCTCAAACAAATGGGCACGGCTACGGTTATGTATTCAGGCGACAACGGTGATAAACTCATGCCGGCAGGATTCGCCGGCACTGCGGGTGCCCCTTGGGAGGGCTACGTTCTGTTCAACACCACTCAAGGCTCCGGCCAGAAGGCGGACACCAGCAGTCCGACCAATCATGGTGTGTTCTATACGTCGGGATTGATCTCCAGCGCCAAGAGTTTTTATTGTCCGGGCACCAAGCCCGGCGATCAATGGAACTATGACAATTACACGGCCAGCGGTTCCTGGCCGAGTATTCCGACGACCGGTCATTCGCTGGTGCGCTCGACTTACATGTATTATCCGCAGACCAAGCAGCAGGTGAACGCGTTCAGTCCGTATCAATTTACCCTGGCTACGAAGTCCACCCAACTCACGGCGGATCGCACCATGATGACGGACTTGATTTTCATGTATGAATCAATCGCCCACCGCTCCGGCTCGTCGGCCGGCGCACTCAATTGTCTTTGGGGGGATGCCACACCACAGTGAATGCCAACAAGACGGCTTTTGATCCCGTGCTCTGGAGTGCCGGGCAACCGGATACTTCCACCGCCATTCCCGGCGGTAACACGTCGGCATTCCTCAAAATCCTATACCTCTTGCAACCGTGAATTATGAATGTCGGACCCCCGACTTTTCAGCAGCAATCAACCAAAAAAACCGATGGGTGAGCCAAAAGCTCACGCCCGGTGACAGAAAATTCCAACCATACGATCATCATTATGAATGTCCTCCATCCAACCGTTTTCTCTGAGAAAACAACCATTGTTTTGTTCCTCGACCAGGCTGGGCGCAAGTTGAGTTGGGCGTGCCGGGCTCTGTCACTTTTGTTGGCCGGGTTGGGTCTTTTCCTGGCCGCCACCGCTTCCGGGCTGGATTATTCGGCCCTGATGCATTCAGCGGATTCCGCCCGCGCGGCCCGTTACGAGGTGTTTCGCGGTTTTCAAATCAAGGGCATTTGCGGCACGACGCGGCTCGATCTGGCCGCCGCCTACGGCGCCAACACCCTCCGCACTTACATACCGCCGTCGCGCGCGAAGCTTGATAACTACCAGCGTCTGGGACTCAAGGTCATCGTCGGCATCTGGATGCCGCATCAGGGCGAAAATCAGGGCCAAGACGGCTCCACCTGGGACTGGGACTATCGCGAAAAAGGCGACGATCAAGTCAAGGTTTTTGAGGAAACCGTCAGTCGTATTGGCGATCATCCGGCGATTCTGATGTGGTGCTTGGGCAATGAGGTGCCGCTGGATCCGGCCTACCTCGAAACCGTCAATCGCATGTCGCTCGCCTTGCACCAGCGCTTCCCAAAACAGTTGACCAGTCTCACGATGGTCAACGCGCCCGCAGACAAAATTGCCCTCGTTAAACAGTATGCCTCGGACCTGGATGTGATCGGCTACAACAGCTACGGCCAGGGTGCCGTGGGCGGCGCCAGCCAGAATCTCGAGGCGGAGTGGGGCCGCGCCTACTATGTTTCCGAGTTGGGCCCGCAAGGCCCTTGGTGGGGGAACAAAACCGCCTGGGGCGTAGTTTACGAGCAGTCTTATGACGCCAAACTGGACGACCTGCGTGACAGCTTTAAGAAAATAGACGCCGCGCCGCGTTGTCTCGGCTCGACCATGTTCCTGTGGGGCTCCGGCCCCCTGCAAAGACCCACCTACTTTTGCGCCTTTCTCAACCCGCAGGGCAATGTGAAGAGCGTTGACGAAAAAGAACTCTGCGCCACCCCCATTACCGAGGAATTCTGCCATTACTGGTCTGGCAGGTATCCACAAGAGCGCGGGCCGCTGCTGACCAAAATAAAAATTGACGGACAAACAAACGAAAGCGACGCCGTTGTCATGTCCGGCCAGCCGTTCAAAGTCACGGCCACCGCCACCAGCCTTGATGAGAAAAATTCCCAGCTCCAATTCCGCTGGTGGATTTTGGACAAGGCCGGCAAAACCGTCTCCGGCCCGGTCAACTCGGATCAACCAATAGCGGAAATCACCGCACCGAAAGCACCCGGCACCACCTACGTCCTCATGGGCTACGTCATTGGCAGCGGCAAGCGCGCCTCCGGTTTTACCGTGCCAATTCTGGTGAAAGTTGGAAAATAGATTTGAGCCGGTTGTGAAACTCCCAAATGACAGCGCATTAATCTGAGAATAAATAGAACCATCGGTTTGTGGTTTGGTTTTTGCGGGTTTTTGTTTTTGACCGTGGCCGGACCGGTTGCCGCCCGGCAGGATACTCTGCTGATGGATGGCTGGCGTTTTACACAACATCATGAGCCCCAGGCCCAGAAACCGGGCTTGGATGAAGACGACTGGCAGTCGGTTTCGTTGCCGCACAACTGGGGCTGGGAAGAAGCACAGGTCACCAATAAATACTATCGCGGTCCAGGCTGGTATTTCTGCGAGTTGCCAATCCGCCCCGAACCGGATAAGCGCTATTTCCTTCGCTTCGAGGCTGCCTCCATCGTGGCCGATGTCTTCCTGAATGATCAAAAACTCGGCCAGCATCGCGGCGGTTTCAGCGCGTTCTGTTTTGAAATCACCACCAACTTGGCTGCGTCGGGCACAAACCGGCTGGCGGTTCGCGTGGACAATTCGCCGCAGCCTGACATTGCGCCGTTGTCCGGAGATTTCTGCATCTTCGGCGGGTTATATCGGCCGGTTCATCTGCTGGTGGCCGATTCAATCTGCTTTTGCCCGACCGATCACGCATCGTCTGGCGTAACCTGGCTGCAAAGTTCCGTCACCAAAGCAAAAGCGGTTTTGGATGTTACCACCGAGGTCTCCAACGGCAGCAAGTTGCCGGTCGAACGCACCTTGACGGTCAAACTGGTGGATGACCGTGGAACGATCATCACAACTGACGCCCGCGAAATCCGAATCGAGCCGGGCATCACCCCGCCTTTCCGATTTCAACTCACCGTGCCGCAACCGCATTTGTGGAACGGTCGTGCCGACCCTTATCTCTACCGCGCAATCGCGGAGCTTTCGGATCACGGCATCGCGGGCGATACGGTGGAACAGAAGATTGGCTTGCGCTCGTTTTACGTTGATCCCGACAAAGGATTTTTCCTGAACGGCAAACCCTATCGTCTGCGCGGCGTGTGTCGGCATCAGGATGTTTGGAACAAAGGCTGGGCGTTAAGCAACGCCGACCACCAGCGCGACATTGATTTGATTTTGGAAATGGGTGCGAACGCGGTTCGCTGCACGCACTACCAGCAGAGCGATTACTTTTATTCGCTGTGCGACGAGGCGGGGTTGTTGGTCTGGGCGGAGATTCCATTGGTCAATGAAAATGGACGCGAATTGGAATTCGCCGCGACGACAAGAGACCAACTGCTCGACCTCATCCGGCAGAGTATCAATCATCCTTCCATTTTTTGTTGGGGGCTTTACAACGAACTTCGCGCCACTACGCCCGACCCGCACCGGCTGTTGCAGGACTTGAACATCCTCGCTCATGGTGAAGACCCGACGCGCCCGACGGTTTGCGCGCAGGATATCAATGTTTGGGGTGGCGGCCGCGTCGTGCCGCGCCCGACCGATCCGAAGGCTTTTTTGCGGCGACCGGAATTGCCCAAGATTCCTGATTTGACCGGCTGGAACATTTATCCGGGCTGGTATTTTGGCACGCCGGACGATGCCGGACCGATGATGGATCAGTTGCGTTACACCAGCCGTCACGGTGGCATCTGCATCAGCGAATATGGCGCGGGCGCGAACCCATTTCAGCAAGAGGACAATTGCCGGCAGCCGACCAACACGCTAAGCCAATGGCACCCGGAGGAATGGCAGAGCATCGTCCACGAACACGATTGGGCGGCCATCAACGCGCGGCCGTTTGTGTGGGGCAGTTTCGTTTGGAACATGTTTGATATCGTGGTGGCCGGCCGCAAGGAAGGCGGCGTGCCGAGCCTTAATGACAAGGGGTTGGTGAGCAACGACCGTCAGTTGAAGAAAGACGCGTTTTATTTTTACCAAACCAACTGGTCGGACGAACCCGTGATTTACATTACGAGCCGCCGGTTCGTGGAACGGACTAACGCCGTGACCGAGGTCAAAATATACTCCAATGCTCATCAAGTGGAGCTTGTGGTCAACGGCAAATCTAAAGGGAGTAAAATCAACACGAGCGATGTCATTTATTGCTGGGCGAACGTGAAGCTGTCACCGGGCACCAATATTATTGAAGCCTTGGCAGAATTTGCCGGGCAACGACGTAAAGACCGTTGCGAATGGCATTTGTCCGGGCCTGATAAGAATAAATGAAATTTCGACATGCCCAGCAGAGGCTAAGGTAACTGCCTGCTCTACCCAAAGAGCCTGCATAATAATGGCGAGGGATGCGGTGGCTAGAAATTTTGGCTTGGGGCGAGGTGGAGCCGGCGGAGCATCCCCGAACCGCGGCCCCCGCGAGGTCATGCGGTGGCGGAGCAAAGCGGCGACACTGCTTTTCGACCGCACTCGGTGATGCGAAAACATATAAATGCCGCCTACCCAAAACCTCCCGCACCACTGAGGTTCATTCATCCAGCCAGCCATTACAGGCGGCCAGGATTTGCATCCAACCCGCTGCCGAAACCCTCCAAGACCCGACGGGAATAAAAAGCCGCGCAGGGACGAAACCGACCTGTCTCTATCCCAACTCCAAATTATCCTAAAACACCATAAAACCATTGATAAATAGGGGTTAAAACGCGTTCTGCCTCTCGTTTTTCAGTCCCCTAAAAACCATCTCAATGAGCTCTAAAAAGTAATTTTTGGCAATTGGCAACTTCTGGCAACTTAATTTTGCATTTCAAAACGTGGTTCGATTTCGGACTTTGCAGGGCCAGCTTCGGCATATGGTGAATTTGGAATCGCCAACTTGTCTCACCTTTGTACCGAACAGCCTACCTGAGGCCCGCCGTGCCCGCCGGTCTTTTTACTTCAAAATATTTTGCCACGGCCTGACTGCGCGAACGGACCCGCAGCTTTTCGTAGATGCGGCGAATATAGTTGTGGACGGTTTCGTAGCTCAATTCCAGTGCTTCGGAAATTTCTTTGTAGAGATAGCCTTTGGCGAGCAATTCCAAAACCTCCAATTCGCGGGGGGATAGTTTTTCGGTGTCTTTTTCGGTCGTGGTCGGAGTGCGAAAGGCCTGCACTACTTTGCGGGCGATATGGCTGGTCATCGGAGAACCGCCATCGCGCACCTGTAGTATGGCGGCCAGCAGTTCTTCACGGTCGGCCCGTTTGAGCAGGTAGCCGCTGGCTCCGGCGGCCAGCGATTGAAAAACGCTGTCGGTGTCCTGGTAAGCCGTCAGCATGATAATCTCGGTTTCAGGATGCGCATGCTTCAGTTGGCGCGCGCATTCAATGCCGCCAATGCCGGGCATGTTGATGTCCATTAAGACCACGTCCGTCGCCTGTGCTTTCAAACCGGTCAGGGCGGCTTCGCCGGAGCTGAATTGCCCGGTGCAGGTGCAGCCGGGGAAGCGGCTCACCGCTTGCGCGAGACTGCCACGCACGCGGTCGTCGTCATCCACGATGGAAACAGTGATGGTCATCTTCTTTTTGGAAGAGCTTACATTGGGCAGCGGATTTTTCATTGTGACCAAAACTGGTATTGGGCTCCATGCTTGAACATGGCTGTGTCTCTGTCACCTGACGTGTGGATAAGTGGGCGGTTGAACATGCAAGATCAATTTCACCTGGGTGCCTCTGCCGGCCGTGCTGCTGATTTCGCAGCGTCCGCCGATGCTTTCGAGCCGCTGCCGCATATTATGTAAACCGTTGCCGCGCTTGCGATTGGATTCGTGGTCGAACCCCCGGCCGTTGTCATCAATGCACAGACCGAATCCCGCTGGCGTCATATGAATGCTAATCCGCACTTCGGTGGCGCTGGCGTGCTTGACGCAGTTATGCATCGCTTCTTTGCAGGCCAGATAAAGGTTATGGCGCGTTTCCGCAGAAAGGCTCATGGCTGGCAATTCGAAAGGCACTTCCCAGCGGAAACGGACGGTGGAGCGAGAGAGATATTCCTGCGAGTAGTCATTCAAATAATTTAAAAAGCTTTCCAGCGTGTCATTACCGGGATTCACCGCCCAGACCACTTCATCCATCGCCCGGGTGAGCGAACGGGCGCTGGCAGAAATTTTTCCGGCGGTTTCATCAGCGCTGGACTCGTGAGGAATGTCCTCGCGCAAAGTATCGCTTAACAAAATAATTTCCGTGAGCCCTGCGCCGAGGTCGTCGTGGATGTCGCGGGCAATGCGCTGCCGTTCCGCATCCATGGCGCGTTGGAGTTTGAGGCGCTCGATGCGGCGGCGCTGGCTCGCCCGTTCAATTTGCCAAACAGTTATACCAACGAAAACCAGCGCGCAAAACGCGACCGCCCATTGCACGCTCCGGCGTTCGTAAAAACGTGGGATAATTTCAATTTTTAACTCGCTGGCTGCTGATTGCCAGATCTCTTCCTGGGCGGATACCGCAAGCTTAAACGCGTGATGGGCTGGCGGCAGGCGGTTGAAATACGCCACGCGCCGGTTATCCGCCACAACCCAATCCTTGTCCAGGCCATGTAATTGATACCGGAACCGCAGGCGTTCGGGCGAAAGCAGGTTCGGCGATGTGTAATGGATTTCAAGCGAGCGAATTCCGGACGGAATTTTCAATTGACCCGATTCATTGATGCCCAGATGCTGACCGTCAGCCACCACGGATTCGATGAAAGGCGGAAAAATCCGCGAGTCGCGCGGTGTGTTTGCCGGATCTATCACCGCCATAGCCGGGCCGTCGGTGAAGATTAATTTGCCGTCCGGTGAGTTTGCAGCGGCATTCTGGCCAAAGCCGGTGCAGGCCTTGCTCGCGAGGCCATCCGCCGGCGTTAGTCGCCACGCGATCAGGCGAGCGTTGCGCCCGCGCTGGTAATTTGAAAGATTTTTTTCCGGGATGCCAAACAGCCCGTTCTCAGAGCTGCACCACAAATTGCCTTCGCCGTCTTTCAAAACGGAAAACAAAAAGCTGCTCGGCAGGCCATCGTTCTCGTAATTCCAGCTTGAGAAATCTCCCGCAGGAAAATGTCCGAGGCCACGCCCCGCGCTGGCGGCCCAGAAAGAACCGTCGCCGGCAAACAGAAGCGAGTGCGCAGTGATTCCCGCGTCCCAGTTCTGTAAGTAGTCGTCCACATTTTTTTGAGGCAGGAATTTGGAGAAACGATCGCCATCCTGCCGGAAAATGCCGAGGCCTGAAATGACCGTTAAAACTCTACCGGCATCGTCTTCGGTGATGGCGCGGACAAGGCCGTCGGGCAGGCCCTTATCGCGCCCAAAAACTTTGAGGATGTTGCCGTCTGAATGCATTTTCACCAGCCCTCCTCTCGTCCCAGCCCAGAAGCTTTTTTCGTGGTCTTCAAACAGAGCCGTTACCGTGCGCCGCATCAGTGGCGAATCGCCCGTCGATTGAAAATGCTCCCCTTGAAGCCGAGTCAGGCCGCCCGCCGTGGCCGCCCAAAGATTATTTTGATGATCTTCCAAAATGGCGTTGACCTGCAATTGTGGCAGTCCCTGATCGAGACCGTAATGCACCACCTCGCCATCTTGCCAGGCAAAAAGGCCAGCGCTGTCAGTTCCGCCCCAAACCGAACCGTCCCGGCGAACACAAACGCAAATCAAAACATTCTTTTCAAATTCCGCTGGCAGATGTAGCGACGTGACCGGTGGTCCGGGGCGGATCATTTGCAGGCCGGTGGTGCGAGTGCCAAACCAGATGATACCATCTTCGCCTTCTCCTAGGCAAAGCCCTTGGGCGTGGGATTGCGGGAAGCGTGCATCCAAGGCCTGCCAGCTTCCTTCCGGCGTCCGGAAAAAAACACCCCGTCCATCCGTCGCACACCAAAGCCGCCCGGGGCGGTCCTCCAATAATGAATAACTGCGCGAGCGGCTGTAGTCTTGCGGCCATAGATAATTTGTTGTCGGCTCGCTCCACAGGCCGTTGCGCAGCAGAAAAATGCGCGTGCCATTATAGGTTGTACCCGTGGTAGCCACCCAGAGTCCACCCTCACGTGCCGGCGTGATGGCGGTCACACTACCCGGCATCCTTGCCGGTTTATCGACCTGCCGGCAGAGGTTCGATTCCACCAGACAAAGTTTGCCATCACAGAAAAAAAAGATTTGCCCTTTCGATCCGGCAGTAAGTTGCTCAACATGGAGTCCCGGCAAACCATTCGTACGCGTGAAATACTTTGCCAGGCCGTCCTGCCAGCACATAAGTCCGGCACCATCCGTGCCCAGCCACAGTTTTGATGTTGCATCCTCCAGCAGGGTGAGAATTGGTTTTCCTTGAGTTACGCCGGGCCCAACCAAGGTCTGAAAGGTATCTCCATGGCGTTGCAACAAAGTTCCATGGAATGTTCCAATCAGCAGGCTTCCGTCACGCCTGACCAGCAAGGAGCGGGCGTAT
>CAISVF010000562.1 GCA_903888765.1 uncultured Verrucomicrobia subdivision 3 bacterium | reverse complement strand
GACATTCACACTGCGGCCGGTAATCCGGCGACGGGAAATTTCGCGCCGGATGGGCGCTTCATAAACCCGTTTACGGTTCTCGATACCGACCCACGCACGGCGATGCTGAACAGTTTCAACAACCTAGATCCGAATGGAGGCTGGACACTCTTCCTAGCCGATGTATCACCACTTGCGGTCTCCACCGTGCAAGGCTGGACCGTGACGGTGGCCACAGCCGTTCCGGAACCCGGTCCAGCGGCCTTGCTGGGTTTAGGTCTGGCGATAGCCGGGGTCGCCAAATTGCTTAGCAGAGCAAGATGCTGAGGTAAATTGTGCCAGAGTAAAATCCTCCTTTGCCGTCCCGGTAGGGGTTGCCGGTGAGCGCTATGTTTACTTGGGGTTTCGTGCTCTGAGTCGGCTGAAGCAGCCAGCGATGGTCAGCACGCCGATCACGGCGATGGTGATGAGCAGGATGGCCGTCTGCATCGTGGTCAGGCCGCCGCCATGTCGGTCCGAAGTTCTCAGGATCATCGCGACTAAAACCAGATACCAAAGGCCGACCCCGATACCTGAAACCAGCAACCAGCGAGGTGACCCCGGTCCCCAAATCCCCAGGCTCCAGCCAATAAGATAGGGCAGAATCAATACTCCCCACCACATGGAGCGGCCCGAGGGCCCGCCAAAACCGCCGACGGAGGATAGTCCCCACATGGCACCGACGCCCATGGCGATCAAAATGAAAACCATCACCCGGTAGGCGATCAAGCGGCGTTCGCTTTGGCCCAGGCCGGTGCCGAGGGCGACCAGTAAACTGCCGGGAAGGATGATGGCCGAACCTTCCATTGGATCAAGGGCCCCCACCACCATGGCAAGGCTCCCCAGCATAATCAGTGCGCGCGACCAAAGACTGCGAGCGTCGTGGGTTTTCATACCCCAATGTTGCCACAGGAAGGGTAATATACCCAAATTGATAAATTTGGGCCACTCATTGAATGCGTCAATACAACCGATGCTGACGGACGGAGTGGTGGCACCGCTGGTTTATTTTATTTCGTATGCTTTCGGCTGAGGTCCTCCAAAAAACAATCAAAGTTCGTGCCGCTCGCTGTAGTGGACAATAGCAATTCGAGGCGTTTCTGCCAGGCTGGTCATTTACGGGCTTTGCCAGTGATCGTCTCAATCTGGATGCGAAAGACCTTGGCCTGGTCAATGCGTTTATCAATGTATTCAAGGCCCGCTTCAACGTGGTCGGGCGAGTATTTTTTGACCAGGAAGACCAACCCCTGGCGCTTCTCCTCGGCCGCGAGTTCTTCGACTGAGCCCGTGACAACAACGCTGGCGTACTCAGTACCGAACTGGCTGGGTAAAACCCGGGTGCTGCCGACCACGCAGAAAGAAACTCGGGCATTCGCTGCGAGAATTACAATTTTCCTGCCCTCGGGCGCACAGTGAAAGTAGATGCTGTTGGCGACCAGGGAGAAGTTGAGGGGAATACCATGAGGCACGCCAGTGAGGCTGGCCATGGAGAGAACCCCATATTCGGCTGCGGCGAGAAGGTTTCTTGCCTCCTCGAGGCTTATCGCTCTGTCATTACGTCTCAAGTTGGTCACCTCACGAAGGAGTGTAAACTGCTGGTGACAGCAGACAAGCGTGGTTTTAATCCGCTCGGCCCTGTGCCGCAGCGCGGCGCGCGAACAGAATGAATTCAGTTTTCACTCGCTGCGGCACACGGCGACCACGTTACTCAAATCCGCCGGGGTATCGGACGCGGGGGCGCAGGAATTCATCAGCCACAATTCGCCGACGGTTTCCAAGCAATAGACCCACATTCCAACAGACACGCGGCGGCAGGCGGCAAACAAGCTGCCTGACGTGTTCAAGCGAGGGGCTGCGGAGGGCCGGAGTGTCGCGCGAGGCGCCATGCGGCTGGTGAATCATTCGTGGGAATTGATTCACCAGATTTACTTGCGGGAGCGGGGGATGAGGTGGCGCAATGGCGGGATCCGGTGAAGTTTCTGGTGTAGGTCCATGCCGGTGGCAGCGGCCCAGTGACCAGCCTGGCTGTCTGGCAACCGGGGGCGGACGGAAGCGCGATTGACAATCCGGTGCCAAAGTGGCACCATATAGACATGGAACCAGTTTTAGAAGAACCGCGCAAGCGGATCACGGCCCGGGTCTCTGACAGCGTGCGCGACACGCTGGAGCAGGCGGCGGAGCTTTTGGGCGCGACGGTCAATCAATTCGTGGTGCAAACGGCGTATGTGGAAGCGCAGCGCGTGATTGAACGTGAGTCAGTCATCCGGCTTTCGCAGAAAGACGCACGCACCATCCTGGCCCTGTTGGACAATCCGCCGAAACCCAACAAACGCCTGAAAGACGCGGTCAAAATCTACAAGGGCATGGTTCGTGCATAAAGTTGAACTGCTGGCGACGGATCACGACCGGGACGGTTTCGATTGCGGGAGTGAGCCGCTGAATCTGTATCTGAAGCAAACCGCGCGACAACATGCGGAGCGGGGAATCTCGCGGACATTTGTGCTGGTGGATGAGGCCGCCGCCACGCCCAAACCCATTATTGGTTTTTTCTCGCTCAACATCTGCCAGATCAAATCTGAATCGCTGCCCCCGCAGGAGGCCAGAAAGTTGCCGCGCGATGCGGCCGGTGTCCGGCTGGGCCGGCTAGCGGTGGCCAAGACGTATCAGCGGCAAGGCATCGGAAAGACTCTGCTGGTGGCGGCCATGGGCAAATTCATGGAGATTTTCAATTCAGCGGGCGGGATTGGGCTGTTCGTGGACGTCAAAGACCAAGAGGCCAAACGCTACTATGAGCAATTTGACTTTATTGCGATGCCGTCGAATGAACTGGAATTATTCCTGCCGGTCAAAACGATCCAACAGGCACTGAAAGCATAAGCAGCGGGAGCGGGTGGATGAGGTGGCGCAGTGGCGGGATGCGGTGAAGTTTCCGGCGCAGGTCCGGGCCGGACGGGCTATCCTGCCGGTGGCAGCGACCGAATTCCGGCTTGGCAAGCTGGCCACCGGGGCGGTAACGGTTTTGGCCCTCCAACCGGATTCTGATTCGATGATCCTGTCCGGGCGACACATGCGAGGAGCGATAGGCTAAAAATAAAAATTACTGAATGACCCTTTTCTGCCCGGGTGGGGTCGAAAAGTCGTGTCGCCG
>CAISVF010000561.1 GCA_903888765.1 uncultured Verrucomicrobia subdivision 3 bacterium | reverse complement strand
GCACGCGAAAAACAGGAATTGGCAAAGGCTAAAGAGGAGCTTTCCAAGTCACCGGTATCGCCCCTTGGAGCCAACCAGATTCTAGCGGGATACACAAAAGTCTTGCGAGTTGCCAAACCCAAAAACGGTTCCATTTGATTTCAATTCATGTCAAAAAAGGCAATTAGGTCTGCTATCGACAGTGTCAACAAAAGCCTCCAGATTCCCACCGCTGAAACCGGTAGCGGCAAGCGCCACGCCTCGCAGCAATCGCTGAACGGCGCGGTCAAATCCATTTGCGACATCATGCGGCGCAGCAATTGCGCCGGGGCCTTGCAATATGTGCCGGAACTGACCTGGATGCTTTTCCTGCGCATCCTCGACGAGCAGGAAAACCGCGAGGCCGAGGAAGCCGCCGCTTCGGGGCGCCAGTTCAAGCCGTCACTGCCCAAGCCCTTCCGCTGGCGCGATTGGGCCGCTCCGGAGTCGCCCTTGCGCCAGGATAAAACCGCCAGCGTCTGGAAATTTGTCCACGACGAGCTGCTGCCCAAGCTGAAAAACCTCAAAACCCAGCCCGGTGCCAATCCGCGCCAGAAGGTCATCAGTGAAATCATGTCCAGCGTGGACCGCAGCCGGATTGATTCGGAAAAGAATTTTTGCGACGTGCTGGATAAGGTCCATGAGATCAGCAGCGTCACTGTGGACGACACCCATGTTTTCACCCTGTCGCAGGTGTATGAAGGGTTGCTGCTGAAAATGGGCGAGAAGGGCAACGACGGCGGCCAGTTTTTCACGCCGCGCGAAGTCATCCGCGCCATGGTGCGGGTGGTTGACCCGAAAATAAAACAGACGGTCTATGACCCCGGCTGCGGCACGGGCGGGTTTCTGGCGCAGGCTTACGAATACATGAAGGCGCAGGCAGGCGACACCATTACCGGCCCGCAGCTTGAAACCTTGAAGCGCCGAACGTTTTACGGCCGCGAGAAAGACAACGCCGTTTATCCCATCGCGCTCGCCAACCTGGTGTTGCATGGCATTGACGAGCCGCACATCTGGCATGGCAATTCGCTGTCCGGCATCGCCGCCTATGACGGATTATTTCAGGGCGCACCGCAGTTTTTCGACGTGGTGCTGATGAATCCGCCGTTCGGCGGCAAGGAGGGCAAGGAGGCCCAGACGCCTTACGAATACAAAACCGGCGCGACGCAGGTGCTATTTTTGCAAAACGTCCTCAATCACATGAAGACCGGCAGCAAGTGCGGCATCGTGCTGGATGAAGGCGTGCTGTTTCGCGTGGACGCCGAGGCGTTCGTCAAGACCAAGCGCAAGCTGCTGGAGGAATGCGATGTTTACTGCATCGTCAGTCTGCCCGGCGGCGTGTTCACCTCCGCCGGTGCCGGCGTGAAAACCAACCTGATTTTCTTCACCAAGGGCAACGAGACGAAGAAAATCTGGTATTACGATTTGTCCGACATCAAGGTCGGCAAAAAAACGCCGCTGACCTTGAAACACTTCGAGGAGTTTTTCAAATTGCTGCCCAAACGCGCCGAGAGCCAGCAAAGTTGGACCCTGGATTTCAGCGCCCGCGTGCAAACCTCGTTAGAGGAGGCCCGGCCGCACCGCGAGAATTTTATCGAACTGTCCGCGCAAGCCAAAGTGTTGGCAGATGATTTTCGTGACCAGCGGAAAGCTAAAAAATTAAGCGAAGAAAAACTGGCCGCGCTGGAGGAAAAATGGAAAACCGTGGATCGGGAGGCGCGCGAAGCTTTGGCCAAAGCCGAAACCATAGAGAATGCGGCCTTCGATTTGAAAGCCGTCAACCCGAACCGCGTCACCAAAGAAGACAAACGCACCCCGATCCAACTGCTCGATTTCATCACCGCCAAAGGCCACGAAGCGGATGCCGCGTTAAATTCACTCCGCATCCTGACCCGCAAGGAGCCAGCATGAAGCTGAGTAAAATGGTCGGTGCATAGTTTTATGCTACCCGCCGCTGGCACCCCAGCACGCGGACAGAGGCTGCGTCACCCCGCATTCCTT
>CAISVF010000560.1 GCA_903888765.1 uncultured Verrucomicrobia subdivision 3 bacterium | reverse complement strand
TTCATTTGTGAATACCTCGACTCGCGACATCGCTGTTAAAGTGGTGGCTCAACTGCAGGCTGCTGGCTTCGCCGCCTTCTGGGTGGGCGGCTGCGTGCGGGATGTTTTGCTCGGGCGTGAGCCGCAGGATTTTGATATTGCCACGGATGCCCGGCCCGGACAGGTGGAAATACTTTTCTGTAAAACGATTCCCGTGGGCAAAAAGTTCGGCGTTATCATAGTCATTGAGGATGGACAGCAATTTCAAGTGGCCACTTTTCGAGCCGAGGCGGATTACCGGGATGGCCGGCGGCCGGAAACCGTGGTGTTCGCCAATGCGGAAGCGGATGCCCGGCGCCGTGATTTCACTGTGAACGGGCTTTTCTTCGATCCGCTCACCGGAAAAATCCACGACTGGGTCGGCGGCGAAAAAGACCTGCGGGCAAGAATCATCCGCACGATAGGCCGACCGGAAGAGCGATTTGGCGAAGACCATCTGCGGATGCTGCGGGCTGTGCGCTTCGCTGCGCGGCTGGGTTTTACCATTGAGCCGAAAACTTTTGCCGCTATCCAGCAACTTGCGCCAAAAATCAAACTCATTAGTGCCGAGCGCGTGCGGGATGAACTCATAAAACTTTTTGTGCCGCCCTTGAGTGAAACCTTCTCCAGCGACGCGACTCTTTCTCCCGGGCAGGAGGACAGGGGCGGGGCCATTCCGGACCGCCTCCCAACGGATGCTCCCGCCGCACGTGGTTTAGAGCTGCTGCGTGCGAGCGGTTTGTTAGACCATGTTTTACCGGAACTGGCGGCAACGATTGACTGCGAACAGTCGCCGGATTTTCATCCGGAAGGCAGCGTGTTTAATCACATTCGCCTGATGCTGCAAAAAATTCCGGCCACCGCCAGTCCGCTGCTGCCGTGGGCGGTGCTATTGCATGACATAGCCAAGCCCGTGACTGCCGCGCGAGATGCTGGGACAGGTAAAATCCATTTTTACGGCCACGAAAAAATTGGCGCAGAACTGGCGGAGACCATTTTGCGGCGACTGAAGTTTTCCAACAAAGAAATCGAGGACATCGTGGCGGCAGTGCGGCATCACATGCAATTCAAGGACGTGATGCAGATGCGTAAGGCGACGCTGCGGCGTCTGCTGCTGCGCGCGACGTTTCCTTTGGAACTGGCGTTGCACCGGCTGGATTGCCTGGGTTCCAATGGCGATTTGGCGCATCACGATTTCTGCGTTGCCGCCGCCGAAACCTTGCGGCAGCAGCCGGAAATCCTGCCGCCGCTGCTGAATGGCGATGATCTGCTCGCGCTTGGAATTCCACGCGGGAAAAAAATCGGCGAACTTTTGCACGAATTGCGCGAGCGGCAACTGGCCGATGAATTAACCACCCCGGAGGCGGCGCGCGCGTGGGTGAAAACGGAAGGGTTAAACACCAATGGACGCACCGGTGGAACTGCCGATTGATGGCGTGCTGGATTTCCACACCTTCCGGCCGCGCGACGTCAAGGAACTCGTGCCGGATTACCTGGCGGCATGCCGCGCGCGTGGCATCTTACAGGTGCGCATCATCCACGGCAAAGGCATCGGCAACTTGCGCCGCACGGTGCACGCGATTTTGCAGCAACATCCGGAGGTGACTTCCTTCACGCTGGATCATCCCCAGTTCGGAGGTTGGGGCGCAACGCTGGTTCAATTGCGGCGCTAGCTGGAAGCCCGGCGGGCTAATACTTCAGCGGCGTGTAAACGATTGAACGGATTTCTATATCGCCACCTTCACTTTGAATGCCAATGTAGCCGTCGTTGATAGTGCATTCGGTCACTTCGTTTAAAAATTTTCCGTTGATGAAGGATACGACCTTGTTGTGAAGGCAGATGGTTTCCGCCTTATTCCATTCGCCGACGGGATTTTCCACGGAGTCACCGCGCAGCGGCACGGGGGTGTTTTTATCCAGGCCCTTGTGCTCCTTGGCTTCCGCGCCCTCCATCAAAAACAGATCGCCCTGTCGCGTGTGTTTGCCCTGCACCTGGATACACTGAGGCCAGACTTTGTCGCCGGGCTGGATATGGACGAGGATGCCGGTGTTGTCGGCCTTCGGCGCAATTTTGATGAACCGCCATTCTACAGTGAGGAAATAATTGCTGTAGACTCCCGTGGTGCGAAGATAACCGGTGGGCTTGCCGGTGCAATGAATGACTTTATTGGTCACGCTCCAGGTTTGCAGGGGGTCTGCCTGGTCTTTCATGCAAAACGTCCAGCCGGCAAAATCTTTATGATTGAACAGCGCGATGGACATCTCATGGCTGGGTTTGAAGGGATAAACCGAATCGGCATCCTGCGCCCATCCCAGGGTGGCCGCAAACAGGGAAATCGTCGCTATGAATTTCATGAAGTGATTGATAATGAGTGATGGTCAATCGGCTAGCGGCGTGAGCTGCACTTTGCGGATTTCCAGTTCCGCACCTTCGCTTTGGAGGCCGATGAAGCCCCCGGAAACATTCAGCCCGGTGAGCTTGTTCATGGACTTGCCGTTGACGATGATTTCCACCGTGTTGCTGCGGCAGATAGTCTGGTAGGTATTCCATTCGCCGAGGGGTTTTTCGGCGGAGGGCTGTAGCATTTTGATGCCATTCTGTTTCAGGTTGGCCGGCTCGTTGCCAGCCACGCCACCCCATAGCCAGAAATCGCCCTGGTGATCATGCATTCCCTGGCATTCGACACAGCGCGACCACACTTTATCAGGCAACTGCATATCCACCAGCACGCCGGTGTTGCCGGCCTTGAGGAAACGCCATTCCACGGTGCAGAGGTAATTGCTGTAAGCAGCTTCCGTGCGCATGAAGCCGTTCGGTTTGCCGGTGCAATGAATCACGCCGTTGGCAATGCTCCAGGTTTTTGCCGGCGCAGCATTGGAACGCAGGCAATAAATCCAACCGCTATCATCTTTGCCGTTGAAGAGATTCACTCCGGAGGACGATTGCGCTACTGCGGTCTGGCTGCCAGCCAGAAGCAGGACCATGCCTGAGCAGATCAGAGACCGGCGGGCAAACTGGGCGGTGAATTTCATGGTGGCGAGAATTGTCCGCCGGCGTTCGCAAGTCAAGCCCGGGACGACAGGAGTTTTTCTGCATGCGCCAAAACCGTGACTGGCAAAAGGCCGTGGAGACATGCCTCCGGCTGCGCCAAATGACATTTCGCGCGCAGGCAGGGCGCGCAGGGGAGGTCCAGCCGAAGCACATTTTCCAGCTGGCCGTAAGGGCCCGTGCGCTCGGGCGCGGTGGGTCCAAACAGGGCCACGAGCGGCTTGCCGAGTGCGGCGGCAACGTGCATAGGCCCGGTGTCGTTGGTAATCAGCAAATCGCCAAGCCGGACCCATTCGATCATTTCTGGCAGCGAAGTTGCCCCGCACAAATTCAGGCAACGGCCGGGCGCGGCTTGCATGATCTGTTCCCCCAGCGGCTGGTCGCCTTTGTCGCCGAGCAGGGCGAAACGCGTGGCGGGAAAGCGCTCAGCTAGCGCACGAACGAGTTCGGCAAAATGATTTGCCGGCCACCGCTTGTTGAGCCAGCGAGCGCCGGGCTGTATAGTGATTAATTGCGGGCCACTGCCCGATCGGGGGTGGGCCCCAAAAAAGGCCGGCCATTTTCGGGTCACTGCCCCGGCTATTTCCGGGCGCTCCGGCAGCCACACAAAATTTTTATGCACTGGCACGCCAAGCAGTGGTAGCACCGACTGGTACCAATCCACGGCATGAGTATGAAAATGCTTCCGGGGCGCTACGAGATCATAAAAGCCGCGGGCACCTTCCCGGACTTCATTCAAGCCGACCAGCAAATCTCCTTTCGACAGCCACGCGAACACGCCGCTCCGGGCGAGGCATTGCAGGTCGATGACGAGATCAAAATTCTGCCCACGCAGCCAGCGAACGCTCTGGAGCATTTCCGGCCAGTGCTGTGGACGACTCCAGCGTTTGCGTTCAAAGCGAACCACGCCAGCCAAGTCGGCGTCACCTTCCAGCAGGGGAGCCAGGGCGGTGTCAATCCACCAGTAAATCTCCGCGCTGCTATAATGCCGCTTCAGCAAGCGCAGCACCGGAATTGCCTGGATAACATCGCCCAGGGAACTCGGTTTGAGCAGCAGGATTTTCAACGGCCGGAAGCCAACCGCTCCGCCAGACGCTCCGGCAGCCCGGCGGCAAGAATTTTCTGCTGGGTAGTGGCTATGTCGTATTCCAGGCGGCGCAGTTCAATGGTTTGGGCGTCCAAGTCATAAAGCACATACGCCGACTTGGGGTTGTTGTCGCGCGGTTGGCCCACCGCACCGACGTTGATGAAATATTTCTTCGAAGGATCCACCTTGAATTTGGAATAGGTTCCTCCGCGCACCACTGTATCGCGCATGAAAGCCACCGGTACATGGGTGTGACCAAAAAAACACATCTGGGTATTTTGATACGGGAAACTGGCGGCAGCGGCCAGTTTGTCAAACACATAGCACCAGCGGTGGGGAACGTCGAGGGTGGCATGCACCATCGTGAAATTGGCGGCCATCCGCGTGTATTTCAAATCCCGCAACCAAGTTTTTTCCTCGGCGCTTAACTGGTCGCGCGTCCAGTGCACGGCTTGGGCTGCATGGGGATTGAATCCGTCCAAGGGGTCTTCCGTGGAACAATATTCGTCATGGTTGCCCTTTACACAGGGGATGTTCATTTCCCGCACGATCTGCAAACATTCCTTGGGGTTGGCGTTATAGCCGACCACGTCGCCGAGGCAGACAATGTGGGTGGCATTCTGGGCGCGAATATCCTCCAGCACCACCTGGAAAGCTTCCAGATTGCCGTGAATGTCAGCGATGATGGCGTATTTCATTTCCTAGCGAACGATCTCAAATCCGCGAAATTCATTTTTTGCGTCCGACCAATGTACCTCTTCATCGCGAATAAATCCAGCAAGACCTGCATCCAAGATGGCGGCGCGAAATGCCTCCAATTCAGCCCGACTGCCTTCCACCACCATTTCCACCCGTCCGTCGGCCATATTGCGAATGCGCCCGCTCACTTCAAAGCCCATGGCGACGGTTTTGGCGGTATAGCGAAAGCCCACGCCCTGCACTCGACCGGAGTAAAACACGGTCAGCCGGCGACGAAATGAGGTGGCGGCAGGTTGCGACACGTAAGGATGAAGCCAAAGTCAGCGCCGCGAAGCAATATTTTTTGGAACCTAAATTCGATGGGCGGACGCCGATCTGAAAACAAGACGGCAGTCGCCCGCTTGTGCGCTTGCGAGGGTCCGGAACTGGGGAATCAATAATGCTCTCGTCGCAAGTTGCGACTGATTAGTGATGACCTGGTACTTCCCCGGCATCACCGATCATTGTGGCGGTGACGCAACCGGCCCATAGAATTTTGTTGTGACCAACGTGACCGCGATGCCGGTCGGCTACTACTTGGCCGTCCAGGGTATTTGGTTGGCTGGCTCATAGGACGGCTTTGGCTTGGAGAATGAGGTGGAGGGCCTGGTGCGGGTGGCGCTGGTGATGTTCGAAGAAGTGGGCCAAAGGCTGGCCTGCCTCGATGGCGGGGCTGGTCAGCCAGGGACGCCCCGCCACTGGTGAGGGTGAAAATCAATTGCGCCACCTGGACGGCGGGCGTGAAGCCGATATCGCGACGCTGGCGCGGATTCAGGGAGGGCTCCTGAATCCGCGACCACCAGTCAAACCGCCGGCATAAGGCATTCACGAGCACCTGCCCGCCATGCGCGGAGGCGTGCGTTGAATTGGCGAACTGCACGTGTAATTTGGATTTTCGCTTCCTTTAGACCGCTATGACTCTAATCACCTCTATGGTGATTATGAGTCAAACACTTGCTCCCGATTAACCCCAAGGTTTGGAACTCTGTGCGTCATGGGTGATCACGGCGTGGAGAGTCCGGGAGACTGGCAAAGGCGTAGCACTCTATCAACAAGCCACTCAGCCCTTTGGCTCGTCACGGTAATCTGTTCGATTTCCGGAAAGGTATCCGCAGGTTGTGTTTCGGTTTTCTTTGCCAGTTTCTTTACCACCCCTTCACAAAAACGATGCAAATTCCTTAGCAAAATCGCAAAACTTTACCATGCCTTTACCAGTTTGATTATTTACAGGTGATAAAGTTTTGTAGATTTGCCCAACTATCATAATATAACTTAAAAAAGTATTTTGTGGCTAAAAGTTTACCGAATTTTACCGCTACCGCAAAACTTTATCATTTATCTGTCGGC
>CAISVF010000559.1 GCA_903888765.1 uncultured Verrucomicrobia subdivision 3 bacterium | reverse complement strand
GGCGTTATGGTCAGGGGGTGGGCTTGTTGGCTGTCACGTTGGCTGGCATTGGCGGTAATCTGGTCACCGGGTGGTTTCATGGGCCAGCCTTTCACGGTCTCGGCGCTTCCGGAGTGGTGATGGGGGCGCTGGGTTTACTGAGCTTTCCCACACTTATCCTGCCGAAACAAAGCAAATTTATTATTGGCAAAGTATTGCTCGGCGGGTTGGTGGCGGGTGGCTGGATCTTTCTTTTGATTGCCGTTAATCCCGAGACCGATGTGTTGGCTCATTTGGGCGGGTTTGTGTCGGGCTGGCTGCTGGGACTGTTCCTGGCGCCGGTCGCCCGTTTCACCCGGCGCCCCCATGTCAACCTCATCGCCGGCGGTCTCTTTGTCATGCTGGTTATAGTTCCTTGGTGGCTGGCGCTGCATCACCGCTGAAGTGAGCTAGCCTGTCGCGCCGCGTAAAATAGTCGCCGGCAGCCTATTGAAGACGTTGTCTTTGCTTCCAAAGTTCACCGGGTTTGAATATTCCCGCCGGGGTGATGATGCCAGCGATGAGTTCGGCGGGGGTTACATCAAACCCCGGATTGCGCGCCCCGCTCGTGGGGTTGGCCACGCGAATATAGGCCCTTTGGCCGGTATGCGCCCGGCCTTTGGCGTGAGGATTTGCTATGATCCCCCAGGCCCCCAGCACTTCACTTTCGTGCCGGTCTTCAATGGGAATATCAACTCCGTGTTTTAAATTCCAATCAATGGTGGAGCAGGGAATAGCCACGTAAAATGGAATCTTATGCCGCGCGGCCAGCACGGCTTTGGTGTAGGTGCCAATCTTGTTGGCGACTTCGCCGGTGCGCCCCAGCACGCGGTCGCTGCCCACAATGACCAGATCAATTTCCCCTCGCTGCATCAAATGGCCGGCGGCATTATCGGCGATAATCTGGTGCGAGACTTTTTGCTCGGCCAGTTCCCAGGCTGTCAGGGTGGCTCCTTGGGAGCGTGGGCGCGTTTCATCACAAAATACGTGAAATTGTTTTCCCTGCGCTTGCGCGGCATAGATCGGTGCGGTCGCGCTGCCCACATCCACGAAGGCCAGCCACCCGGCATTGCAATGGGTGAGAATTCTCATTCCACTGCGAATCAGTTTTGCGCCGTGCCGGCCGATGCTCTCGCAGTGGTGAACGTCTTCGTTGGCGAATGCTTCAGCGGCGGCGAGCGCCAGCGACTGCTGCTCGGCCACCGATTCACCGCGCCCCATTTGGCGGCGTACGCCATTCATGGCATTCACCGGATCTACCGCCGTCGGGCGGGCGTCGGCGAGCGTTTTTTGTACCCGGTCCACCTGCCGCTGAAATTTATTCAGGTCGCGTCCGCGAAAGGCCAGCGCTCCCTGGGCGAGTCCATAGGCGGCGGTGGCTCCAATGGCTCCTGCGCCGCGTACCACCATGTCGGTAATGGCGCGGGCGGTGGCAATATAATTGGGGGTGGCAACAATTTTGAATTCATGCGGCAGCAGGCGCTGTTCGATCATCTGCACTGCATTGGTGCCGGCATCGAACGTAACCGTTCGAAAATGCTGCGTACGGCCGCGAAGCGTCACATTCATGGCGAATGGAATAATGGATGGCGAGGATTTTGCAAGTGTTTACCCCGGTAAAACTGGCCGGGTTCCTGTGCCATGTCGGCAGGAACCAGCTGACTGCTGCCTGGCTCATTCTTAAACTGCCAGCTTTGCCATTTTGGGCGATTCCATTGGTTAAAATCGGGTGGCCGCCCGCTGTTGGTTTTATCGGACAAATTTTTCCGGCTGCCGGTCATGGTTTTTATTGTCAAAGGAACCGAAAAAAGGCATTAACCTGATTGTGAAACATAATTCTTATTTTGACGGGAAAGTGCAAAGTCTGGCCATCGCCACCACCAATGGTCCGGCTACGGTCGGAGTCATTGAGCCGGGCAAATACAGCTTTGGTACTGATTGCGAGGAACACATGCATGTCGTGGCTGGCAGCCTTAAGGCGAAATTGCCGGGCGGTGACTGGCAAACCTATCTTCCCGGTCAATATTTCGTGGTGCCGCCCCAGGTCAAATTTGAAGTTGAGGCTGACGGTGATGTGGCGTATCTCTGCTACTACAGGCGTTAATCTGCCCGAATCTTCACTCCTCGCAGCCCTTGATTGGACGTTTGCTGGCCCTTGGCTGCGCCTGGCGGATGTGCCGGTTTGGGATCATCCTGCAAAGGCGTTTTACACTTCCTGATTTGGTGATATACTGCCCATCTGGTGAATATTGAAAAGGGTCAGCGCGTCGTCTGCGGCATGAGCGGTGGGGTGGACTCCTCCGCTGCGGCTGCATTGTTACGTGAGCAGGGCTACGAGGTCATTGGTATCACTCTTAAACTTTGGCCTCAGGATTGCGTGAATCGTGCCGAGGACAAGTGCTGTGGTCCGCAAGCCGTCACGGATGCGCGCAGCGTTTGTCACAAGCTGGACATACCGTATTACCTCGTGGATGAATCTCAGGACTTTCAAAAGCACGTCATCCAATACTTCGCGGACGAGTACAAGGCGGGGCGCACGCCCAATCCCTGTGTGATGTGCAATCAAAACCTGAAGTTCGGCCGGCTCATCAACCGTGCTGACCAGCTCGGTGCTCAATATATTGCCACCGGCCATTTCGCCCGCGTGGAACGGTCCGCCCAGTCTCGCTTCCTCCTCAAGCGCGGTTGTGATTTGCGCAAGGATCAAAGTTATTTTTTGTTCTCCCTGCGGCAGGATCAATTGGCGCGCATCCTGTTTCCGCTGGGTGAAAAATCCAAGAGTGACACCCGCGAAGTAGCCCGGCAATGCCAGCTCAAGACAGCTGACAAGGAAGAAAGCATGGAAATCTGTTTCGTGCCGGATAATAATTATGGCGGCTTTCTCCAATCCGCCAACCTGGTGCAGAAGCATCGCGGGGAAATTGTGGATCTTCATGGTCATGTGCTCGGCCAGCATGACGGCATTGAATTTTACACCATCGGTCAGCGCAAAGGGTTGGGCATCACGACCCCCAAACCGGTGTATGTTGTGGAACTGGATCCGGAACATAATCGTGTGATGGTGGGCGATGAGTCCGCGCTTGAGCGGGATGAATTTACGGCCAACCGCTGCAACTGGCACCCGTTTGAAACCTTGACTGGTCCCCTCGAGGTCACGGCCAAGATCCGTTACAACCATCCTGGTACGGCAGCTACGGTCACGCCGCTGGAGGGCGATCGAGTCAGGGTAAAGCTCCATGCCTCCGCTCGCGCGATTACACCCGGCCAGGCGGCGGTTTTTTATCAGGACGATCTCGTGGTGGGTGGCGGGTGGATTATGCGATGAAGCCGGTTTAGAGCATTGACAGAAAAGAGGTAGCGATGGACAGCGAGGATTTTTAGTTTTTGGCGAGGCTTTAGCGAAGGCGCAGGTTTGAAAACCCTGCAACTGAGCTGAAACGAAGCCAAAAACCCAAAAGACCGCTGTTTCTCGGAACCAAAGGCGCATCGCTATATATTTGATGGAAATGCTCTAAGGCTGCGGTTTCGCGCCGTGGTCAGTCATGCTGAGTCAAAAAATGTGACAAAAATTTGACAAAAATGTGAATTGACTTCTTTTGGTATGATGCTAGAGTAGCTCTGTTCATGTATGTTGGTTGGAATTCATGGACTAGGTTGAGTATGGGTTCCCCGTGTGGAGTGGTTTCCACACGGGGTTTTTATTTGCCCCGATGTTTTCGTGAGGCCCGCACTCCGGTTTTTCATCCACCCCCAACGTTGAGGAACCACGTTGCCGCTGCCAGCAAAGTGCCGCCTGATCTTATATTCCAAGTAACAACCGGCTCGTTTCCGGTATTCTCTCAACATACGATGTCCGCAGGAGCCGCCAGGTTTATTCAAGAGATGCACCGCGGGTCTTTGCCAACACGCGCTGGTCAGTGGTTCTGGCGGCGATACAGCGGTCTTCCCCGCTCTATGCCTGCGTAAGACGCTGTGGACAAACGCTACATGACGCCCATGACCTCACTTGGGAATTCTTCAGCCGCCTGCTCGAAAAACGCTGGCTCGATTCGGCTAATCGCGAGAAAGGCAAGCTGCCGATTTTTCTGATTGCCGCCCTGGAACATTTCATGAGCCATGGTTGGATGAAAATTCACCGGTTGCCCCCCGCGAAGGATAAACCGCCGGTGAGTCCGCTCGTTCCGCTCAAGGGTGAGGCGGTTGGCTAGTGGAGGACGTCACCTCCCACTTCCCCAGTTTGACGATGGTAAAATGGTTTTCCTCGTCACGTCCCATGACACCCTGGTTTGATGCCCAACGATGCCACTTCTCTGCAAGATGTTATGAAATAAATTTGGCGTTCGCGCATGAGAATGGCATTTTGTCCTTCATGCTTTCGCAAGACGACATTAAGAACGCCCTGGCCAACGTTAAATATCCCGGCTTTTCCCGCGATATTGTTTCCTTCGGCCTGATAAAGGAAATATCCGCCGCCAATGGTGCGGTTAGCGTGGCTTTGCAATTGACCTCGCATAATCCCGATGCGGCGCGACAAATTAAAGTGGAGGCCGAGCAGGTGTTGAAACGACTTCCCGGGGTTACGCACGCCATGGTGGAGGTGCGGCAGCCGGCGGCGGGTCAAGTTTCTGCCGGAAATTCCTTCGCCAATCAGACAAAAATTTCCGGCGTAAAACGCGTTATTGCGGTGGCCAGCGGCAAAGGCGGGGTGGGTAAATCAACCTGCTCGGTCAACCTTGCCTGTGCCTTGAGACATCTCGGAGCGAAAGTTGGTTTGCTCGACTGCGACATTTATGGGCCGAGCATTCCGCTGATGATGGGCGTTTACGAGAAACCGACCGTCAGTGCGGCGGAACGGTT
>CAISVF010000558.1 GCA_903888765.1 uncultured Verrucomicrobia subdivision 3 bacterium | reverse complement strand
TGAAAGAGAAATTTGACGACACCGCCGTAGCGAACGGCTGCGGCTCCATCGCCACGTTTTGAACGATGTTGATGGCGATGCCCTGCCAGCCGCCCGATCCCTGCGAACCGGCGTTGACAATGATGGTGTTGTGGCCGGCGAAGAGCCGATAGTAGTCATCGTGAATGGCGGAGCCATAGCTATCGCGGCCCGATTTTCCACCCAGAACATAGCCGAGGCCGAAGAGCTCCATGTTCATCCCGCTGGCGTGGCCATGCGTGAACGCCGCGCCACCGACAAAGCACATCAGGCCGTAGGTAAAATCGTTGTAGGTGGAAGGATTGCGTTGCAGACTGATGCCCGCCCACGGCAAAGTATCCGTGCGCGGATAGTTCAAATAAGCCGGCGACTCGGTGATCGTTGGCACCGACCAGAGCAACTGGAGCGGTTCGTTGTGCTGACCGAGGGAAACGTAGTCGCTCAACGTAGAACGGTTGTAGTGACCGGCTTTGATGCCGCCATTGATCAGGCCGCCGAACATCGCAGCCCAGTTGGTGTAACCGCGCGCCTGGGAATGCGCATACACCTGTTCGTAGATGTCATAAGGCTGGGCGGAGCCTTCACCTCGATGGGCGTCGCCGAAAAGAGGTTCGTCGGTCTTGTTCGGATAAACAAACTGGGCCGCCCGCGGCAGGGCGCTCAAATAGTTGGAATAGACATTCAACAATTTCCGCGTCGGATCATAGCGCTCGATCAACACCATGTTGAAGGAACGAATCGTGGTCACCGCCGTGGAATACTGCCATGACTCGTTCCATATGTCGCCGGGATTATTGTAATCGCGATTGTAGTCGTCTGACAGCGAAGTCTGGCGGCTGCCGCCAGTCGTGAGATAGACCGTCAAAAAATTCGAGCGGGCGGTGGCATTGTCGAGTGCCAGCAGGTTGTTCAACATGGCGGTGGCTTCGAGCGAACACCAATTGTCGTTGGCATCGCCGTGGTCGCGGGCCAGCACGTAATAGTTAGTGAACACGGTCTGGGCGCTGACGAAGTCGAAGTTCACCATACTGGCCGTATCCATGTCATAGACCTGGTTGGTCTTGATGTATTGGTAAATAAAGTCATAGACAATAGGCAACTGCGTGGCCAGCACGCGGCATTCGACATTCCAGTCCGTTTGCATAATCCAGCCGCCATTCTGGGAAGGTGCGGTTACCGCCACCGGCGCCAGGGTTTTGACCGTGTTGTGCAAAAGGTCGGCGGCGCACTGGGCATAGTTGGTGTCCTGCGTGAGGTAGTAAAGGATGGCGCAGTCGAGGGCGTCATTGAATTTGCTCTCGGCGGTACTGCGCACGGAATAGGTCGGTTCCGTTTTGAATAAGGGCGGCGAGTTGGTCCAGTTGACCGGCAATCCGTGCAGGTAGCCGGCGCGGTTCGCCAGATAGCTGGCCAGCGACGCGGCCTCGCGGGAGACAAGGGAATTGAACATACTTGTGGCCCAAGCGTTGGTGGCAATCTTGTCCAGAATGGCCGCCCGCTCCGTATCCCGCACCCAGATGAACGGACGCGTCGCGAGACTAATGGAATTAATCGTGCCCGAGGGCAGGGCAATCGCGCCCGCGACCACGGCCAGAATCCGGGCTGAACCCACGCCAACCGGTTTGAACACCGCACTCTTACTGCCCGAAACCGCGGTTAGATTACTGTTTGAAACCAAACCCGTAATGTTCGTCAGCACCCACGTCGCCGGAGTGTTGGCAAGAAAAACGCCGTAGGGGTCGCGAAGAATGGCATAATTGGTGAGGGTCGTTCCCGTAAGCACAATGGCGTCGGGCACCGCCACGCCCGTTCCATCCGCCTTTGTTTCCACCCAAACACTGGCGGTGCCGGAAGTGACCACCAGTTGCACGGCCCCCACAGAGTTGACCAGCGCGTAGCTCTTGCCGACCGGGCCCGAGCCCAACTGGTAAGCGCTGAAACCGCTGCCCCACAGGCTGCCGCTGTAATTGATGAGCGTGTAAGTGCCATTCGTCGGTGTCGCCCCGGTGATATTGATGGTGATGGAACCCGCCGCGCCGTTGTTGGTGATGCCATCGGCGGCGGTGACCATCAGGTTGCCGACGGTGGTGCCCGTGCTGAAATTAAAACTCATCGTGCCGGTGCCGGCAAAAGTGAGGTTGGCGGCGATGCCGTTGTCAGGCAGGCTCACGCTGCCGCCACTATTGACCGTGACCGCGTTCACGCTGCCGCCACCAGTGAGGCTCAATAGGCCGCCGGCATTGACGCTGACCAGACCGGACACATTGCCACTGCCGCTGACCGCCAAAATGCCACCGTTTAAAACATTGCGGGGAAGTGCATCTGTGCCCGTGATCGTCAAGGTGCCGCTGCCCGAATTGGTGAGGCTGCCACTGCCGCTGATGACGCCGCTCAAAGTTTGCGCGGCGGTGCTGCTGAAGTTGAAAGCGGCGTTGTTTGTAATGTTGCCCGCATACGCACCGCTGCCCAATAATCCGGCACCATCCAAGGTGAGCGTTCCGGCGCTGATGGTGGTAGGGCCGGTATAAGTGTTGTTGCCGGAAAGGGTCAGGGTGCCGGTGCCAATTTTGACGAGCGAACCAGCACCGCTCATCACACCCGCGTAGGTGGTGGAGGCATTGTTATTCCCCACGCTCAAGGCAATGGCTGCAGGCGTGCCCGCGTTGTTTTGAAGAGCAAAATTATATCCGGCGCCGGCGCTAGCGGCGACCAATCCACCGAAAGTGAACGCATTGGCCGAAACACTGCTATCAAAGGTTAGGCCGCTACAGGCTGTCCCCATGGTCAAGGTGCTGTTCTGTAGGGCGAGTTGATTGCCAAGGACCAGGGTTACCGCGCCGCCGCTGTTACCAGAGAAACTGGTGCCGCCGGAGAAGGTGTTGGCACCAAACAACGTTATTTTGCCGGCACCCGAAGAGGGAGGCCCGGTTAGAACTAAATTAGCGCCGGAGGCCCCAAGAATCGCAGGGTAAACACTCAAAAATCTGCCGACGGTGCCGCTGGCGGCAATGGAAAACGGGTTGCTTCCGCTGATCCCCAAAGTCATGGTGGTGCCAGTGCCCACAAGGATTCCAACACCGGAGGCGCCAACTGTTTGAATCAAGCCGCCAAGCGTGATGTTAGCGCCGAGGGTGACGTTGTACGTTCCGGTGGGGGTGGCAAAATAAGCGGTGTCGCCAGCGTTGGCGGTGTTGTTCCAAACAGTTGTAAATGGACCGCCTGACGCTGTGCTCCAATGGGCCGTGCTGGTATCCCAAGTGCCAGCCCCGCCTTGCGTGCTGCCATTGCCCCAATACAAGGTGCTGGCAGCGGCGGCGGGCCGAGCAATGGCAAGAAATGCCACCAGACAGAGAACGTTATTAAGACCGAATTTTGCTTCAGTTTTAAATTTCATGGAGAATAGTTTTCAGTGGTTATCAGGGCACACTAAACCGGTAGCAGCGCGTTAAATTGCTGACCTCACCTGCGTCCTGAATCAGGAAAGGACTCTTGGCCACCGTGCCGAGATCCGGTAACTGAAATAAAATCACCAGACACCACTCCGTGCCAGCCGCAGCGACTCTGAATGAGGTTTGAAAAGGTTGGGGAGACATCATAATTAAACATTCTTTTATGTCGTTCACGGAACTTTCTTCAGGCTGGCCCGATACGGTTCCAGCGCTCCCAAATCTTCCTGGTAGAAATAAAGCTCCCGGCCCACCGCCCACGAGTGAATGAAATACATTCCTTCCTTGGCCTTGACCCACCGCGCCGAACCGTCAATGAAGAGTTCATTTGCCCCCGGAGGCGTCGCTGACCCCGTGTTTTTGTGCACGGGCAGATCTTGCCACCCACCACTCCATGAGGGATCCCCCCAGTTGACAGCATCCGGACGAGCCACCAAGTCGGCCGCAAGCATCCAGCTCGGCTTGGACTTCGCAGTCTTGACCGGGCTGGCCGAAGGCACGCTGGCCAAACCGTTGTTAGCCCACGTCGCAATTCCTCCGTAATATTGATAGCCGATCACCCACTGCTGATAGGTGCTACCCCACAAAGGCATTCCGCTCCGGCTGGGGCAACACCACACGCTGGGACCGTTGGTTTGCGTCAGGCTCAAGCCGACTGTCTTCCACGCGTCAACGGACGCATCCGTCGCATTTACTTGAATCGGAGTTAACCCGCCGCCAGCCGGGATCACCTTGTCCTGATTGTCACCGGCATAAATGAGATCGGCCAACCCAAGCTGCCTCAAATTGTTCAGACAGGAAATGCGCTTGGCTTTTCCTTTGGCGTTGGCCAATGCCGGCAACAGCATGGCGGCCAGGATGGCGATGATGGCAATTACCACCAGCAGTTCGATTAGTGTAAACGCGCTGCGAACACGTTGGTTATCCTTCCGGTCTGGTTTTATAAATTTATTCATTTCTTGTTATGTTATTCATCGGCACTGGCGGCCAACCCAAAAGCCGCACCGCGCCGACGGTAACCCCATCCAAACTAATCTATTTACGGATAAGTCAATCGATAAAACACCGTCGGCCTGGTGCTGTCCACCGTAATGTTCGTGCTGCTCACTGAGCCGTCGGTCACATATACCCAGTTGGCGGAAAGTCCCGCGCTCAAAGAGTTGGTTTGCGCTTGCAACCGCCAGCCTTGCCCCGCTGGCCAGGAGAGACTTAGAACTCCGCCGGTGTAGCTATTGGTCAGAGTCGCCGGCCCGCTCGGGCCAACGAAGCCCACGGCCGCAGTCAAGACGCCGTTGGTGAATGTGAAGCTCGTGCCGCTCATTGCCGGACTAACGACAACGCTGCCAAAGTTGCTCGTGTTCGTCGCCCCTATGCCGCTAAACAGCTTGAAGGTCTGGCCATTGGTGAAGCTGCCGGACGCCACAATCTTCAGCACACCGTCGTAGGTCCCGGTGCCGCCCAAAACGATCTGGTCGTGGGCCGACGTGGTGCCATTCACCTCAAAAACGTTAGTGGCGCCGATATTCAGCACCAGATTGCTGTTGAGCGTCAGCGTGCCGATGCCGGAAGCCCCGGGCGCCAGCGTGCCGCCAGCATTGTTAGTGACCATGCCGGCAATAATGCCGGTGCCGCCCAGTGTGCCGTTGGCGTTCACGGTCACCGCTTCACTGCCCGTGCCGCTGCCAGTCGTGTTGTTCACGAGCAGGAGGCCGCCGTTGACGGCGGTGCCGTTGGTGTAGGTATTTCCGGCTCCACGAGCGAGGGTGAAGGTGCCGTTGCCACTCTTAACCAACCCCAAATTATTGCCCACTCCGGTGGTGCCCAATGAGCCACTGCTGCCGCCAATCTGGCCGGAAAACGCACAATCAGCACTGTTAGAGATGGTCAGCACACCTGCCGCCGAGGTATCCGTGTTGATGATGCGTTGGCTTCTCAGATTCCTTGGGACATTGATTAAACCAGCCAGAGTCTGGTTGTTTCCATTCAGGTTGAGATCGCAGTAGCGACCGCCGCCGACGCCGATGTTTCCATCCATCGTCAACACCGTGGTTATGGGCAGGCCATTGTCGCCGGCGAGCCGGACGATGATTTCATTGTTATTGGTTAGGTTGTTGGCAAACAGGCTGGGGATGAATTCATCGCTGCAAGTCATGAGCGTGGAACCAGTGTAGGTGCAATTGGCCACGAGAATGTGTCCGTAACTATTGCCATCGTTGACGCCCTTAAAGATCACGTTGCCATTGCCACTGATACCGCCCGCCAAATAGAAATTCTTGGCTGTGGTCCCGGATCCCGCAAACGGATTTAGGGGTGCGGCCATCGCAACGGTGCCGCCGCTGGCCACTGTGATGGGCGCATGGAGCGTGGTATTCGTCCAAGCCCCCAGCGTGGCCCCGTTGGAAATCGTGATGCCCGTGACATTGGGCAACACATCCGTGACGGCAGCAACCGAGCCGACGGCCAGATAGCCTTCATTGAGCTGCACCGCCCCAAAGAAGGTGTTGATGCCCGACAGCACCACCAGATTAGTGCCCGTCTTGGCAAAGGACAGGCTGCCCTGAATGACCCCGTTGAACAGGTTGTTGGTGTAGGGACTGTTGACTCCAACTGTCAGGGTCGGCGTGCCGCCGGCGACGGTGTCCACCGTACCCGCACCGGTCAGGCCGTTAATGGTTTCAGAAAAAGTATTCAAGTCGAGAGTGCCGTCCACCGCGACGTTACCCTTGCCGCTGCCGTCGGGAATGACATTCGCCGCGCCCAGCTTCAATGTGCTGGAGGCGCTGACGATGGTGTCGCCGGAGTAGCTGTTGGTGCCGGCAAGCACCACCGTGCCAGCATCTTGAATGGTGACAGTGTTAGCGCCAGAAACCGCGCCGCCCACGGTCAAGGTGCGCCCTATTTGCACGTCCCAGACGTTGTTGCCACCCAAAGCCAGAGGGCAGTTCAAGGTCAGATCGGCCGTGGCCGCGCTCTGGTCAATGTCGAGGGCAGCGGCACCCAAGGTCAGGAGGTTGGTCCCATTAATGGTCACTGGGCCGCTGGGATCCGCGATGGTGATTCCCGCCCAAGTTATATCGGCACCCAAGTCGGTGATGTTGGGCGACGTCACCGTGCCGTCCCACTTGGCGAACTGGGACGAGGTCGGGGGTACGCCGCCGATCCAACTGGCACCGAGATTGAGGTTGGTTGCATTGTCAGCCTTGACGATGGTGGTGGCGGTGGAGGAGATCACCAGATAGAGCGAGGTGACTGAATTGCTGAGGCTGGCCGCTGTCCCGAACGCCACCGTCGAAACGGTCAGGTCGGCCGTCGTCGGAGCCGCCCCAGAAGTGGATCCCCACGTCATCAGCGGATACACGCCCGGCAAGAGACCGGAATTTTCGAGCACCCGCACCTTCGGGGTGGCCGCTGTGAAATCGGCATTTCCGGTAATCACCAGCGGGCTGACTGTGGTGCTGGGCGCGACGGCACCAAAACTGAATTCCAAGACGCCGGCGGCGGTGTTCGTCAAGTTGGCACAGGTCCAACTTTTGGTATTGTCCGTGATGGACACGCCGTTGGTCGCCGCTACCGCATCAAGGATCACGGTTGAACTCGCGATACTTCCCCCAACTATGCCCTGAAGCTTACCCGAGCTGATGATGGTGGTGCCAGTATAGGTGTTGGCACCGGAGAGAGTGAACGCGGCACTGCCGCTCTTGGTCAGACCAAAATTATTTCCACTCGTTGATCCCGGCATCGGAGTAGCACCCACGGAATAAATCGCAGTGCTGCTGCCGAGGTTGCCAGAAAAGCTATAATCGGCGCTATTGCTGATCGTCAGGGTCGCGGCGGCGGAGACGGAACTGTTGACGACCCGCTGGACTCGCAAGGACCGGCTGGTATTCTGCAGCCCGGCGAGGGTCTGATTGAAGCCATTCAGATTGATTTCAGCACAACGACCGCCGCCCGCGCCGGCCTGCCCGTCAATCGTTACCACCGTGGTGGTTGGCAGGGCGTTATTCGTTCCTAGCTTGACGATGATTTGGCTGGCGGTGCCACCGCTGGTATCGAGCAAAGTGGTGCCGGAATAAGTGCTTGCAGCACCTAGAGTAACGGTTTGGATGGTATTCACGTTGAGGGTGCTGTTGAAGGTCACATTGCCGGTTCCGCCAATGGCTCCGTTGAGGATAAACTGCTTAAACGTCTGGTCGCCATTACCGTTGATGGCGGGAGCATTGATCTTAACTGTTCCCGCAGTCGTGATTGGGGCGGCCAATGCGACACTGAGAACCGTTGGATTCAGGGTCGTGCCGGTCGCCAGCGTGATTCCGCTCGCGTTGTCCAGGGGATTAACGATGCCCAAGGACAAGGTGCCGCCATTGACGGTCACGGTTCCGCTGAGGGTGTTGGCACCAGACAGTGTCAGCGTGCCGGTGCCGATCTTAACGAGCGAGCCGGCACCGCTCATCACACCCGCGTAGGCGGTGGAGGCATTATTATTCCCCACGCTCAAGGCAATGGCAGCGGGAGTGGCCGCGTTGTTCTGAAGAGCAAAATCATATCCGGAGCCTGCGCTAGTGGCGGCCAAGCCACCGAAGGTGAACGCATTGGCCGAAACACTCCTATCAAAGGTTAGGCCTTTACAGGCCGCCGAATTGGTCAGGGTGCTGTTCTGTAGGGCGAGTTGATTGGCAAGGACTAGGGTTACCGCCCCGCTGCTGTTACCAGAGAAGCTGGTGAGACCGGAAAAGGTGTTGGCACCAAACAAGGTTATTATGCCGGCGCCCGAAGTGGAAGGCCCGGTTAGAACTAAATTAGCGCCGGATGCCCCAAGAATCGCAGAGTAAACACTCAAGAATCTGCCGACGGTGCTGCTGGCGGCGGTGGAAAACGGGTTGTTTCCGGTTACCCCCAAAGTTATTGTGTAAGGGCCAGCGCCCGCATTGATTCCGATACCGGTAGAGCCAACTGTTTGAGTTAATCCGCCAAGAGTAATATTAGCTCCGAGCGTGACGGTGGATACGCCGCCGGCAAAATAAGCAGTATCGTTGTTGGCGTTGTTCCAGACGGTAGAATATGGACCGGTTGATACTGTCCCCCAACGGGCCAAGGTGGTATTCCAAGTGCCGGAGCCGCCCTGTGAGACGCCATCCCCTGACCAATACAAAGTAGTAGCGGCAGAGGTGGGCCGAGCAACGGCAAGAAACGCAGCCAGTACGGCGAGGGAGACAGTAAAAAAAGGATGCTGCCGAGTCAGTTTGGATATTTTGATGAATGAATTCATTCTAAGTTGTGGTGGTTGTTCGAGATTTGTGTTTGAAGTTATCGGAAACAATCGGTTGATCCAATGGCCAAAACTGGCCATAGGCAATGGCAACTCGCAGTGAAAGCATTCAGGCACACTCTTTGCCGCTGGAAGGGCTGCCATTTCAGTCGGAGCATAAGTCGGCGCTGTCGTGGTTCGCGTTGCGTTTCACGCCAAGGCGGTTCAAATGTATTCGGGATGCGTGAGTTGCGAAGCCCGTGCCGCCGCGTAGGAAACCACTCGTAGTTAAATCAAAATAGAGTTAATCTATAACCATGTCCATTTTCTCGCGCCTGCGGCGTTTTAGAACAATTGGCTTGCTGATGGCGGCCTCAGCCATTTTGACTTCCAGTGTCAGGGCCGCCGCAACCGAACCAGTGCCAGCCCTCCTGGTGCGCAACTGGGATCAGAGCGACGGCCTGCCCAGTACCGTCGTCCAGTCGGTGGCGCGCACACGGGATGGCTATGTCTGGCTGGGCACAGCCAACGGGGTGGCGCGTTTCGACGGCGTTCGTTTCCTGGGTTTCAACGAGCCTTTTGGCCAGCGCACGGCCATTTCCGCCCTGTTCGCAACTAACAACACGCTGTGGATTGGCACCCTGACCGGCCAGTTGGTGAGAAGGGAAGGAAGCGTCGTCTCCGAAATGATGCTCCCGGCTGAAGCGAAGGGCAGGAGCATCAGCGGAATCTGCTCTGATGCGGGCGGCAACCTTTGGATCGCAACTCGTGGCGCCGGATTATTTCGCTTGAATGCGGAAGGGAAAGCGATGGCGAAAACCAATGGATTACCCACGCTGGATGCCACGCAAATCCTCTCCGCCACCTCCAATCAAATCTGGGCTGTGGTTGGCGGTAAAGTGATGGCCTTGCAAAACGGAACGTGGCAAACCCCGCCCGCCATCGCCACGCTGACGCAGCCGGTGCGAACCATCACGGCATCCAGCGATGGCGGACTGTGGATCGCCACTTCTCAGCCGAGACATGATCAGGGCCGAGTGTTCAAGCTCGCTCAGGGGAGCTTGACCGAAATTGGGTCCTATCCGTGGCGAAAAGACAGCGAGCGCTCCCGTGTTTCCGCCCTGCTGGAGGGAGCGGACGGGCAGCTCTGGTGCGGAACGGAAGGGGATGGGGTTTTCTTGTGGTCGGCCACCGGAAATTGGAGCCGGCTGGCAACCACGCCGCCTTTGTCACAAATGGAAGTTAATTCCCTCGTGGCGGATGAGGCGAAAATTATTTGGATCGGTAGCCGCACGGCGGGGCTTTATCAAGTGCGGCCAAAGCTGGTGGCCTTGTTGAGAATGCCCCAGGATTCTCCCAATATCTTCACGACGGTCTGTGTCACACGGGATGGCAGCATCTGGGGCGGCACGGATGGACTGGGCCTCTTTCGCTGGCAGGGTTCGAGCCTGAAGAATTTTGGCAAGGCCGAGGGCTTGGACAATTTGCAGATCACCGCGCTGTTGGAGGATCATAAATCAAATCTCTGGGCCGCCACGAAAAACGGCGTCTTCGCCCTGCAAGCGGAACGGTTTCAGGCAATCCAGGTGAAAGGCGTTTCCGCTACGGCAGCTTATGCCTTGTTGGAGGATCACGCCGGCAACCTCTGGGTGGGAAACCAAAAGGGATTGGTCTGTCTGCGGGGGCAGGTGCCTAAAATTTACGGATCCCGGCAGGGCCTGTCCATTCGCCCGCGGGCTTTGGCGGAAGATCCAAATGGAATCATTTATACCGGAGGCTTTGGCAGCGGACTTTTCCGGCTGGGCAATGGCCGCATTGAAAATTATCCGGCCAATCGCTGGCTGGGGTCCGATCACATTCGTGCCCTGCACTTCGATGCCGCCGGAGATTTATGGATCGCCACCGAGGCATACGGCCTCACTCGCATGCACGACAGCAACCTGCGCACCTGGAACTATCAGGACGACGGCCTGCCCAGCAGTCATGGCTTTGCCATCCTGGAAACCAATGATGTTTTGTGGGTAAGTTCGGAGCACGGAATCTATGGTGCTCCCAAGCAGGTGCTGGAGAAATACCAACGGGGCGGACCTCCCCTGCGGTCAATGATCTGGTGGCTGACGACGGACGATGGGCTTGCCCAGAAATTCTGTTCCGGCGTGGGCCAGCCGGCCGCCGCGATCGCTCCTGACGGCACGTTTTGGTTCCCGAACGGCATCGCCCTGGCCGGTTTTCACCCGGACAAAGTCGCTATTTACCGTCACGTTTATCCGCCTTTGATTGAGGAACCCATCGTGGATGGCATGCGCTGGTTGCCGGATGAAAACGGCCGATTTCGGATTTCCTCTGACTCCCGGCGGTTTGAATTCCCCTTTACCTCCCCCAACGTGGTCGCCCCCAACCAACTGAGGTATCGCTTCAAAATGGAAGGGATGGACCGTGACTGGATCGAGCCGGGTGGGCAACGCGTCGCTAGCTACAGCCGCCTGGCTCCCGGAGATTATCAATTCCAGGTGATGGCCGCCGGACTGGATGGCGAATGGATCCCCGCCGCGCATAGTCTGCATTTTGAAATCCTGCCACGTTGGTGGGAGCAGCGCAGCGTCCAAGGAGCGACGCTGGCGGGTTTCATCCTCGCCGTCGCCTTCACGGCCTGGCGCGTCATGCGCAATCGCTACCGGCGGCGGCTCGAACGCCTCCAAATCCAGCAGACGATGGCCAGGGAGCGGGAGCGTATCGCCCGTGATATTCACGACGACCTGGGCAGCGGCCTTACGGAAATCATGCTGCTCGGCGACACGCTGGCCCAGGAGGGTTCGGCCACTGATTCCACCCGCACCATGGCTGATGAAATTTCCCACCGCAGCCGCTCCTTGGTTCGGGCGATGGACGAGGTGGTCTGGGCCCTCAATCCGCGCAATGACACCTTGGAAAGCTTTCTCACCTACTTCAATCGCTGGGCGCAGTCTTACCTGACCCGCGCCGGCCTGCGTTGTCGCTGGCTGGTGCCGGTTGACATCCAGGAACTGGAGCTGTCGGCGGAAGTCCGGCACCACTTGCTGCTGGCCAGCAAGGAGACCATCAACAATGTCGTCAAGCACGCCGCGGCCACCCAGGTTACGATCCGCGCCGAGTTGACCGAAACCAAGTTCACCATGGTCATTGAAGACGACGGCTGCGGGATGGATGCCACCATCCGGAAACGTGGCAACGGGCTGGGCAATCTGGTCAGCCGGCTGCAAGAAATAACCGGCCATTGCAAAATTGAAAGCACTCCGGGCCGGGGCACGCGGGTGGTCTTTGAGTTGCCAATCCCCATTTCCCCGGCTCCTTGGCCCGAAAAGCCATAGCCAGTTTTGGCCATTATGAAAAAAACGCGCCGGGCATATCTTTGCAGGGAACCAGCAAAAGTTTACCAATGAGAATTGCCATCGTGGATGATGATGCCGGCATACGCACCAATCTGGCCCGCGCCGTGGATCAGTTTGATGACTGCTTGTGTGTTGGAAAGTTTGAGTCCGGAGAAGCGGCGCTGACCGGGTTGTCAGCCTGTCAACCGGACGTAGTGCTAATGGATATCAACATGCCCGGCATGGACGGCATCGAATGTGTCCGCCAGCTTAAGCGCTCAAATCACCAGGTGGAATTCATCATGCTGACGGTTTATGAAGACACCGACAGCATTTTTAACGCTCTGGCTGCCGGTGCCAGCGGCTATCTGCTCAAACGGGCGGAACGGAAAGAATTGCACGAGGCTATCCAGCAAGTCCGCTCCGGCGGCTCCCCCATGACCAGTCATATTGCGCGCAAAGTGGTTCAATCGTTCCGCAAACCCATTCCCCAGGAAACCGAAACCGAAAAACTGACCGCCCGGGAATTGCAGGTGCTTGAACAGCTCGCCCAGGGATTACTTTACAAGGAAATCGCGGCCACGCTCGAGATCGGCTATGACACCGTTCACAATCATATTCGTCACATTTACGAAAAGCTGGAGGTCCGTTCCCGCGCCCAGGCCGTAGCTAAATACCTTGGCAAAAATCGAACGCCTACTTGAACGCCGGAACATGACTTTGTTCATCGGCTCCTGCCGAACGGGAACATCCAGACAGAGATCCCCTTTCGCGAGTTCAGTTACCCTGCTGCCATGCAGTTCTCAAGCCAGCCAGATGTCGCCATCATCCACTGACAATAATTCAACAATAGTTCGCGCTGCTCACAGGACGAATGAGCAATCCAGACACGCCTCCCATGGGAAGTGCCATGCGCCGCGCGCCAGCAACGAACATGTGGCCCTGCGCCAACAGTTCGCTGGTCGCCTTGAATTTCAACGTAGTTCTCCCCCGGTAGTTTTTCCACCATCGCAGTTGCGGCCGTGCGCAAAGTCAACGTTTCGCTATTGCACTCTGGCGCGTTGCTTGAAAGCTCACCGCAGAGTGCCAGTGCTGGGCACGCAATGGCAGGCGCACGGCTCGCTTCCGGCAGCTCTCCCAAACAGATCGGCTCGCTACGTTCGAAAGATAGCTTGCTCCCTGCGCTCAACAATAATCGGGTTGTTTTTTTGTGAGGCAGCTCCGTCTTCAGTGCCGTTTTTTATCGTGCGTGGCTATTTATCTCTCGCCCTTCCACGTCGGCCACTGCACCAGCCAACCCGGCCGGGCGCAACAAAAAAAAAGCCCTGAACAAAAGCTCAGGGCCTGATTAAAGCATTTTACGCGGATCAACGGCGGCGGCGGATGAGATAAAACAACGCCACTCCAGAGGCGGCTAGCGCACCGATTGCCGGCTCAGGCACCGGGGTGGTGGTGTAGGTTACAAAACTGGTCTGGGTGAAATTATTGTAGCCCTGCGAGCCAGAGTCATTCCCCAACATGGATTCGGTGGAACGATAGCCAGTGTTGGAAATGTAAGTCCCAAACAACTCCAGACTTTGGCCATTTCCCGGCGTAAGGCCAAGCAACGCCAGACTCACGGAAAAGGTATAAGTCGAGGCGGCAGCATTTCCCACGGGCGATAAATTGGCGCTGCCGGCATATCCGAGACTGTTACCGCCGCCATTGGCCAAACTCCATACGCCCCCGAAATTATCACTGGATGGCCCCAAAGCCAGAGCGTAATCGGGTGAGAAACCGCCGGCGAAAGTAAGCGTGCTCCGACTGGCCCCACCGTCAAACCCGGAAATTGCCTTGCGCAAACCATCGTTGGCATCCCCGAATCCGGCCGTGCTGGAAAAACCTCCTGGAGCGGAATCAACATAAACCACCAACACATCGTTAAAATTATTCAACCCCTTGCTCAGGGTGCCAAACAAAGTGGTCCCATCGTCCGTCAAGCTAAGGCTACCGTTCCCGATTGGCCCACCGAAACCAGTATCGCCATTACCCGAATAGGTAGTGGCAAACAGGGTGGGAGCCGAGGTCAAAAAACCGGCCAGAACCGGCAAGGCAAACCATTGGTTTTGAAATTTCATATGTGGGATCAACTTTACATATATTTAACAGTTTTCCGGAGTCAGTGCTACCGCATATTTGTGCGGTGATGCTGGTTCAGGGAAACCAGCGTATTTGAAAAAACTGCCCGGCATTGGTATTTAAATTGGTAAAGACCAGCGCTGGCGCCGAGGCGGTCACCATACCGCTGAAAGCCGTAAAAGGTTGCACCAAATTGGGGCTCGACCAAACTTGATAGGTTTGCCCCGAAACGCTCGACCAGTTTAAAAGATGATTATCATTCAGGCGGACAACCGGAACCCAGGCCGGATCCAACAGCATGATGCCCAAACTTGAGCTGACAGCGCTTGCAATGCCAGCGTTGTTCACGGTGGAGACGGCTGCATAAAGACGAACGCCAAACGTGTTGGTCAAAGTCAATGAAGTGCCATAGACAAGCCCATTGAATATATTGTTTCCGCCGGGGGTAGTGCCGACCGAAACCTGGTAACCACTGACGCCCCCTTCCGCATCAGAGACTGCTGGCCACACAAAAGTCACGCAGTTGCCGAAAACGTAATTATTGGTCGCCCCCAGGACTGACACTGCAACCGGAGCGGGTGGCGGCGTCACGTCATAAAGTTTCAAATATTGCGCCTCAAACGGCGCATTCGTCCAATCGCTGTTATTGGTTGGCAACGGGTTTAATGCCACCCAAATGCCATTCGCCAAAACATTGCTGCCCGCAATCGCCGGCGCCCATAGCCATTCGCGGCGGCGGCTGGAAGTTGCGCCGGAGTAAGCAGAAATATTTTTGACGTTATAAATGCGCGCAGGCTGGATACCAAAAAGGTTCGCACCATTCTGGGTGATGTTTACCTCAAAAGTGCCTGCCTGCGGATGATTACGGTCCAAGGTGGAAAAGGCGAAAACCACATCATGAAAATTCGGCGCACTATTCGCAGTTTCATATTTTGCCACGGAAAATATTTTTGCCTGCGGGGTCTCAATACCCACCTGATTGAGATAATAACGATTCGAACTGCGCAAGGCAGGACTGACCTGCCGCGCCTGGTTTACACCGGCATAGATCTGCCAGAGCTGGTCAAGCCCGAAAGTGCGGTTTGCCGGATTTAAAACCGGCTGGAGATCGTTGTACACCATGAAATGGGGAATGGTCTTGCTAAAATTCAATTGGTATCGGTCGAAGCCAAAATAAGTTGAAATGCCCAGTTCCTCGCCGTAAAACGTCATAGGTGCCCCGTCCATGGCACCGCAAACCAGATACCGGATGAGCGCGTCGTAGGGGTCGCCATAAGCTGGCTCATCGTGGGAAACATTGTTCAACAATAGCAGGCTTTGCCCATAGGTCCCCCGCCGGCTATCGAAAGCATTGCGATAATCACCAGCGGTCGCGGCCGACTGCAGTGAGAAAATCAAATTTTCATTCAACACATCAAAGTGTCGGTTCGAGCGGTAGGTCACCGCACCACCATCCAGCGATTCGGTCATGAACACAAAATCCCATTTGCGCGTGCGCACCTTGTTGATGATGTATTCCCAGCATTGAGGTGGCAACCCCTGTCCAAAGTCGGCGCGCAAACCATCAATGCCCTTGAACGTCTGGTCAACCGGGGTGCCCGGCGGACAACCGGTTTGGTCGAGCCAATAAAGCAGGCAATCGGAAAAATAGCGCCAGACGTTTTGCGTGATCGCGTCGAAGTGCCCATTGCCACTGCCAGCTGTGTTTTCCGCCCCAACGGAATAATCAAACCAATCGCCTTCATTCACCTGATTGCCGGTTTGCGAAGCATTGCCCACCAGCGCAGCGTAGCGACCATAATAAATATCCGCTACATCGGCCCACTTGCCAAAATCATAACGATCCGGCGCTGGAGCAATACCGGGGGCGCTGTTGGCGCGCTGATCATACTCATTACTACGCGAATAAAACCGGGGCTCGGAGTTGGCAATCAGGTCGCCTGGCCGGGCATTGGTTTGGAAACAGATCACGCCAGCTGCATCGAGTTCCGCATCCCACGCGGAATGATTAAAGGGTTCATCCAACATCACGTTTACACCGGCCAGATCCGCCGCCGTAACAAAATTGGTGAATTCCTGCAAGGCGGCGGCCCGGGTGTTGGCCTTGCTCATGAGCGGGTTGACCTGGAAAAAGTTTTTCACAGAATAGGGGCTGCCCACCGAGTAGGCCTGGCCGGAATTCGGGTCGATTTGACGATTGAGCAGGCCGATGGGATGAATGGGCTGAAACCACAGCCAGTTGACCCCCAGATTCTGGAAGTAGTTTAAATTAAAACGATTGGTCACCGCATCGTATGGCCGGGCACCGGGACCATTGCACAAATCCGCGAAGGTGCTGCGGTCACCCGAATTGGTGCCTTGCGCGCCGATGTTCATGGCGTTCAATTCATACATCACCATGTTGCGGGCCTTCGTGGGGGTGACGACAATGGCATGATCGCGCCGTCCGGTACTGCCGCCGGAATACCAAAACCAATTGGGATTGCCGGCCACCTGGAAGCGCGCGGTAAGCCGATAAGCGCCGGTATTCGTCAGGTTCAGCGTAAACGCATATTGACCGTTGCCGAGAGCGGTCATGGCGTAAGCTTTGTAATAATTATGGTCGTCGCCGGTGGCAATGGCATTGCCGTCAGGCGGCACAATGCCGTCCTCAATGCCGTCGTGGTTGGCATCCAGCGTGGCCCGGTCCCGGCGATTGGCGTTCGAGAATACATCGACGGCGAGGAGATTACTGACATTCGGTGAAAACAAAATTGTCAGCGGTACGGAATCGCGGTTCCGTTCATCAACAAAAACATGGGTGGTGGTGTAATCCGCATTGACCCCGTTTACAGCGAGCACGGGGGAACCGGGAACCCCATTGGTGAAAGAGAAAATACTGGCAGGAACGCCGGCGTTATAGTCGCCGAATTTCTCCTCATTATTGGCGCTATTCCAAACACCAATCCGATACCGGATGGCCGCATAGAGGGGCAGGTTGCTGACACTGCCCACCCACCACATGCCATCACCGGAAACACTGCTATCATTTTCGGGATGGTCAAAGAACATCGGGGCAGCAAAGGTGTTGACGCCCGCCACACCGAGCGCGCCCACCGGGGCCGCCCCATTGGTGGTGTAATAAATCACGCCGTGATCAATCCAACTGGTGGAAGGCAAATCACTTTTGGCGACGTATCCGACTTTGGTCCAAAAAGCAGCGTTGAAGTAGTTTAAGTCCGTTCCCGCAGAGATGACCCGGTTTTGGTTATGCCAGATCCAGGCAGCCCGATTACGCACACTAAACGGGTTTACGGAAGCAAGGGCGGCGGAGCCGGTGGTGGAACTGCCGCCGTCGCCTCCATACAGGAAAGTGTTCGTCACACCCGCCGTGCCATCGAACGTGAGCAGGAAATAATATTGGATAACTTCATTGGCACCAAACGCCGAGGAACTGCAATAGCCTTTCCAATATTGGTTGGACGCAGTGTTAGTGACCCAAGTGAGGGCATTGCTGCTCCACAGGGCTTGGGAAGCCCCCTTGTAAATGAGCCAGCCACCCGTCTGGTTGGCCAGTTGCGTGGCTCCGCTGTATTTCCAGAGGCCGGTATAGAAAGTGATCACGGTATTCGTTCCAATTTCGAATCCAGGATTGCGCAGGTTGATACCGGGAAGATCCGTAGCATTATCGGGAATGTGCCAGACCGTGGCCAGGCCTGCGCCAAGACGGAAATGGATGCCCAGCAGGACGACCAGCAACCCGAGCGTCCCACGGCCTCCCCGAAAGCAATTTAAGTTATGATTCATGCCAGCTTGCGGGCAGGGCTTCAGGGCACCAGTTCGATTTCGTAATATTTTTGGGGAGCCGGATTCGGATCGTAATAGGACGTGGTGGCCCCCTGACTGGGAAGTATGGTGCCAACGGGCTGAAAGGGCTGGGCCAGGTTGGTGGTGGCGAGCACTTGATAATTCAAACCCGGGGCGCTGTTCCACATAACCAGTTGCCGATTACTTGCGAGACCGGAGATGCGGAGCGGGGGCGTAACCGCGAGGGTTCGGGAATCGCTGATCGGCGACACCGCATTGGTATAAATGACCTGGATAAAATTCGTGCCGAAGTTCGGGTTATTCCAATTGTAGGTTAAGCTTTTAAACCCGGGACAAGCCGAAACGCCGTTGAGCGGGCGCAGAATATAGGCAGACTGCGGCTGCAACACGCTGTTGATCAACACATTGAAATTGGTAACAGCGGAGGTCAGCGAGGAACTAAAGCAAGCCTGCACCAGGTAGGTGGAATTGGAGCTGTAAGTCAGCACCGAACCATTGATCGCCGGACTGGCAAGCTGGACGATTTGCGTGGGCGCCAAAGTATTCACAGTGGTCGTGAGCAGGGTGTAGCGATTGGTATAAACGCTGGTGGCAAATTCCTTGAGGCGCACACGAATGGTCGCCGTGCCGCTGGCAGGGACGTTGGTATAGACGAAACGATATTCCTGCGGAAAACCGGGGTACGCCGCATTCAAAGAAGCATCCGGGGTAACCGGGGTGGCCGGCACAAAAATGGGAAAGCCATTGGTATCATTGCCGTTACCATTCGCCTGATGCGTCAGCGTATCGTCATTCGCCACGCTGCCGTCCTGAATGTTGAAATCCACGGCGGTGGTGGGGTTATCCACCCGAACGACGACCGTGTAAGCGGTGCTGCCAATCGTGCTGCCATTCGCCGGATAGGGAATCACCCCACCGGGCAAAACGCCATCGTAATAAAATGTCTGCAAGAACGTGTTGAAAACGCTGGACTGGTTGGTGCGCGGCAGAAAGGTGTGCGCCCGCACGATATGAAAACCCGAAACGAGGCCGGTAACAGTGTTCGCCGGATTCAGATCGTTGTGCAACCAGACGATGGCGCTGGTGGGGTTGAAATTGGTGATGGCCGCCTGCGTCAGGCCAAAAAGTTTGGATCCGGTGATTTCCGCATCGGACACCGGCTGGATGTCCTGCCCCGCATAAACACTGCCGCCATAAAACAAGGCGATTTTGTAGCGAACCTGCGTCCCGGACGGCTGGGCAGGAAGGGTGCCTTTCCACCAATCGATATTGGACTGCGCGCTGTCATGGTTAACCCAATAAGCCGGCACCACCCGGGTGGTGCCTTTTCCGGTGCCATAGGCTCCTTCCGGATTGGAACCATCCGTGGTGTAATAAATAAAGCAGGTGTTGATTTGAAACTGAAATCCGGCTTTGACGTAAATCGTCACCGCCTGATTATTGGTCGGGCTTAACGGCACGCGCTGGGTGGCCGAATTATTGGGGGCAAGAGCGGTGTTCGTGGCGGCCGGATCGTGCAGCACGCTAAAGGCCGTCTGGTTGGTGATATTCTGCCCGTAGCCGGCCCCTGCCACGATATTGCTGGCACCATCCACCGTATAATAATAGGTCTCCGCCCCCACAGAAACGAGGTTGTTGTTCAACACATTGCGAGCGGCAAATTTTTCCGGGCCATTCCGAAACTGAAACGCCGTCTGCTCGTAACCCAAAAACACATCGGAAGCATAGCCCGGCTTATTGTCGCGCAAGTCGAGGAAGTTGGTCGGGGCAATGCCGGACTGAAAATTCAAAGGCCCCAGCCCCATCTGACTGTTCAAATCAATTCCGCCATCCAGCTTTACCAGCGTGTTTACGCAAGAGCCATCACTGCGAACCAGAATATCAAAATTGGCGTTGGTCACAATCGGCACATCAATGGCATAAGTGCGATTGGTATAAACCTGATTGGTAATAATGTTGCCGTAGGGATCCACGCTGCCCCGCATTTTGAAGGGGAACAGGGGATTATAGCTCGTATCCCCATTGATACCGTCCGTGCGGGTGATGGTGAGATGCGCCACCTCCGCACCACCTTGCCGGAAAACGACCGCATTGCTGGAAACATTCGCGCGACTGGCCTCCGGCCACTGATACCCATACATCACCCAGGCGTTGCTGGGCAGGTTACATTCAATGGCACCGCCGCCGGCAGGCACCGTCTGGCTCCCGACATAAATCAAGCGCTGGGTAGGATCGGTGGCATTGATGCTGGCACCGGCCGCCGCATAGCTGGAGGAGGCGGCGTGGACAAGTAATTTTGCATACGCGCGACCGCCGGTCGGCGAGGTACCGGCCAATTGCACCAGCACCGACCCGGGCGGAAACCCGACGGCCAGCCCCTGCCCTTTGGAATTGGAGACCGGCAAGCTGCCATAATAACCGTCCGGATTCTGGCTGATGCCGTCATCAAAGGTAATGTCTCCCGGATAGCCGGTTTTATTATTGATCATAAACAAAACCACTCCCTGATTTTGCGCACTGGTGCCTTCCCGGTAATCGTAGCGCTCAAAGGCCACCAGGTTCTGATCGCTCCACCGTGAATGCGTGCCGCCGCGCGCCAGTTGGTGATGGAGATACATCAAGTCCGGCAGCGAGTTGTCGCCGAATTCCCCCAGATAATTTGCGTAGGAGGCAATGGGAGTGCCGCCGCTGGTATTATGATTAAAGCCATCGGAATAAATCATCGGCAAGCCTTCGTGCAGGAAAAAATAGGCGTCCTCCAGACCCGGGTTGGCCGGGCAGCAGGTGCCGCTATCCTGGGACTGTGGCAGGTTGACCGCCTGGGCGGCACTGAAGTTTCCGCTGCTGTCGCAATTGGCCCAAGTGGGAGCATAATCGCGACTGTCCATACCGGCCATGGAGGCCCCATTATTCAGCACATTGTTGAACTGGCTGTAAAGCGGCTGGTTCAAAAGGCGCATTCCGGAGTTGAGAAAATCATAGTAGTTGTTCCCGGCCGGCAACGCTGAAGGAATGTATTCCCCAAATATCATCGCGTCATTGCGAGGTGCCTCCGGGTTAAACAGGCTGTTGCGGTTCCCGTCACTTTCCACATATCCGTTGCCCGTCACATTGCTGCCGTAGCCATGGACATAATCATACATCGCCTGAATGGCACCCGTGTAACCGGCAAAGGCCGGATCATCCGTCTGGCCGGACTCATTGCCAAAAAAGCTCACCGGCACGTGCTTCACCGCATCCAGCCGGAAACCGTCGCACTTCGTCGTGTATAAAGTCCAGGCAACCGCGCGGCAGAGGTAAGTGGAAACATCTTCCGCCACCGGCTGACCATGGCCATTAAAAGGACGCCAACCGGTGCCGCCCCAACCGAGGCCAAGCAGCGGACCGTTGGTGTCCATATATAAATCCGGGCGACCGGGAAACCGGACAAACACCGACTTGGGAGCGGTATTGCCATAGCCAGAACCAAAATTCCAATTGACCGTCCCCGGTTCGTTGGCCAGATCGCACAAACCCAGCAGCGGGTTGTTTTGAACATTCTGAGCCGAGCACCAATCGCTGACATCCGACCAATTGTGGTAACCGCCAGAGACGATTTGCAAATGAAAATCCCCCGCCACCAGACCAGGATAATAATTCGTGGGCGTACCGGAGCCCGGGTAACCGGGCACAGTGGACGCCCGATGATTCATGACGTTGTCAAAATAGACGCGCAGGCCAAAACGATGCGCCATCTGCACGAGCTGAATCAATTGATCCTGGGTGCCATATTTGGTGGCAATGGTGCCTTGCTGATTCGTGCTGCCCAGATCGAACGGATCATAGACATCATAGCCAATGGAATAGGCACCACTATTACCCTTGGCCGGATTAGGCAACCAAAGGCTGTCATAGCCGGCCTCGGCCAATTCCGGCAACTTTTGCGTGATCTGCGGCCAGGTAAGCTGGAACAATTCCAACATGGCTTCCGCACGCACAGTCGGCAACCCGACGCCACCCAAGACAAACAGGCAGGCCAAAACCAAGGCGCCCCGGGTCAAGGCATGGCAAATAGGTAAAGGAGAATTGTTCACAACAGCGACATCATGGGGTTAATGGTTACAACTTACCACGCGACGGTTAAAACCGCCTTGGAATCGAGGGTTGGCAGAGTTGGCAGCATGGGAATTTTTGATAAGATAGGCCAGTCTGTTCGCCAATTCCATCGCATCTTCGTGCGGTAATTTTTGACCAACTTTTGCTGCACCTCGATAGAGAGGGCAAATGGGTAGTAGTTGGTGGTGGGTTGTCGTCAATAGCCGTCCACATGGCGGTTTTTGGCGCTTTTTGGCGGGTTTTGGCGGGTTTTGGCACGTCATTTTTTTGTGCGCCAAGTATAACCAACCAATAAAAGGTAGGTTGGATGTGTGATCCAATTTTGGATGGTTGAATACATCGTTAATACGGAACCTTGATTGAATTGAGCCGCAACGGGTGCGTTGCCGCCGTTGGCCGCAAATTTGCCACAGGCCTGATCCAGCAACGCGGTGAGTTGATCGCGCAAACCTTGGTCCGGGGCCCCGGCATCGGCGGCCTGAGCCTGCGCCATGATCCGTGAGGCGAAGTCCATGGCTTTGCATGCGTCGGTAAAGCGCATTTGATGGAGATCCTCGTCCGCCACCTCTTCCAGATAGCGTTCGGCCACCTCCAGAATGGCATCGGCCAGGGCGTAT
>CAISVF010000557.1 GCA_903888765.1 uncultured Verrucomicrobia subdivision 3 bacterium | reverse complement strand
TGGCCAAGGGTGAAATCGCATCGCTGGCTGGCGCGTATGATGACCCGCGCTATTTCCAGATCAGCCTGCCGGTGCAGCCGGGCAATTCGGGCGGGGCGCTGGTGGATGCGCGCGGCAATGTGGTGGGCATCGTCGCCGCCAAGTTGAGCGCCAAGGCCGCGCTGGACGCCACCGGCGCGCTGCCGGAGAACGTGAATTACGCGGTGAAAAGCAGCCTGCTCTTGAGCTTCCTCGAATCGGTGCCGGATGTGGCGGCAAAACTGAAAGAGCCGAATACCAAAGACGAATCGTTCGAGGAGGTGGTGAAGTCGGCGCAGGAGGCGGCCGTGCTGGTGCTCGTTTATTGATTGGCAGGGCAAAACACGTCAAGACTCCATTTTCATCACCACCAAATTCTTAAAACGGTCGGTTCTTTGCTTTGCAGACTCCGCTAAAAATAACACTATCCCGTCCCCTCCAACCGACCACCCACACCAGTCTTGTTCGCCGCCACCAAGCCGCACAAATATTGCCGTGCCGGTAGGCGAAGAACCACACGACCACCAACCCGAGCACGCCGCCCAAAATCAGCAGCTCGTTCCCGACGACCATCGTAGGCAGGATCATCAGCGCCAGCCCTCCTCCGATCATGGCGCAACTGGTTGTGACGCTCCCGACGATCAACTTCAACGGCGGATTAAATAGCGTCGCCAGTTGGAACAGAAACACCACCACGCCGACCCAGACGATGCCTTTGCCACGACGCGGCGCACGGAGTGACGCGTCCTAGCTCGTTTGGGTATAATATCACGCGTCATTGAATTCGGGATTTTTGAAAATCGCGTATCATAAAAGACAAGCCGGCATGGAATTGATTTTCGCAAAATTAAAACGTGGATGGTAGCAGGGCGGGCACTCCGCTGCACGCCGCTGGCTGACACGCAACCAACCTTATTGCAAACCAACGCAGGTTTATAACAAAGTAGAATTAGCCTTTCTTGAAGTTGCAAAGAATGCTGTGATGAGAGGTTTTGGTTTTGGGCAAGATGGCGAGGACGGAGCATCCCCGCAGCAAGCTGTGATGACCGAGCCAACGCTGGCCATAGCCAAAAGACCCGACGCCCGGAGCGCTTTCGTGCCAAAGACTACCTGGTTTTGTGGCTCCCCAGTCAAAGCCCCATGAAGGGCATTTCCCTTCGACGCACCCGCGAGCTACATCTTTGGAATTTCAAGACCGGCTCGCAGCGATCCCGGGCTGCGCCAATCGGAAAAGCCGGCTCCTTGACATTGGCGGAGGAGTTATTGAAGATGGTCCCGCTGAAGTGAATTTTCACATTTGAATTCTTTTGAAAACCCGGGCAGCACATTTTTGGTTGGTGGGCACATTGGGGCTGTTGATCGCCATCATTGCAGGCTTGGGGGCGTTTAACTTGTTTGAGTCCGACCAGATCAATGCCGACTTTAAATGGCTGGCGGATACCCAATGGCAAAAGGCAGAACTGGCCACCGAAGCTCTGGAGATCTCCTCGCAAAACAACCGGCTGACCATGGAGATTTTTCTGTTGTCCGATCGCCGACAGATTGACCTCCTGCTGCAGCGCCGCAAACAAAATTCAGACCAAATCACTTCGCTGCTGGAGCGGATTTCGCTGCTGGCAGATGCTCCTGAAGAAAAAAAATTGGTGGTGGCCGTCAAGGCAACCCGACAGCCTTATGTGGCCAGCTATCTCTCGGCCCTGGACCTGCTGTTGCAACAAGGCAAACCGGCAGCG
>CAISVF010000556.1 GCA_903888765.1 uncultured Verrucomicrobia subdivision 3 bacterium | reverse complement strand
GGGTATTTGACTTCGTGTAGATCGTGCCTGTTCCACCGCTGTAAGCGCTCGCTCCCCCCAACCCGCCGACGGCGGAAACCGTGCCGCCAAACGTGCCGCTGTCATAGTAAAGCGCAATGCGTCCGCCGCCTCCCCCTCCGGCAGAAGTGTCACCGGTGGCACCGCCGGCTGCGGATATGGTACCGCTTCCGGTCAAGCTTCCGGCTGACACGAATAAGCTTCCGCCCGAACCTCCACTGGCTCCGTCCGTCCCGTTGGCGGTCAAACGTCCGTTGACAACCAAGGTGCCATCCACGTTCAGACGGATGGCCCCGCCGCCAGCGCCGCCGGGACAGCCACCGCCGCAGACTCCGTCACTGCCGCCACCACTGCCCAGGTCCATCGGCTGAAGCAGTGAGCCATAAACCCCGCCCGGTTCCACCCCACTCCTGCCACCCGGCCCGCCGTAGCCAGCTCCCGCCGCGTGGTAATATTCTGGTGTGCCTTTGCCCGGACCGGCATCGGCGCCGAATCCTTTGCCATTGGCGGAAAGGTTGCCACCACCGGCAATGAGCAGATTCCCATGAATCGCGAGATTGCAGCTTGCCTGAACCGCGCCGCCATTTTCCACGGTGGCGTCCCCTTGCACGTCAACGGCAAACCCGGGTTGCCCGGCAGGATAGGCGACCACCCCATTGGAGGCGATAAGGAGGCTCGCCAGATTCAGCGCCGCTTGCGGGCGCGCGCTGGCACCATTGGTGATGGTCAAATGAAACACGAGCGGGGACACGAGCGGCGTCTGCGCGCCGCCATTGCCGCCATTGTCCAGCACCACGCGCCCGGTGCCGGCGGCCGGTTTGAGATATACGGTGCCCGCCCCGCCGTACGCAGCTCCGGCTCCGCCGAAAGCTGTGCTGCTCCCCGTAAACGTGCTCGCTGTGTAATAGAGCGCAAGGCGCCCGCCCGCTCCGCCGGCCACGCCGTTGCCGCCGTTGGCCTGAATCGCGCCGCCGCCCGCCAATGTTCCCGCCGTCAAATAAACGCTGCCACCCGACCCGCCGCTGCTGTAACCGGCGCCGTTGGCGGTGCCGTTGGCGAGAATCTGGCCCGCGACAGTCAGCGTGCCGCCCACCGTGAGCCTCACGCTGCCGCCGCCACTGCCGCCATTGCCGTAGGCGCCATTGCCACCGCCGCTGCCGAAATCAACGGGCGCAATGATTGACCCGTAGTTTGTTCCAGCCGCACCATATGCAACGCCACCTTCGCCGCCGTAGCCGGCCCCCGTGCCACCGTAGTACGCGCCAAAGCCTTGGCCCGGCCCGGACTGAGCGGCGTAGCCCAAGGCGGAAACATCAATGCGACTGCCCGTCTCAATCGTCGCATCCTGCGCGATGATCAGATTCAGCGAGTTCGCCACCTCACCGGCCGGGGCGGCCATGTGCGTCACCACGCCGTTGCTCGTCACCAGCAGGCTGGTGAATAGATGCGGCCCGCTGACGGTGAGCGTGCAGTTGCTCACGACGATGTCCTGGCCATCGTAAACGGTGTCGCCTCCGTTGATGGTGGTGCTGGCTGTGAAAATGGTGGCGTTGGCACTGGCCCAAGGCAACGTCCAGGCCAGCGCGATTAGCAGCCGTTGATTGATTTTCATATAAATAAATTTTTCCGATCAAAGTGACTAGCGCGGATGATTTCTTTTCATTGCATTAACAACCTACACCCACCCCGGCGAATTAGATACACATAATTTAGTTTTATTTTTTAAAGTTTATTTTAATCTGCGTTTACACCCATTGCCGGCATTCCCAACCCGGGGCAGAAACGCTTTCCCCTTGGTGAACGTCACCTCCCGCGCGACCCGCTCCAACCCGGGCGCCGGCAGCAAATGATGGCTCGGCATCTACCCTGGTCGCTTCAACCGACAGTTCCACGTGGCCGCCCTGCTAGGCAACCTCACTCGTCAAGGCTGAGTCTGATGAGCATCGTGACTGGTATTGAGTGACTGTTTGCTCACCACCACTCGCAACTTTTTCCGGGCACACAGAAAAGATTGACGGCAGCGGTTCGCCGGGATTAGGCTCCAATAATTCAGTTTTGTTTTTGTTGTTGATTCGCAAAAACTATGAATCATTTAATCAGCAGGTTCGGAGTGCTCAGCCTGGTGGGCCTGTCTTTACTGGCGCAGGCCCGGGTCATTGTGGTCAATTCGGCGGATAACACCGCCTCTGCGCCCGGCCAGACGAATCTGGTGCAAGCCATTGCGCTCCTTCAGGATGGCGATACCATTAATTTCAATCTGCCCGGCACCGGGCCGTTCTATCTGGTCACGCCGCCGCTCGATCCGGATAACGGCTATCCCGCCATCACGAATCACCATGTCACGATTGACGGCTATTCCCAGCCGGGGGCGGAGCCCAACACCCATACGATTCTCGCCTCAAACAACGCGCACCTGCAAATTGTCCTGGATTCCCGCCGCGGTGGCTTGCACCGCGAAGACCTCCCCGGGCTGAGCCTGCAAGAGGCCAGCGTGCTGCTCGTGAAGGGCGCAACGAATGTCACCCTGCGCGGGCTTTCCTTTCTGGGACCTGGCTTCGGTGATTTCACCGAAGGGTCGCCGGCGAGCTACGCGGTTTCCTTTGCCACCGGTGCCACCCACGGCCATGTGGAAGGCTGCTGGTTGGGCCTGGGACCGAACCGGTCGGAGGTCTTTCAATTCGCCGCCGGAGTCACCAGTTTTCAAAGCTCCGCCGGCGATGGTACCACCATTGGGGTGGATCCCCAGGCCGCGTCTCCCGCCGTCGCCCGTTCCCAGTTCAACCTGTTCCTGGGTGAATTCATCCCGGTCATCCTGGAAGGCAAAAATCTGCGCATCTCCGGGAATTTCTTTAACGTGTTTCCCGATGGCAAAACCGATTTCCTGGCCGATGGCACGCCGGACCACCTGCTCCAGGCTTTTATCGAAACCGATTCCGCCGATAATCTCGTCATTGGCACGGACGGCGACGGGGTGAACGACGCCGAGGAGCGCAATGTTTTCGGCGGTGTGGTGTTTGCGTATGATAACAAGCTGATCGAATGGTATGGCCGGACCGGCACAAACATGGTGGTGGCGGGAAACTATTTTGGCCTGAGCGTGGATGGCATTACCCGTTTCACCAATTCCGTGCCGGTTTTCGGGATAGTTGAATCCTACGGATCACTTCGCATTGGCTCGGATTTTGATGGGGTGAACGACACGCTGGAAGGCAATGTCATCAACCTGAACTATCCGTTCGGGTCATTATTTCCCGCGCCGGCAGGAGGCGCTGCGCCGGAGTTTTTGGACGCGCAGGCGGGCGCGCAGATTTCCCTGCGCGGCAATCGCCTCATCGGCAGTGCGCTGGCACCCTTCACCTATGCGGATGGAGCGGGCGGGCGGCTGGCCGCATTCACGAATTATTTCGCGCCGTTCCTGGACACCGCTCAGACCCTGATGCCGCAACTCACCACGAATTCCACCTCAGCGCGGCTGCGCGGCCGCTGCCCGACCGGCATCGCGCCGTTCACCAATATTGTCGTGGACGTTTATCTGGCGGATGAAGAAGCCTGGACAAATGGACAATCGTTTCAGCTACCGGAGTTGAGCTATACCGATCCCGCCACGTCGGCAACCAGCTATTATGGTTTCGCTCAGGGCCGCGAGTATCTCGGCTCGTTCACTGACAACGGCCCCCAAGACCTTAATCCGGCCGTCGGAGTTTTTGAGTTCGATATCAGCGCCCTGAATCTCGCCCGCACCGCATGGGTCACCGTCGCCGCCAACTACTCGGCCACCGCGCCCGGCGCCCACAATGGCCTGGCCCATACCAGCAACTTTTCCCTGCCCATCCTCCTGCCAAACGCACCCCGGATTTCCCTCTCTTGGCTCGGTGCCAACCTTGTTTTATCCTGGCCCACCAATGCCGGCATCTTCAACCTCCAATCAACGCCGCAACTTTCGCCGTCCGCGTGGGCTGACTTGATTCCGCAGCCCGCTTTGCAGGTCCATGGTGCGATTTACGAAGCCGCGCTGCCCATGGATGATCGCCAAAAATTCTTCCGCCTCGCGCAATAAACCTTCCCTGACCGGCCTCACCACAATTCAAATGGTCGCTGGCGGACACGCTGAGTCCGGACATGGATCTCCGTATTCCCGTCTCGCCGGCGAGTTTCAGCGAGTGCGGGGGCATCTTGGCCCTGTGCTCAATTGCCCCTGGGCGCGGCGCGTGGCGTTTACGCCGCTTCACCCTTCGCAATCCCGCAGGTCAATCCATCCGCCTTCGCCGGTTTGGAAGCGTCAGCGGCCTGGAGGCTCCAAGAATACTGTCAAGCCGCACCCAGTGAGTTCCTCATTTTACAATGAAACTTGATGAACAACCTTATTTCGAGTAATTATCACCCCCATGCCAGATGCTGAGGCGCAAAACGGCCGGCGCGGGGTTTTTGCCACGACCCATTGGAGCATCGTCCTTTCCGCAGGCACCGAGGAAAACACGGCGGCGATGGCAGCCTGGGAAAAACTGGCCAACACCTATTGGTTCCCGGTTTATGCGCATGTCCGCCGGCGGGTTTCCTGTCCGGAGCAGGCCAAGGATCTGGTGCAGGAATTTTTCACCACCTTGATCCGCCGCAAGTCGCTGGCCCGGGTCGCCCCGGAAAAAGGCCGTTTTCGCACCTTCCTCTTGTCTTCCTTGAAATATTTTCTCTCGGACCAGTATGACCGGTCCTCCGCTGCCAAACGCGGCGGCGGACTGCCCACCATTTCCTTTGACGCCATGGCAGCCGAGGAGCGGTGCCGCTACGAGCAGATTGAAACTGATTCGCCTGATAAAATGTTCGACCGCTGCTGGGCGGCAGCGCTGATCGGACGCGCGCTCCAGGCGTTACGCTCGGAGCAGAGCCAGGCGGGGCGCGGCCACCAATTTGAGCAGTTGCAGGAGTTTCTGGGGCGCGAGGTGGAACCGGGTGAATATGAGACCGTGGCCGGAAAACTCGGCCTCACCCCCAACACGGTCGCCGCCAATGTCCGCCGCCTGCGCCTGCGCCTGCGCGAACTGGCCGTGAGCGAGGCTGCAAAAACCACCACCACGCTTTCCGAGGCCGAGGATGAATTGCGCGCCTTGTTCGGTTAGCGCGTCATCCCCGGCGCGCAAAACCGATGCATCCTAACGTGGCCGAAGGTCAAACATGTCCGCGCTGTGGCAGCCCGCTGAGTGCCGGGGTGACCGGCGGATTGTGCCCGTTCTGCGTGGGCCGCATTTCCGTGCTCGGTTCCGTTCCCGGCCGCCATGCCGGCGACGTCCCCCCGCCCCCGCCGACCTTCGGCGATTACGAACTCCTCGCGGAGGCCGGGCGGGGTGCCATGGGCGTGGTTTATCGCGCCCGCCAAATACCCCTCAATCG
>CAISVF010000555.1 GCA_903888765.1 uncultured Verrucomicrobia subdivision 3 bacterium | reverse complement strand
TTGCGGGACGAGATCGCCCGGACCACTGTCGCAGCCGGGGATGTGGATGATGAACTCCGCCATCTGTTTGTCGTCCTGGCGGGCGCTTGACCGGATTCGCCTGTTTCCCGTTGCCGATATTTTTGGTTTAATCGCTTTGCCCTGTAACCTTTCGCCCGGAATTCCTAAGCAGGGGGTGAAAGGAACAATATGGAAACGAAACGAATTTGCCCCAGTTGCCAGAAGCCGCTCGCCGCCGATGGGCCGATGGGCCTGTGCCCGGAATGCCTCGTTAAGGCCGGGTTCCCCTCGGGCGTGGAAACGGAGAGCGGATCCGACGCCCGTTCCACTTTTGTCCCGCCGTCCGTTGCGGACATCGCCAAACTGTTTCCGCAACTCGAAGTCCTCGAACTCATCGGCAAGGGCGGCATGGGCGCCGTTTACAAGGCCCGGCAGATAAAACTGAACCGCATTGTCGCGCTGAAAATCCTCCCGCCCGGCATCGGCCAGGAACCGGCCTTTGCCGCCCGCTTCACCCGCGAGGCTCAGGCGCTCGCCCAACTCAATCATCCCGGCATCGTCACCCTCTACGAATTTGGCGAAGCCAGCGGCCAGTTCTATTTCCTCATGGAATTTGTGGACGGCGTCAATCTCCGCCAACTGCTCGCCGCCAGCCGCGTGTCCACGCGCGAAGCCTTGGCCATCGTGCCGCAGATTTGCGACGCGCTGCAATTTGCCCATGATCAGGGCATCGTCCACCGCGACATCAAACCGGAAAACATCCTGCTCGACCGCCGTGGCCGCGTAAAAGTCGCCGACTTCGGCCTCGCCAAAATCATCGAAGGTAGGGCGGGCAGTCCTCTGCCCGCCGCTGGTGATTTGTCAACAGGCGCCGGCGCGCACGGAGTGACGAGCCCTGCCAGTGAGCTGACCGACGCCAGCAAAGTCATGGGCACGCCACAATACATGTCGCCCGAGCAGATTCAAGCGCCGGGGGAGGTGGACCATCGTGCGGACATTTACGCACTGGGCGTGGTGTTTTACCAGATGCTCACCGGCGAACTGCCGGACAAGAAACTCCAGCCGCCGTCCCGCAAGGTGCAGATTAACGTACGCCTAGATGAAATCGTTCTGCGCGCGATGGAAAAGAATCCCGAACTCCGCTACCAGCAGGTCAGCGAGGTGAAGACCTGCGTCGAGAACATTGCCAGCAGCCCGGATGCCGGCGGGGCCGCCACCGCCGGGATGGGGATGAGCTGCATTTCTTCGCCAGAACATTTGCGCACGCTTTGGGGAAAAATCTACCTCTACGAAGGCAAAGGCATCTTGCAAATCAATGACCGCGAACTGACCTACGCCGGCGACGAAAGTCCGCTGCGCATCCCGCTCGCATCCATTCGCGAATTGAAGATCGGCCAGTTCTCACGCTGGATGAAGCCCGGCGGGTTGGACTACATCAGCGTTACCCACGAAGAAGCTGGCCGGCAGAAAACGCGATTTTTTACCCCGTGCTGGTCACCGTGGACGCCCACATGGGAAACCAACCGCTTGGTCGCGCAATGGTTTACCCTCATCCAAACGGCTCTTCGCCGCGCACGGGGCGAAACGATTCCGCCCGGCGACCTGGACGAATTCATCACCCTGGGTTCACCCAGCGAAGCGGGGCAATTGCTGCGCCGAAATTTCTGGCGCAACTCGTCCGTTTTTGCCGGCTCCATTTTGTTGTTCGCGTTGAACTTGTTTTTTTACCGCGACCTCACCAATGCCCTCGGCTGGAAACTGGCCAACGGTATATTCTATGGGGTCTGTCTGCTGGTTGTGATCGTCAGCGTGGTGACTGCCTGGCAAAACTGGGCTGATTCCCAGCGCAGCCTCCAGTCGGCGGGGAAACCGGCAGCGGCGATCCGCACCTGGTATTTTGCCGGGTTGCTGCCGGCCTTGTCCATTCCCCCCATGATATTCTGTTTTTACTTTGGGAATGTGGTGGGAATCCTTTCCACCCTGGCCATCGGGCTGGTTGATTTTCTGATCTTCCTTCGCATCGGGCGCGCGGCCGCAGGCCCCGGTAGCAGCCGACGTGAGGAGGCTCAAACTGAAAAATCGGAAATCGGCAATCGCCATTCGGAAATCGTCCCGCGCTTCTCGCGCACGGCCATCGTGGGCTTTTGCTTTTTGCTCTTGGCAGTGGTCGCTTTTGGTCTTGCGGCCATCGTGAGCCAAGTCGCTCCAACCAGCGTGGTGCTTCTCAACGAGCCGCCGGTTTTCAGACCGGCGAAATTGGTTATATTGCTGCTTTGTCTGGTGGGTTGTTTCTGTTTGCCCTTGAACACCCTTCTCGGCTGGATCGCCGTCGCGCAAATCCGCCGCTCGGCGGGAAAACTTCACGGCCTGTGTCTGGCGGTGTTCGACGGCTTGCTGTTCCCGCTACTCGCGCTGGATGGTTTGATTTTGGTAGCCGTGGGTCTTGGTCTTTGGGCTGCAGACCTAGGATGGAAACGCACGTTCCCTCCGACGGTTCCATTGTCATACCTGCTGTTTGTTGCGGTGCTTCTTGGAATTCTTCTGCTCTTGGACTGGCTCATCATCCGCCGCGTCTGGCGCGCGGTGAACAAGGGAGGCGCGGGCGTCCCGCCTGCCGATGCGAGT
>CAISVF010000554.1 GCA_903888765.1 uncultured Verrucomicrobia subdivision 3 bacterium | reverse complement strand
GTTTGCGTGGTTCGCGGTTCAGCTCAATGGCGGTTTCTAAGATAAAAGAATGGGCGGCTAAGTTTTGCAGTAGCGGTAAAATTCGGTAAAAATCGGTAAACTTTATGTTTCTGCCCCCTGTCGCAGCAGTTTGCGATTATCGTTGAATAGTCTAAAATAGGTAAACATAGCCTGGCGCACAAAATTCCGGCCCGACAAAATAGGACAAATTGTGACATTTTATGACAAATTGTGACAAATTGTGACAAAACCCGCCATTTATGGGTGGGCTTACATTGCTTTTATAAAGTAGTTCCATGTTTGGTCCACTCAGATAGGCAAATACAGGATAATCGGTAAGCGACCGAAAGTGTGGTGGTAAAATTTTGCGGGAGCGATAAGATTCGGGAAGGTTTTAACGATCTGCCTGCCCTCTGTAGAGGCAGCCTATGACCACTGTATAAACCACCCTGAAAAAGGTGATTATTGCCGCGCGCACAGAAAAAGTTGCGCTAATGTCGGTCAGGTAAATTGATTTCATATAAAAATAATTGTAATGTTTAGCGTAAATTATCGTATCTGGTTTACATATCGCTGACGACGAGTGATCGTTTATTGCCTCGTTGCCTGCCGGGACGTCGCCGTGGTGGATCACCCGTTTCCGACTCGGCACCTCATGAATCAGCCATTCTCAGTTAGTGGTACTGATTATCTGAGGTTGCAGAAAGCGGTTTATACGCCATGATTTTGCGACGACGACATGAAACACTTTCCATTGTTTTTGCACTGGGCACTGGGCGTAGTCCCAATGCTGGCTTGGGCACAGCAGGCCCCGGATTTATCCGCTACTGACCCGCACTCTGCCGCCCCGATTGAATATCCAGGAATGACGGTCCGGGTGGATACCAATGGCGTCCAGTCGGTCGGTTATCTTTTTAACAGCGATTGCACCCAGCCGGAGCCGAAGCTGGGCAAATGGATTTGGGCGGACGCGCAACCGGCGCCGCCAGCCGTCCTGTTTCGCAAAACGATGGTTTTACCGGAAAAGCCGCAGGCTGTTAAAGCCTGGCTGACTGCCGACATGAAATATCTGCTGTATGTCAACGGACGACTGGTAGCGCGCGGGCCGGTGGACATGGGCCGCGATTATGCCGGCGGCAGCACGCGGAAATGGTTCTATGACTGTCGCGATCTGACACCTTACTTTGTCGAAGGCACGAATGTCATCGCGGCGGAAGTGTTCAGCCATTGGCCAATTGGTTTCACCGCCTCGCGTGGTCAGCCGGGATTTTTATTCGAGGCGGAAATCACCGATGCCAAAGGGCAAAAAGCGTCGGTGGCTTCGGATGCTAGCTGGCGTTCGCAGCCAGCGACTCAGGTCGCCAACGATACCACCTGCGATTTGACCAAGGAGCCGACTGGCTGGCGGCTGGCGGGCTTTGACGACCGCAAGTGGAGCGTGTCCCAAATTGAGACAAATGCCGAAACCCCGCTGGTGGCGAGCGAAATTCCGCCCTTGATGGAGGCGCACTACCCCGCGCGCCGAACAGAGGGCTTGCCGCAAAGCGGTATCTTTACCAACGACGGCAGCTTTAAAGTGGTCTTTGATCGCGTCCTGAGCGGTTATCCCGCGCTGACGGTCGAGGGCGGCACGGGGGCAACGGTGAAAATACAGGCGCATCGTCACTATACTTTCAAACTGCGCGGCGGCCGGGAAACGCTGGAATTTCCCTTCATGGACGAAATTGTACCGGCGTTTACGGTGGAACTGAAAAATGTCACTGAACCTTTAAAGATCCAAAGTGCCGATGCCATTTTCACCTCGCAGCCGGTGGAGTATCGCGGGGAATTCGCATGCAGCGACGAGCAGTTGAATCGCATCTGGGCCGTGTCACGCTGGGCGGTGCAGATCAATTTGCAAACCCATCACCTCGATTCGCCGAACCATCAGGAGCCGATCAGTGATCCGGGCGATTACCTGATCGAATCCATGGTCAACCACTACGCCTTCGCGCAGCCGTGGCTGGCGCGGCAGGATGTGCGCAAATTTGCGTGGCTGATGAAAGATGAAAATTACCACAACTTTCACACCAGCTATTCCATCGGCTGGCTACAAATGCTGATGGATTACTATGATTACACCGGCGATCGAGCGCTGGTGGTGGAGATGGCCCCATACGTTCACGAACTACTCGACACCTACACCACCTGGCGCGGGACCAACGGCCTGATCTCCGAAGCGCCAAATTACATGTTCATGGACTGGGTCAACATCGCCGGCTTTGGGTGCCACCATCCGCCGGCGGTGATTGGTCAAGGTTACCTGACGGCTTTTTACTATCATGGCTTGGAAATGGCCGCCCGCGTGGCGGCGCTAATGGGCGACACGGCGCGCGTGGAAAAATACAACAAGTTGCGCCGGGAAATAACCGTGGCTTTCAACCGCGAGTTGTGGGTCGCGGACAAAACGCTTTATCGCGATGGCAAGCCGTTTCAAACCTCGGTGAAACCAGGGCAATGGCTGCCGGCAGACAAGGACATCGAAACCTTCAGTCCGCACGTCAACCTGCTCGCGGTGCTCTACGATCTGGCACCGAAGGAGCAGCAGGCTGGCATTGTCGAGAAAGTGCTCGCCGAAAAACCACTTAACACCCAGCCGTGGTTTATGCACTGGGTCTTCCAGGCGATAAACCACGCCGGACGGTTTGAGCCATACGGCACGGAGCAAATGCGGCGCTGGCAAATCCTGCCGGAAACACAATCGTTCCATGAAATGTGGAACAGCGGCGACTTGAGCCACGGCTGGTGCTCCACGCCGCTGGTGCAAATGTCCCAACGCATCCTAGGCGTGGAGCCGTCTTCGCCGGGGTTCAAAAAGATGACGATTCGCCCGCAGGTTTGTGATTTAACCTGGGCAAAAGGAAAAGTTCCGACACCGCACGGCGATGTGGAAATTTCGTGGAAGTGGGCGGGCGGGAAAATTTCACTCGACGTTACAATTCCGGACGGCACCGAAGCCGAGGTGATTTTGCCGGCCAAGACCGAGCGCATTCCGGCCGGCCATCATCATTTCGAGTCGGCCTACAAACTAGCGGAGGTTCAAACTGAAACTATAGCCGCAAGCGGCGGCACCAGCGAGGTTCCTGCCGGTGATTGCGAAGCGGATGTCGTGAAAGCCGATTTGCTGCATCGCTTTCTGGCCCACGCTGAAGACCACTGCTCGCATTCCGGGGGCGGTCACGACGCCAGCGCGCTTTTCAACGGCACCACGCGCAACGGTTCCGGCGGCAGTGAAACCGAGGATGACGGCAAGACTTTCCGAGGCTATGGCAGCGGCGATTGGCTGGTGCTCAAACTGGCAAAGCCCTGTAACCTCAAAGAGATTCGCACTTTCGGCGGACACAACGATTCGCGGGCCAGCCAGAAATACACCGTGTTTGTGGCTCAGGCCGACACGCCCGACAAATTTGACCAACTGACTTCCGGATCCAAAAAATGTGCTGACGGCCAATCGGAATTACGTTTGCCGGTAAAGGCCGACAAGGTTGTGGCCGTTCGCTTCGAGTTTGAAAACGGCCCGCTCGGTTTCAATGTCTATCGCGAAATCAACCTTATCGGAGAAGCGTCTCAAAAGTGAAAAAATACCGGATTCTTTTGATTTTGTTGCCAGATTTTCATCAGTCAATCGGTTGCCTGATTGTGGTGCGGCCAAACGGCAGTCTCACCAGCCAACGTTCTGGCGAAATGACAAATCAGAACTAATTAGAATTAATTTATCCTCCACCAATAATTTGAAGAAATTTAGAAAATACATCCGCGCCATCGTGCTCGTTGCCGCAACGTCAAAACTGGCCGCCGCCTCGGTGACCAGTCTGCATTGCGAATATCTTACCAACCCGCTGGGCCTTGATGCGGTTCAGCCGCTGTTGCATTGGAATATCGATTCCGAGGTGCGCGGCGAGCGGCAGACGGCTTATCAAATTCTCGTTGCCTCCAGGCCGGAGTTATTGGCAAAAAACAAAAGCGATCTTTGGGACAGCGGCAAAGTAAATTCCGACGAGAGTGTTTCCGTGCCCTATGCCGGAAGTCCGTTGCGATCGCGGAAGGAATGTTTTTGGAAAGTTCGCGTTTGGGATCAGACCGGTAAAGTTTCCGATTGGAGTTCGCCAGCTTCATGGACGACCGGTTTGTTGCAGCCGGAAGACTGGTCGGCGAAATGGATCACGGCCGCAAAATGGTTCATGCCGCCAGACGTGCGGCCGGTCGGACTGGTGGTCGCTGCCGGCGGCTGCGCGGATGTGGATTTGGGCGCGCCAATGCCAGTTGACGAAATCCGGCTCTTTTTCAACGACACCAATTCCGCGCCGACGCGTTTCCTGATCGAAGGTGCGGACGAGCCGCAGTTTTACCAGCCGCAAATTTTGGTGGACCAATCGGTCCATATTTTCCAGCCGGCCGCGCCCGGCGCGCAGGTGTTTCCGGTGAATCATCGCGTGGCGCGGCACGTCCGGCTTTGGATCAAGGAAACGCACGGCAAAAGCAAAGCGGTGATCCGCCAGATGGAAGTCATTTCCGGCGGCCGCAACGTGGCGCTGATGCGGCCCACGCGCGAAGCTGGCACGGATTGGAGTTCCGGTCACGCGGTCTTTCTGGTGGATGGGATGCCTTCCGCCAGCGACGGAAAGGAGTGTCCGCCGGACGCGTGTCCGACCACCGCCGTGCCGCTGCTGCGCAAGTCGTTTGCGATTGAAAAATCAATTCAACGCGCCACGCTCTACATCGCCGCGCTCGGCATGGCGGACGTGACGCTCAACGGCCAGCGCGCGACGGACACGGTGCTCGGTCCGCCTTTCACGGATTACACGAAGCGGGTGAATTATCTCACGCTGGATGTCACGCCCCTACTAGCGCGCGGCGAGAATGTTTTGGGCGTGACCGTGGGCAACGGATTTTTCAGCACGCCACGCGGCGGTTTTGGCGAACGTCATGGAGGCCACGGCCCGCCGCGCGTTTTGGTGCAAACCGAAATTGAATATACGGATGGCACGCGCCAGACCATCGCTTCGGACGACTCCTGGAAATGGGCGCGCAGTGAGATTGTGGATAATGACACCTTTGCGGCTTACACCGAAGACCGGCGGTTGGCCAAACCCGGCTGGGATCGGCCCGGTTTTGACGACCGCGATTGGCAGCGGGTCGCCATCAGCAGTTCGCTCGGCGGCAAACTGGTATCGCCGCTCGGACCGCCGATTCGCGTGGTCGGCGAATTTAAGCCGGATCGCATCGTTGGAAACCGCGCGTATTTTAAAATCCTGAGCGCCGGCTGGCCGCGCGTGCAAGTGAACGGCCACGCCGGACAGACCATCACCATTCTCGGCAAGTCGGGTAGTTACAAAACGCCGCCGCTGGTCTTCACGCTGGCAACGAACGGGCCGGCCGTTCTGGAGCCGCGTTTCATGTATCTTTCCGGCCCGCTGGAGATCGAGGCGAAAGGATTGATCGAGCCGCTCACGCCGGACGCGGTGACCATTCAGCTCGCGCACGCTGATTTGAAAATGGCCGGCACTTTTTCCTGTTCCAATCCGTGGTTCAACCAGATCTACGCGGCGCTGTTGCAAACCCATCTCAACTATGACGGCGACCAGCCGATGGATCCAATGCGCGAGAAGCAAGGCTGGACGCAGGACATGCAGGGCATGTTCGAGACGGCGGCATATTTGACTGACGTGGCGGGCATTTATCGCAAATGGTGGCGGGACTTTGCTGATGGTCAGGATGAGTCGGGCTATGTCGGCTCGGTGCTGCCGGTCGTCGGCCGGCAGGTCTATGACTGGAATTCGCCGTGGTGGAGCGGCGTGGTGGTGCTCTTGCCGTGGCAGCATTATCAATACTACGGCGACCGGCGCGTGCTGGCCGAAAGTTACGACACCATGCGCCGCTATGTGGACTTTCTCGGCAATCTGACCGCCAGCGGCTCGGTGCGCGGCTGGGGTGACTATCCGTATTTGAACCGGGGCGATACGAATTCGCCGGAAGCCCGCGAAGGCATCTTGAGCTGGAAAGGCGCCGGCGACTGGCAGAATCCGTTTGGCGGCAAGGACGCCGTGCCCGCGCCGCTGCTGGACATGCCCGCATGGTATCATTACGCCACCATTGTCAGCCAGACAGCGGCTCTGCTTGGGAAAAAGGCCGATGCCCAAAAATACGCCCGCATCGCCAACGCCGTGCAGCAGCGGTTTAATGCAAAATTTCTCAACTTCACCAATGGACTTTACGGCAGCCAGACGAACAACCAGACGGCGCAGGCGCTGCCGCTCGCGCTGGACGTGGTGCCAGATAATTTGCGCGGACTGACTTACCAAAAATTGCTCACGGCCATTCACGCGCACAAGGATCATCAGGGCGCGGGCTTTGTCGGTCTGCCTTTTCTGCTCCATGCCCTGACCGACGCGCGCGAAACCGCTCTGGCCAACAAGATGGTCAACCAGCAAGATTATCCCAGCTGGAAAACGCTCATCCACGACGGCGTCTTCGCCGAAGGCTGGAACGGCGGCGGCGCGCAGATGCCGTCCTGCGGCGGTGCCATCGGCATGTGGCTTTACCAGTCCGTGCTCGGCATCCGGCCTGATCCCGCCAGCCCGGGATTTAAAAAATTCATCCTCGCTCCACAGCCTGATCCGGCCAGCGGCCTGACTTCGGCGCGGGGCAGTTACGATTCCGTGCATGGCCGCATCGTGAGCGATTGGACAATCGAGTCGGGTATCTTTACGCTCAACGCCACCGTGCCGGTGAACACGTCGGCGAAAATTTATATTCCAACGCACGACCAACATTCCGTCAGCGAATCAGGCAAGCCAGTCAGCAAGGTGCCGGGAGTGAAGTTTCTTGGTCTGGAAGGCAATGCGGCTGTATATTCAGTTGGCTCGGGGAATTATCATTTCACTGCCGATCTTCCGGCCGACTTGTTAAAAACCGCAGTGCCGCGCGACGCGACGGTGGCTGAAAAGCAGTTTGTCAGCGCACCGCATCCTGGCGACTTTACGAATGCGAATGGCGTGGCAATTTTTTCAAAAATCGCGAGCGATTCTGCGACCAGCTTTGAAGCTGACACCGTGAAAACCGGCCTCGTCAGTATTGCGTCAACCTCGGAAGAAACTGTCGCACACGATGGCGGCGGTAAAGACGCCAGCGCGTTGTTCAACGGCACCACCAAAAACGGTTCCGGCGGTGAGGAAACATTGAATGATGGAAAAACATTTTGCGGCTACGGCGCAGGCAGTGCTTTGACGGTCAGGCTCGTTCATCCCAGCGACATCGCGTACATCCTCACTTTCGCCGGACATGGCGACGCGCGTGCGAGTCAGAATTACACGCTGTTTGCCGCGTACGCCGAAGCGCCGGAAACATTTGTAAAGCTCACGCATGCGGTGGCGCCATGCACCTGCGGCGCATCCGAGGTGAAAATAGATCTCGCCACCAAAAATATCGTGGCCTTGCGCTTTGAATTTGGAAACGGCCCGCTGGGTTTTAATGTCTATCGCGAAATCAATATTAGCACCAGGGAAACCGGGAAGTGACAATTTTTTGCCGCAACCTTGGCAACGGGGCTGGAAACGCTTTTTGCCATGCATAAGCATCTGCTAAAAACCGGGTAAAAACAACTTGCAAAATCGTGAAGCAGGAAGAAAATCACAAAAAAAACCACCCACGCTGGGCGTTCACAAATAACCAAATCATAAACTCCGAATAAGAATAAAGCATTTGACGAACATGAAATCAAGTTCCCTGACGAGTTAATCAACGATAGCGCTACGTCTTGCATAAATATTAATGAATTAGATGAATGCCATGAAATTCCTTCGACCGATCCAGCCATACCTTGGCTGCCGAAATATACTCCTACCTGCATTGGTAATCGGAATGATGTCAACGTGTTTACCAAACATTCACGGGCAGTCAGGTCTTTTCAGCGACTTGCATGATTTCAAGAGCAGCCCGGACGGTGGCAATCCATTTTCGGAACTGGCTTTGCAGGAGAACACGCTTTATGGCTCGGCCCAATCTGGCGGCGCTGGAGGTGAAGGATTCTTATTCAAAATGGGCACGGATGGTTCCGGCATGGCGGCGCTGCACACTTTTTCCCCCGGGAGTACTGGCACTCCATCCACCAACAGTGACGGAGGACAACCTTGCGGACGGCTGGCCTTCTCTGCCCAGAGCGTATTTGGGTTGACCGCCGCCGGTGGCAGTGCTGGAAACGGCACGCTTTACACCATCGGAAAAAATGGCACCGGCTTTACAGTTTTGCACGATTTTACAGCCACCGCTGGTTTGCCCAGCACCAATGCCGATGGGGCCATGAATAGTCTGTCCGAGGGACTGATTTTGGCGGGCAACATCCTTTTTGGCGTGACGCCGGCGGGTGGCAGAGGCGGTGCCGGCACGATTTTTATCATGAATACCGACGGCACCGGCTATACCGCGCTGCATCATTTTTCGGCTCTGGCCTCCGGCACTAACGAAGATGGGGCGACGCCCCTGGCGCTAGTTCTTGCCGGCAACACGTTGTATGGCACCGCAAAAAGCGGGGGTGCATTTGGGTCCGGCACCATTTTCAAAATCAACAGCGATGGCTCGGGATTTGCGAACCTTTACAATTTTTCCGGCCAAGTCTGGGCTGCGGGAGCCGGCTACTTCACCAATCGTGATGGATCCGGTCCCAACTGCCTGCTGTTGGCAAATGGGGTGTTATATGGCACTGCGGAATATCTGGGGCCACTGAATGCCGGCACCGTATTTTCCCTAAACACCGATGGCACAAGCTTTAGTAATTTGCATAGTTTTAATAGCAAAGACAGCCTAGGTGAATACCCCAACAGTCTGATCTATTATGACGGTCACTTGGTGGGATCCACGGCGGGTTATTTTTGGGGATTCAACTCGTATGGCCACATCTATCAATTAACCACCAACGGCTTGGGTTTTGGCGTGCTACACCAGTTTTCAGGACCCTTTGACGTGAATGGCGCAGCTCCATTTCCCAATAGCGATGGCATGACGCCGAAGGCTGGGACCATCACCAACGGCATTCTTTATGGCACGTGCCACGACGGCGGTACCAGTGGCTACGGCAATGTATTCAGCCTGACCGTGCCTACCAATGCGGTGATAAATTACCCAGATTTTTCCAATACCAATGCGCTGGTTTTTCCCGGCACCGAAGTGTTGATGGGGTCCATCACTGATTCCAGCGACGGCCAGGTGATGCGATTAGTTAAGGCCGCCCCCTGGCAGTCGGGTTGCGTGGTCAGCACTGCTCCCGTAAGCACATCCGGGTTCAGCAGTTGTTTCACCTTTCGATTTACCGACTGCGGCGGTCTTAATGGCGGTGCCGATGGAATAGTATTTGTCATTTCTTCCAACAATCTGCCGGTGCTCGGCTCGGCAGGGGGCAGCATGGGCTATGCAGGCATTACCAACAGCGTGGGCGTGGAATTCGACATCTTTAACAACGGAACCCTGGACAACGATGCGAATGACAGTCATGTCGGCATAAATGTAAACGGCAACTTCAATTCCTTACCTGGAGAAACCAACGTGGCACCGGTCACCCCGAACATGAAAAACGGCGACCTGTGGTTTGCCTGGGTTGATTATGATGGCAATAAAATCGAAGCCCGGGTTAATAACACCGGCATTCGCCCCGACGCCCCGACGGTTTCGCGAACGCTCGATTTGGCGGTCACGATCCACAGCCAGCAGGCATATATTGGCTTCACCGCCGCCACCGGACAGGGCTGGGCCAATCACGACATCATTTCCTGGCAGACTGATTACCAGATGTATAATCCGATTACCGCCATTTCCCCGAAAGTTAGTCATCAACCTTCGCCACAAGTCACAACGCTTTCCGGCAATGCGACTTTCACCGTCGTGGCTGTCGGGTCACCACCCCTGGTTTACCAGTGGCTCGTGAATCAGACCACGATTCCCGGCGAGACCAATACCACACTTAACCTGACCAACGTTCAAATCGCTGACGTCGGCAAATATCAGGTGATGGTGGCCAATGCATTCGGAAGTGTCACCAGCAGTGTGGCGGCTTTGACCGTTGGCAGCACCAATCTTGTCGCCAACGGCGGGTTTGAAACCGGGGATTTTACCGGCTGGACCATTGGCGGTGATTTTGCCGCCTACGGATACAACAGCGTCCTGCCTAATGCCGGCAACCCGGACACGAATTACATTCACTCCGGCAACCATGGCGCGGCGATGGCCACCTTGGACTCAAACGGCACAATTTCACAAACCATTGCCACCATTCCAGGCTCCAGTTATTTTCTTTCCTGCTGGCTCCAAGGCGACGGTTTTCTTCCTAACTATTTCGAGGTTGATTGGAATGGAACCGCGCTGGCGAGCTTGTCGAATTTCCCGGCCATGACTTGGAGTAATTTCCAGTTCAACGTCACCGCTACCAGTGCCAGTTCCACCCTGCAGTTTGTTTTACGTGATGACAACACCTGGCTTGCCTTCGATGATGTCAGTTTGTCAGGCATGGTTGCGCCAACGCCAAGTGAGCAGTTCACGATCCTGCCCGCCAGCGGCAATTTGCCATTGACCGTCCGGTTTTCTGCGCATGCGGTGGATGACAACGGAAATGCCATTGCCATTTGGAATTGGAACTTCGGCGATGGCTGTGCTGGCACTGGGCAGAATCGATTACATACCTACGTTGCTACCGGTACGTACTATCCCAGCCTCACCGTGACCAACAGTGCGGGGCAAGAGATAGTCACCTATGGCCCAGCGATCACCGTAGTCTCTTCAAATCTAGTGGTCAATGGCGGGTTTGAAACCGGGGATTTTACCGGCTGGACCATCGGCGGTGATTTTGCCGCCTACGGATACAACAGCGTCCTGCCTAATGTCGGCAACCCGGACACGAATTACAATCATTCCGGTAACCATGGCGCGGCGATGAGCACATTATATTCGAACGGCACAATTTCCCAGCCCATTACCACCGCACCGGGATCAACCTATTTGCTGTCATGCTGGTTCTCAGCATCCGACAATGAGCCAACAAAATATTTTGAAGCCAATTGGAACGGCAGCAAACTGATCAGTCTGACCAATTTTCTCTCCGCAATACCCTGGACCAATTTTCAGTTGACTGTGGCTGCCACCAGCCCGAGCACGCCGCTGCAATTCGTTTTCCGTAATGATCAAACCTGGTTTGGGTTCGACGATGTCAGCGTGCAAATTGCTTCCATTTTGCCGCAACTTTCGGTGATTCCATTCGGTAATAACGTGGTTTTATCCTGGCCGGCAAGCTTTGCAGGCTTTAGTGCCCAATACACAACAAATTTGAATCCGCCGGTAATTTGGATGCCGCTCAATGACACACCGCTCATTATAAACGGAAAATTTGTGCTCACCAACGCCCCTTCGGCAGTCCAAATTTTTTACCGGTTGGCGGAATAGGCCAACTCGAAATTTAGAATGAGTGAGGTGGGTGAACTTTTCTTTTTAACCTAACTGTCAGGAGGCGAAGCTAATGTGTGATTTACTTTAATTCTTCATTCTCTTGTTGTCTTTGGCGGAGCACTTTGGTCAAGGCATCAGCTAAAAAAGGCAGATGCTCCGGATGTGATAATAGTTGTAAATGTGCGCCGGTTAATCGATGAAAACGCACTCCGCCTCGGGCGAGATACCGCCAATACCATCGCCATTGAACTTTTTCGTGCTCAGTGAAAAAGGCGTCTGCCGGACCGGAAAAGGGAACAAGTTGGTGTTTTGAGGCAATCGCATAATAATAATCCTCAAATCCTGGCACCTTGGGCTTTTCAGTGGTGGTTGGAGCCACAATTATTTCAGGACCCTTTTTGGAACGGTTTTTATTGACCACATACGTAAAGGCCTTCCACCGACCCGCAAGATAGACAAAACGTTCCCTGGTTGGCATTTTGCTCCATTGCTTAATGTGGTGGGCAATCCGCGAGAACATGGGCCACACATAAAAAACCCAAGGGATTCGACCAACCGGATAAGAGTCTATCAGGGCAACCATGGCCACACGTCGTCCCTGCTTGAGCAACTGGCGGGCGACTTCACAAGCAATGTTGCCGCCCATGGAGTAGCCTGCCAAATAAATTGACCTATTTGGTCGAAATTTGATGATTTCCTGCACATAGAAAGCCGCCATTTCTTCAACGCTGGTATGCCGTGCCGTCTTGCCATCCAAGCCAACGGCTTGTATGCCATAGCACGGCAGATCCGTGGGCATGAGTTTGACCAGCTTCAAGAATCCAAAAACCTCGCCTCCCCAACCATGTACAAAAAATAATGGCGGATGGGTGCCTTGCGGTTTTAATGGGACAATGGAGCGCCAGGCCGGGCTCCAGCTTTCATCTGCTAATCGCTGAGCCAACGATGCAACTGTGGGGGATTGAAACAGGGTGGCAATGGGTAACTCATGGGCAAATTGTTTCTTAATTTCAGCAGCCATTTGCACGGCCAGGAGGGAATGACCGCCCAGGTGGAAGAAGTTATCGTGCACGCCGATTGGCTGGCGGCGCAAGACGGTCTGCCAGATGGTCGCCAATTGCTGTTCCAGTTCATTGCG
>CAISVF010000553.1 GCA_903888765.1 uncultured Verrucomicrobia subdivision 3 bacterium | reverse complement strand
CCTGGCTATCACGGCTGAAACTCCATTTCGCTGTCCCGTCATTCACAGTGACTGTGGTGGCATGGTCGGCCTGTTCCGCCGGTTTATGGAAGACGACAAACACGCTTTGATGACAACCCAGGCTCAGCGAAACCGAGGTGCATCCGCCATTCTCTTTCCAGCACGGCGCGTCGCCGATGGATAAATCTTCTGCCTGCCACAGTTCCGGCTGTTTCCCTTGCACACGAAAATCCACGGTAAAGTTCTGCGGCTGGTCGAGCCGATTGACCACAAAATAAATGTCGGCTTCGGACGAATGCCGGTGGAGCACCTTCACGCTATCCGCGCCCCTAGCGGAATGAATTTCATAATCCGAAACCAGCCCCAACTGTTTCGCCGCCGCGTCGGTGCTGCCGAACAAATGTCCCTGATATTTGCCAGAGTCCCAGATTCCCGCGCTGATGGTGGCGATGGCTTGGTCGCAGGCGGGATAGTCTTTCAGACTCGACGACTTCTTGAACCGCGTGGTGACAAGCGTCGCGCCTTCATCGAGGAGTCGTTTCAACTTCGCCGCCACTTCCGGCAGCACCACCCCGTTTGCCGGATAGGTGAGATAATAATATTTCCTCCCGGACGCAAGCTGCACCTGGCCGTCCACCACATGCGTGTCATCGTTCACGAAATCATAAGACGAAATCAAATCGCAGTGCTCGGACTTTTGAACCGGATTCTCCAGCGTCCTGGGATCCACGACTTTGCTGGCTTTGCTCTGGAATGGACTGTCAATCGCGAGACTTTCCACGACTTCCTCGCCTTGTTGCAGCATGGCCTGACAACGGGTGAGATAATTAAAATATGCCTTGCCCGGCTCAAACCAGGTTTGGAAGCGGCCAAAATGGACGCCCCATTTGTGGAAGGTCAGGCCCGGCTGGTATTTGTCGTCGAAGGGTTGCAAGGTCCAATGATGCAGGGTCATCTGGTTGACGCCGGCAGCAAACGCGCCATCAGCGATGTATTTCAGCAAGGCGGGCTTTTCCGTCCACATGCTCACCCCGGGCATGGAGGTGTAGGATTCACTGTTGATAATCGTCCGGCCCGCCGCCCGTGCTCCGGCTGGTGTCTCGATGGCCACCGTGCCGTCGCCGTTCATGTTCGTCAGGCTGTAATCGCAACTGGTGGTGGTCCAAAACGTCGCCATGGGAATGTCGGCAATCGCCGCGCCCTCGATGATGCTGAACGGACCGGCGTAAGGCTCGAACGAAAACCGAATGTGATCCGGAGCCATCAATGATTTGGCCAGAATCCAATTATCGGTAAACAGCCGGTTGACGACGTCAACAAAGTCCCATTCAAATCGCCCCGTCTGCTCCGCCGACTCGATGATTCGGCTGGTTTCATTTCTAGGCATTCCGCCCATTATGTTCCCGTTCATCTGCCCTGGCTTGTAGCCCAGCACCGGCGTGCCAAAACTCACGAGCCACGGGACTGGGTCGTAACCTTTGCGCCGGATAAATTCTTCGCGGAAATGTTTGCTCCAGTTCTGGGTGCCGCATTCATAACTGTCAATGTGCAGCCGGTTGAAGGAGGTGCCGTAAAGCGGGCCAAGGTTTTCCTTGAGCGGCTCAATGACGTTGTGCCAGTGATTAAGATTGGCTTCCCGATCCATCTTATCCACTTCCAGGTTGGCCGTGGGTCCATTCGGCGCCGGATGGGGTGCTTTCAAGGTCGGCATATTTCCGATGCGAAAAACGGACCATTTTCCGGCAGGCACTTCCCAAACCAGCCGACCATCGGCGTGCATCCGGGCAGTGATGTCCAAAACCTTTTTAAGCGCGACGGTCTTGCCTGCCGGAACTGCCAGCACCGCGATGTCATCGTATATTTTGGCCGGGTTGCCCGTCTTTGCGAGCGTGAGTCCGGATTCCGGCAGGCTTGGTCGCGTCAAAACGAGGTCGAGTTTTTGCGGACCTTCGACGTCTTTCTGCGTCCAAACCAGACGCCGCATATTTTGCTCTTCCGGCACCCACGGCCCGCCGGTTCCGGTGTAACCAGGGGCGTTGGCCAGGCCGATGGTCAGGCCGAGGCGTTCGGCTTCCGCCGCGGCATGTTTGATCGCGTCAAAATATTTTTGGCTGTGGTAGGTTTGATCCGGCCACGGCGGGTTGGCCAAGGCTCCTGAACCCACGTTCAAAATAAGCGCCGCCCCAAACCCGGCCGATTTCATGGCCTCCAAATCTTTGGTAATGCCGTTCGTTGAAAAGTTGGAGTCCACCCAAAACCAGTAGGCTTGCAGCCGCGCCGCCTGGAGCGGCGTTTTGAAATCTTTTTCCAACTGGCTCTCGGCGCGAATTGCAAGCGGCTGAGTGATGAGTATCGCCGCCAACGCGACGGAAGTTGAAATTGTGAATATATTTTTCATGGTGGAAGCGTAAGGAAACATCATTTGTTCGCAGCGACTTTGGCAGACCGGTCAGCAATTTCCAAACACACGACCGAGGCGGTTTTGTCGGGCGCCGCAGCGGGCAGTGAAAGGATCACGCCGGTGGCATCGGCCTTGGTTTGCAACTGCTGGTGATCAGCAAGCAGATATGCCTTCTCCACCTTGCTCTGCAACCCGGGCACAAGAAATTTGCCATTGGCCGGCCACTGAAAAATTTCCAAATAGATTTTTCCCGGTTTGGTGGTCGCGCGCCAGTCCCAGGTGGGAATGAACTTAGGTTTACCTTTCTTGTCTTTTTCTGTCTCGCTGTAAGCACCGTGTTGCTCGCCGAAGGGCGTGGCCGTCGTTCCATAAATCGCCTCGCCGTTGACTTTCATCCACTGGCCGATTTCGGCCAGCCGCTCCAGACTGGGTTCAGGAATCAAGCCCTCGCTCGTCGGGCCGATGTTCAACAAATAATTTCCGCCCTTGCTTGCGATGTCGCAGAGATTGCGGATGAGCTGCTGGGTGGATTTCCAGTCATTGTCAGTGCTCTTGAATCCCCAGGACTCGTTCATTGTCATGCAGGTTTCCCAGTCCCGCCCCGGGTAACCTTGAGCGGGAATGAACCCTTCAGGCGTTTCGGTGTCGCCTCGATAGCCGCCGCCAAGCCGGTTGTTCATGATGATGTTGGGACGCAGCGCATGAACGACGTCATAAATCTTTTGCGCGCGATTGGTGTTCATGTCACGCGGCGTGTCCCACCAGATGATTTCGGGAAATTCCCCATAGTGGGAACAAATCTCCTTCACCTGCGGCACGGCGATTTTGTCAATATATTCATCCATGTTAGTCCTCATGGCGGCGTCCCAGCGGGGCGGAGCATTCGTGCCCATGCTACCGAGACCGACAGCGCCGCCGTTGACCCAATCCTGCGCCTGCGAGTAGTAGAAGCCGAGTTTGATCCCGTGGTTACGGCAGGCCTCGGCAAGCTCTTTAAGCGGGTCTTTGCCGTAGGGAGTGGCCTGCACGATGTTCCAGTCGCTCGCCTTGGTGTCGAACATCGCAAAGCCGTCGTGATGCTTCGTGGTGATCACGATGTATTTCATCCCCGCGTCACTGGCCGCCTTCACCCAGTCCTCCGCGTTGTATTTGACAGGATTGAACTGCGGCGCAAACTTCCGATACGCCTGAACGGGGATACGACAGCTCCACATCAGCCATTCGGAAAATTGAATGGAGCCTTTAGGTGCTTGTTTTCCTTGGTAGACACCCGCCGGCACGGAGAATACTCCCCAGTGAATGAACAGGCCGAATTTCGCCTCGCGCCACCACGCCATGCGCGCGTCGCGCTGCGCGGTCGTTTCCTTTGTCGCGTTTAAAATTCTGTCGCCAGACACTGCGGCAGATGTTGAATTCGTTTCAATAGCTGCGTGTGCTGGCACAAGCAGCACCAGCATCAAAGCGGCTATTATTGAGTTCTTCATAATTAGTTCATTATATTTTTGAATGTTTCATGAATTTATCTTTGCGGCACCAATTCCAAACTTTGAAGGCGGAATAATTCTTCGCCGGTGATTTCGTTGGCCTTAACGCAAAATTCATAGCTTCCCGGTTCCAATGTCACCTGACCAAGAGATTGGCGCACGGCAATGCCAGTCAGAACCGTTGCCGTGAAAGACTTGGAGCCGAGCGCAACGGTGAAAACTCCACCGGCTCCCGTGTGTCGCTGAACGGCTTCCTTGCCTGCGTCGCCCTCGACCAAACCCTGGCTTTTTTCCCCGGCGGGCGCGTCATAAACCACCGTCACCGCATATGTCGCCT
>CAISVF010000552.1 GCA_903888765.1 uncultured Verrucomicrobia subdivision 3 bacterium | reverse complement strand
TGCCAACCAGAATGCCCCCGCTTTGGCGGTCGCCGCCTACGCCACATTATTGCTGGCTTCGGTCAAAACCTACGGCGCTATGAACTCTGGTCCGACACACTCACAACCAACTTTACCGGATTCTCCACACGATCCGCTCCCGACCAGAACTGCATAAAATGCGATCACCCGCTCGAATCCGAGGTCTTTCTCTCCATCCAATGAAACCCAGGAACAAGGCGGAAAACCAGGGAGGCGCAAGTCGCGGCATGGAGGCGGGTAAACTGATTTAATCGGCAAGCAAATAAAATCCCACGATGAGCAAAGCGCCCAGAAAGACGCCGCCGGCGAGCAGCCGGATCAGATTATCCTGATGGAGTTTTACCCCGATCCCGCCCCGGATTTTTGACAGTCCCCAGCCCAAAACGAGAAAGAGCGTCACCACGATCACGCTGTGCGTGATCCAATGATGGCCGGTGAGACTTTTCATGGCCGCCAAGACGGCCGGATTTTTTTCCTTGGCCATGACGAGCAGGCCGTTGACCACGCTCGTGACGGCCAGGGCGATGGCGAAAGAGTGGGTGTATTTTGAAAGATGGGGTGTTTCCATACGCACAAGATTTTATTTGCTCAAGCAGGCTTGTTTTAGGCCGGCTTTCACTCCCATGGCAATGATGCCGCCCTCGCCTTCCATCGTCAAGGTGAGCACGATGATCATACCCGCCACCCAGAGCACCACCTTGCGTGCGTCCGGGTTCCTGGCGAGTGGATTCGCGGCAACGATGGGAAAATAGGTCGTCAGCAACAGCAGCAGCATGACCAGATGCTCCTTGGTTTCCATGAAGAAATTGTGGGCAAATGGCCAGGGCCCCTTGAGGATGATCGCTTTGTCTGCTGGATAAAGGGTCACATACCAATAGCCGGCAATCAAAAAGGCGAGCCACATGGCCACGGCAGTGGCACGGCTCAAAAACCGGATGCGCCCCTGATTGGCTTCACTCGCATGGAGCACTTCCACAAAAACCCAGACGCTGGCCACCAGGCAGAACACTCCCAGCAGGACATGCGTCATCAGGATGAACTCATTCATAATCTTCCGCATAGACTTTCAAAGGACCAGTCAGGTTGCAATTATTTGTTTTAAGGCTATCAATCATTCCGGCTTGTGTGGAGACTCCGGATAATAGTCCGGATGCCGGTCATTAAGCATTCCGCTCGCCCCCATCGAAAAGAGGGTATTGGCATGGTCTGCGAGGTTCCCACCCGCCGTGATCCATGCCGTCACCCGGGGAATCAGGACCGGGAATTGCCACGCAAATTGCCAGCAATGTTTGTGACCTGATTGTAACAATTTCGTCTTTTTAATGTAACGTTATTGTAATAATCTGTCTTCCGTTTACGACAACCGATCACACAAATGAGAAAATCAAAAACGACGACCAAACTTGCCTTCTTTGCTGGCGCAACTGCCTTGGTGGCCCTTTCGCCGCAGGCGCAGGCGCAGTCCGCTGACGCGTTGATTGATAAGCTGGTGGACAAGGGAATTCTCACGGTTGACGAAGCCAAGGATCTTCGGGATGAGGCGGACAAAAATTTTAACACCGCCTTTCAAACTAAAACCGGCATGCCGGATTGGGTGACCGGTTACAAAATCAGCGGCAGTGTGCGTGGTCGTTATGAGCAATTTTCGGGGGATAACCAGGCGATGATTGACCGAACCCGGCTGCGTTACCGTTTACTGTTTGGCGTAACTGTGAACATGCTGGACAACATGGAAGCTGGTTTTCGCCTTGGTTCCGGCGATGCCAAAGGCTCGGGCGGAAATCCCTTGTCCCAAAGCAGTACCTTTACGGGTAACTGGAGCGACAAAAACATTTACATTGACACGGCTTATGGCAAGTGGACCGCCATTAATTCGGGCGGCTGGCTGCTTTCCACCACAGTCGGCAAAATGGAGAATCCGTTTAACTTCACGTACATGGTGTTTGATCCTGATTTGACGCCGGAAGGTGCGGTTTTGCAGGGAGGTTACACCTTCAACGACAAGCAGAACATCGCCTGCACAGGTGGGGCTTTTGTCCTTCAAGAGGTTTCGGCGTCCACGCATGACCCCTTTCTTTGGGGCGGCCAGATTCAATGGAATTCGAAATGGACTGAAAAATGGTCCAGTTCCCTTGGTTTGGGTGCTTTTGCGATTGTCAGCCCGGACCAACTGACTACCGCTAACGCGCTTTCAATCAATCAAGGGAATACGCGTTATCAATACAACCAAGCAGTCCCGGGCGGCACTACGACGGTGACGGCTTTGCGGTACGGTTACACCCCGATCATTGCGGATGCGAGTGTGACCTATACGCTCGAAACGTTTCCGCTCTACACGGGCACGTTTCCCATCAAGTTGTCGGGTGAAGCTATGAATAATCCCAGTGCGCCCAAAGACAACAATGGGTATTGGGTTGGGGTGACTTTCGGGAAATCGGGCACTAAAAAGACCTGGGACATTTCGTATCGTTACGAATACCTCGGAGCCGACGCCTGGTATGACCAGCTTACCGACGATGATAATGGAGCGTATTATGTTCCCGACAACTTGGGTTCCTCCACGAGCTTCTATAATGGCAACCATATTGCCAGCTCGGGCTGGTATGGCGGAACTAATATAAAAGGTCATTTGGTAAAATTTAACTACTCGTTTACCGATTCATTGACCTTCACGGTCAGTGCCTATCTCAGCGACCTCATCACGCCTCCCAATCAGACGGTTCCGGCGGTCAACCTCAACAGCACGGCTATTCACATGATGGCTGATTTGATGTGGAAATTTTAATCATCGCTCTTTGGTAACGCTCTCTTAGCATTCATTTCCGTCTAAAATTATATGAAAAAAATCGCATTGATCCTTGCCCTGGCCTTTTGTGCCGCGGGTGCCTTCGCCGGCAATATCACCGTGAAAGGCTCCGACACGCTCGTCATTCTGGCGCAGAAATGGGCGGAGACCTACATGGGGCAGCACACCGACACCAAGATTCAAGTCACCGGCGGCGGCACGGGCACCGGCTTTGCCGCGCTCCAGAGTCAGACCACGGATTTGTGCGACGCTTCGCGCAAGGCCAAGCCAGCCGAAATTGCCAATTGCCTCAAGGTTTTCCATGCCCGCCCTACGGAATACAAGGTCGCGCTTGACGGCCTCTCCGTCTATGTGAACGCAGAAAATCCCATCAAGGAACTCTCGCTGGATCAGCTCAAGGATATTTTCAC
>CAISVF010000551.1 GCA_903888765.1 uncultured Verrucomicrobia subdivision 3 bacterium | reverse complement strand
TGGTGGCATTACCGCAGTGGTCCGACCCGTTCCCATTCCGAACACGGCCGTCAAACGCTGCATGGCCGATGGTAGTGGTTGTATAGCTTCCGCGAGAGTAGGTAGCCGCCAGTCTTTTATAAAAACCCGGGGATTTATTCCTCGGGTTTTTTCTTTTAGAAATCGAAGGATTATATTTTGTTGGTCTGGTTTGCTTGGATTTGGGCTTATGCGGTAATCACGCTCATTAACCCCAGGTAAAAATTAACCCGGGAGTAGAGGTCAGTGAGTAGCCAGTTAGTAGTGAGGATACCAAACGCCGAGCTGAAACGAAATTGGCTTTGGTCTGGCGTTTCCGAGGGAATTTTGGTTGCGGTGGTTAGACTGAATCGAATCGAATTATGTCAACGGGCAAAAATCTGCCGGATGACATCTTCAATCGGCACTTCCTGAATATCAATGTCTGTAACCGGCAGCTCATCCAGCAGAGCTTTGCAAACTGTGATGACGCGATCCCGTTTGACTTTCAACCTGACCGAGGTCTGGGTTTTGTCAAATACTTCCCCGTACCCCGCCAATTTATCCAGTGATTGCAGATTACCCGATTGCGCCTGAATCGTGATTAATTTGAAATCCGCGAACCGATCTACAATCTCGCTTAATTTCCCGTCGAAGAAAATTTTCCCATGGTCGATGATGATAACGCGCTCGCACAATTCCTGGATGTCAGCCATGTAATGGCTGGTCAGTACAATGGTCGTTTTTTGCTCAGCATTATGGCGGCGGATGAATTCCCGGACAGTCTTTTGGGAAATAACATCAAGTCCGATGGTCGGCTCATCCAGGAAAAGGACCTTGGGTTGATGCAAAAGCGATGCTATCAGCTCCATTTTCATCCGTTCGCCCAAGGATAATTCGCGAACATTGATGTTTAACTTTTCTTTGACGCCGAGCAATTCCGTCATTTCGCCTACGGTGCGTTCGAAGAGTGCTTTTGGGATGCCGTAAATTTTAGCATTTAGTTCCAGGGATTCCCGTGCCGGTAAATCCCACCAAAGCTGGTTTTTCTGGCCCAATACCAGAGCGAACTGCCGACGATAATCATCATGTCGCTCCCACGGTGTGTGGCCCAAAACTTTTGCTGAACCGCTCGTGGGATAAAGCAGGCCGGCGAGCATCTTGAGCGTGGTGGTCTTGCCGGCTCCGTTCGGTCCAAGAAAACCAACCAATTCTCCGGGCTCAATTCGGAAGCTGACCGCATTGACGGCTAATGTTTGCTCATACTGCCGGTGAAACAAGCCTTTGATGGCTCCGGAAAAACCCGGCTGTTTTTTATGCGAATGGAAAGCCTTGGTCAGGTTGTTGACTTCAATGACAGACATGAAGTAATGATTTTATGTCGCTGCCCGGCCACTTGCTGGAAAAAATCTGGATAAAACCACTTACCTGGTCAGTTGCTTTTCGAGGTAGTTGACCACTTGGCGTACATTCGAATCCACTTCCATCCGATCTTTTACCAGGCGGCAGGCATGCAGCACTGTGCCGTGATCGCGTCCTCCAAACGCTTCGCCGATACTATTCAAGGAAGATTCGGTCATCTGTCGCGATAGATACATGGCAATCTGCCGCGGGAAAGCGATGTTTTCCGGCCGCCGCTTGCTGGTCATGTCGGCCAGCCGGATGTCAAAATGCTCGGCCACTTTTTTCTGGATGACCTCTATGCTGATGGTTTGGCGTCCTTCTTCATGCAGAATTTCGCGAAGTAAATTTTCCACCACTTCGACGGTCAATTTCTTGCCCGTCAGCGAAGCGAAGGATGTGACCCGGACCAGCGCCCCTTCCAGCCGACGGATGTTGGTGCGAATGCGGGTTGCCAGAAAATTAATGATATCATCAGGCAGCGTCGTTCCCATGATTTGCGCCTTTTTATGCAGGATCGCCAGGCGGGTTTCCACGTCCGGTGCCTGAACATCCGCAGTCTGGCCCCATTCAAAGCGCGACACGAGTCTTTGTTCCAGCCCTTGAATTTCGCTGGCCGGCCGGTCGCAGGTTAATACGATTTGTTTGTGGGCTTCGTGTAGGGCATTAAACGTGTGGAAAAATTCCTCCTGGATCCGCTCTTTGCCTGCAAGAAATTGAATGTCGTCAATCAGCAGAACTTCGCTCTGGCGAAACTTTTTGCGAAACGCCACCAGCTTGTTGTTTTGGATGGCTTCGATGTATTCATTGGTGAATTTTTCGGACGACATGTAGGCCACCTTGGAATTCTTTTTATTGCCTGCAATATGCTGGCCTATGGCCTGCAGCAAATGGGTCTTGCCCAGACCTACGCCACCATAAAGGAACAGGGGATTGTAAGCTTTTCCCGGGGCATCGGCCACGGCTTTTGAGGCTGCAAAGGCAAATTCATTGTTGCCACCCACCACGAAGGTATCAAAGGTGTTTTTCGGGTTGAACAGGAGATCGCCGCTGACGCTGGCTCGTTCGTGGGTGGTTTCGTTGTTTTTACCTTTGGCGGCCGGGGAGGCTTCCGGCTTGGTGGGCGGCGCAACCGGGGCGGTTGCCGCCTTGGCCACATGGAACTTCACTTGCAGTTTGCAGCCCGCCGCGATGGCGACCGCATCCTGCATCAAGCCCAGGTAGTTGTCCTTGAGCCACACCTCGCAAAATTCGTTCGGCGCTTCCACCGTGAGGTTCTGGGTATCAATCGCGCACGCCCTCAATGGGGCAAACCACATGTTGAAGGTGTCGCGACTTAACTTGACGCGGAGATGCTCCTGCGCCGTATTCCAAATTTTTTCTGCGGAAATCTGCATATATGCCACCAATGCCCGTTTTTAGCGTTTTATTCACTTCGCCTGCTGACTGGTTATTTTGGCAAAGCCAAAGATCAGTCAACCGCGCTTTGGGCGGTTATTCAAGCGAAAACCTAAAGTCTTTCCGCTTGCCGCCACGTTTCCCGTCAAATTATCTCGAAAACCCCTGAAAACCCTTTGAAATCAAGCCATTAATGCCCGATCAAAGTGCGGATGCCCAACCGTCAAGCCGCTACTGCGCCCACCAAACCATTTGGTTATCGGCGAGATGGTTTTATGACATTGCGGCCGAAGTTTCGAGGACAACATATTATCTTTTATTCGCAAGTTATTCACAATTGCAAAATCGCCAATAAAATCGCCATTTTTCGCCGTTTTGTCGGCCGGATTCCGGATGGCCGGGCGCGCTGGCGAAAGCGGTGGTCGGTCTTATTTCGACGACCGGCGACTAATCGGCAG
>CAISVF010000550.1 GCA_903888765.1 uncultured Verrucomicrobia subdivision 3 bacterium | reverse complement strand
CTGCTGGTGCCCGGCGATATCATCCGGCTGGCGGCCGGCGATATGGTGCCGGCAGACATGCGCGTGCTTTCCGCCAAGGACCTGTTCCTGAATCAAGCGGCACTCACCGGCGAAGCGCTGCCGGTGGAAAAGAAGGCCGCCCCGGGCCCGGCCGACGTTCAGAACCCGCTCGATCTGCCCAACCTCTGCTTCTTGGGCTCCAATGTGGAGAGCGGCTCCGCAACGGCAGTGGTCATCCACACCGGAAACCGGACCTACTTTGGATCGTTGGCCGCCAGCATCGTCGGGCAGCGCCAGTTGACCAGCTTCGATTTGGGCGTCAACAAATTCACTTGGCTGATGATCCGCTTTATTGCCGTGATGGTTCCGGCGGTATTCCTTATTAACGGGCTGAGCAGACACAATTGGTTGGAAGCTTTTCTGTTCGCCATGGCCGTAGCCGTCGGCCTGACCCCCGAGATGCTGCCCATGATCGTGACTGTTAACCTGTCCAAAGGCGCCCTCGCGATGGCCCGCAAGAAGGTGATCGTCAAACGCCTGAACGCTATTCAGAACTTTGGGGCGATGGATGTGTTATGCACCGACAAGACCGGCACCCTCACCCAAGGCAAGATCGTCCTGGAAAAGCATCTGGACGTGAACGGCGATCCCAGCGAAAAGGTGCTGCAATACGGTTACCTTAACAGCTATCACCATACCGGCTTAAAGAACCTGCTCGACGAGGCGATCCTCAGCCACGAAGAATTGGAAGAACATCTGAAAGCGAAAGAGAATTACCGCAAAATTGACGAGATACCCTTCGATTTTGTGAGGCGACGAATGTCAGTCGTGGTGGAAAATGAGGTCGGATTGAACACCCTGATTTGTAAAGGTGCGGTGGAGGAAGTGCTGGGCCTGTGCAACCGCGTGGAATTAAATGGAAAGGTGATCCCGGTTGAGGCAGCACATGACGTCAAACGCCGACAGATAGCCGACGACCTGAACGGTCAGGGCTTTCGGGTGATCGCCTTGGCATTTAAGGAAATGCCAAATGGCACGGATGAACCCGTCTATTCAGTCAAGGATGAGGCCGACCTGATTCTGCTGGGTTTCCTGGCCTTCCTCGACCCGCCCAAGGACACGGCTATCGAAGCCTTGAAACAGCTTCACAGCCTGAGCGTGGACGTCAAGGTCCTGACCGGCGATAACGAAATCATCACCGCCTACATCTGCAAAGAAGTGGGCATGCCGGTGGAGCATCTCTTGCTTGGCTCCCAAATCGAGACGATGAGCGAACCGGAACTGGCCGAAGCCGCTAACACGACCAGCGTCTTTGCCCGCCTGGCCCCCGCTCACAAGGAACGCATCATCCGCGCCCTCCAGAGCAAAGGCCACGTGGTGGGGTTCATGGGCGACGGGATCAACGACGCTCCGGCTTTGAAAGCTGCCGATGTCGGTATCTCGGTGGACAGCGCAGTGGACATCGCCAAAGAGTCATCGGACATCATCCTGCTGGAAAATAGTCTGCTGGTTCTGGAGCAGGGCGTGCTGGAAGGCCGGCGGGTATTCGGCAACATTGTTAAATATATCAAAATGGCGGCCAGCTCGAACTTCGGCAACATGTTCAGCGTCGTCGGGGCCAGCGCATTCCTGCCATTCCTGCCTATGCTGCCGATCCAGGTGCTGACCAACAACCTCCTTTACGACTTCTCGCAGACCACCATCCCAACTGACCAAGTGGATGCGGAATGGCTTAAGAAGCCGCGCAAGTGGGAGATTGGGAAGATCCTACGCTTTATTCTGTTTATCGGGCCAATCAGCTCGATCTTTGATTACGCGACTTTCTTCCTAATGCTCTACGTCTTCAATTGCTGGCACAACCCAGCGCTGTTCCACACCGGCTGGTTCGTGGAGTCGCTCTTTACCCAGACGTTGATTATCCATGTCATTCGCACCAACAAGATCCCGTTCATCCAAAGCTGGGCCAGTTGGCCGCTCATCCTCACCTCGGTGATTATCGTCGGGGCCGGCGCATGGTTGACGGTTTCGCCGCTGGCAAACACCCTCGGATTTGTCCCGCTCCCGCCACGGTACTGGATGTTTCTAGCCATCATGGTGCTGGGTTATGCGATGCTGACACAGGTGGTAAAGACCTGGTTTATTCGCCGGTTTGGTGAATAAAATCGGCGTCTAAAAGGATGTCCTTATTAGCGGCTTGGGGAATTCCCTTTTCTAGCTAGATACAGCCGTGATGTACAAAGTCCTAGCCGGGAAGGTTGGCCCGCCGACGGGGACTGGAAAAAGGAAGCTTCGTGCAGATTCAGGGCAAGAACGGTTCACCGTGACTGTCCGAATAGATTAACTGACGAACCACTTTTCGACCATGGGGTGTTACCCGCCCCCGCCTCCCAGATTCCAGCCTTACAGTGATATAATAACATGAACTGGAGACTTCAGCTTTTTGCTGGAGTTTCCAGTTCTAGGGGCGGGACTTCATCATGAGCCACTCGCTCCAAGCTGTGGCAGTGCTGGCGCAGGCAGCCGGTGCCGGTCTAGCCGTGCCCATGGCCGCCCGGATTCACGAGGGCATCGGCTGGTCAAAGCGACGGTCGCGCCCCTTATATTTTCACTCAGGCCGGAAAATCCTTCGGCTTAAACCGCGGCGGCGGTTTGAGCGCACTGCTGTCGTAAGGCAGGGCGACGACGTGTTCCTGAAGAGCATCAGAGCCTCAAAAAGAAGCGGCATGAGGCCAATGAACTCGCTCCGCAGTTGTGCAAGGGCGCCTGAGAAGGCCAGTTGATAGAGCGGTGGAAGTCCGCTTCTGTGCGATGAAGAATCGTGCGGTATCGAACCGTAACTGCGTCGCCGAGAGGCGAGGTGGAGAGCAACGGAACGAGAATGACCAGTCCGTAATAATGACCATCCGCAGGGGTGGTTGTCCAAGAAGGTGCTCCGAGACACAACAATACCTGTGGGTACCCATGGTTTCCCAGCGCGTGAAGTTCCTGTTCCGGGCGTTTCTTTTCGAACAGAACGGTGGCCTGAATAGTGGCAGACTGCCAGAATCGCCTTGAGTAATCCTATCCGCTGGACGGCCAGTCTTGGCGAACAGCTACCTTGCCAACTGCCCCAGTCTCCCGCAGTCGGATTGTAGCTTCCGGTTTTACTGACCGGTCTAAAAAAACCGGCCAGCGGGCGAAGCCACTGGCCGGTCGGGAAATGGTCTGCTCCTTATTTCTTGAGGGAGACAGCAAGACGCGACTTTTTGCGATTGGCGGTGGGGCGTTTGATGGCGCCAACTTTTACGGCCTTATCGTAGGCAGAATGAACGCCGGCCAGCAGCTTGGCGGCTTCGTCTTTTTTGCCGGCGGCAACCGCAGCGCGAAATTCCTTGTCGGCACGGCGCAGGCGGGACTTCACCGCGCTGTTCTGGAGGTTTTTGCGTTGGCTGTTGCGTACCCGGCGTTCGGCTGACTTGGTGTTCGGCATATCAATTCGTAATTATATTTTGCTAAAGAGCCAAAAAATCTAGAGCAATACCCCTGAAAGTCAACGTTGAAATGCGGTCAAAAATGGAGCGGCCGTGGGTGGCTGGCTTTTGATTGTAAGGTTTTGCGTAAATACAGCATTCTGTGGAGCTTATAAGTCCTTACGGATGAGTGGTAAAGGCGCTCAGGACCTCCGGGCCGGAAACAGTTTCCCCGCTGCGGAAGGTGATGCTGCGGTTGTTCCAGCGAACGAGCAAGGTTTGCGAAACGGATTGGGCGAGATATCCGAAAACCAGGTTACCATTTTGCCAATCCAGATCCGTTTGACCTGCGGGTTGCCGGGATTGCGACAAAAAGAGAGCCCGGATGGTGCCCACCACACCATCCACGTTCGCGATATCACCCAGTTTTTTGGCAGCGCATTCCCGGGCGGGCGGAGGCAGGAAGGGTGCCAGCGTGGTGAACAGCATCCAGTTGGTATCGCCCGCTCGCAGGCCGCAGAGAAGCAGGTCGGTTTTGCCGAAATCATCGGTCACTTGATATTCGTGGCGCTGATATACCGAGCCGACCTCGGAGGTTTCGACCAAGGCATAACCCGTGATGCGGTAATTTTTGTCTTTTAACCTGCCGGAGGCCCTGAGGGTCAACGGCGGCTTGCCCACGTAGGTTTTTTTGGCGGGCGAAGCTTCATAGCTCGTGGAGCAGGAAAAACTGCGGCCGAAAATGAGGAAGAAGAGCCCCAAAACGCACACCGCCTGGAGCGCAAATTTGACACCGCTGTTATAGCGCTCCGCCGGCGCTCCGGTCAGGCTGGAAAAGGCCTTGCTGAGCCCCAGCCGGTCGCCCGCAGAATACGGCAGATTGAAAGCGGACATAACGACGCCGGCGCTCAGGTTGACCCCGTTATAGCATTCGACCTCGTCCCCGGTCCAACTCACCACCTGCATGATATTTCCGGCTTCCGCATTGAAATAATGTGCCTGGTCACCCAATTCCACCCCCTCGGGGGCTTCGCCTTCAATTCGATAAACGCGGGAGGTATCGCGCAAGGTCACATGCACATCCACACCGGTGAGGTTGATCATGTCGCCGAGGCGCTTCGTGGCGGCATCAGCGGCGGTAATGGGGTATTCCGGATCAAACATGGTGAAGAGCCGCCACTCCTCACCCCGCTCCGTCGTTTCGTGAACCAGCGTGGCGCCGGTGCCGTCCCTGGCTTGCAGATTGAATTCGTTCCAATAATACGTTTCGCCAGCGTCCGTCACCCCCAGCACCACGCGCCCGATGAGACGGTAATCCCGGCCGTTAAAATTGCCGTGCATGCCGATGCGCAAACGGGTGGGGTTTTCAAAGCTCATGTGAAATAATGCGGGATGAAACGGCTGAGATTACCCGTGATGCGCCGCGCATCCTCGCGGATACCCAGGCCGGCGGCCTGGTGGTCCACGACCCAGACGCCGAACACCGGATGCTGGCCGCTGAAATCGGGAAGATCGGCGATCGCTTGATAAACATAACCTTCCGCCCCGTAGCTGCCCTCGTTTTTCTCCACCTCCACGCCCGCTTCCACCCACGAAATATTGCTGCCTTCGCGGCTTAATTTGGGTTTGCGGATGTAGCGATTGCCCAGCGGGTCGGGGGTTTCGTACGCGGGGAGGAGATTGGGATGGCCGGGAAAAAGTTCCCAGAGGATGGGCAGCAGCCCCTTGTTACTCAGCAACATTTTCCAGGCCGGCTCAATGAACTGAAGGCAGTCGTTGGCGAGATGCACGCTGAATTCTTCGTTCCACAGCCATTCCCACGGGTACAATTTGAAGGCTCGCTCGATGCGATCCTGGTCCAGATCCACAAAGCATTTTTCCCGGAGGTGCCAGCCAATGTCTTCGATGAAAATGGATTTGGTTTTTACGCCGGCCTGTTCGCAGGTGTCGCGCAAGTAGAGCACCGTCATTTCGTCCTCGGCGTTTTCCTTGATGCCGCTGAAGTGAATGGTTTTTCCCTGCCAGCGTTTCCACGCGGCAATGAGGCGCTCGTGGATGGAATTAAACTGGTCGGCCTGCGGCTGCAACTCCTGCAGCCAGAACCATTGCACCACGGCAGCCTCGACCAGGGCGGTGGGGGTGTCGGCGTTATACTCAAGCATTTTGGGCGGGGTCACGCCGTCGTAGCTTAAATCAAAGCGGCCATAGAGGCTGAAATCATCGCGTTCCCACGATTTTAAGATTTCCGGCACGGCGGCCTCGGCGATGCCCAGCCGCGACCACCAATGGTTTCGGATGACCGCTTCGGCTGCGTCAATGCAGAGAAAGTGCAGTTTATTGGCTGCGATTTCCAGTTGCTCCACTTCCCGGGCAGTGAGTTCGTAGGCGGCGGATTCATCCCAGTAAGGTCCGTTTTCGTGCGAGTGAAACGTGAGGCCGACGTGCTCCACTTTTTCGCGCCAATCAGGGCGAGGCTGACGGCAATGACGTTTCATTACGAATGAAACCCCGAATAGCCGCCGCCCCAGGAATGGCCGCCGTAGCTGTTCCCGAAGCCGCCCCGGGAAATATCCGTGCGCGTATTTTGCGCCAGTTGCACCGCCTCGGGAGTGGGCGAGGACAGGTTGGTGATACTTTCGAAGGGCTGCGGGCCCCATTGGCCACCGTAGAAATAAAGCTGCTTCAGCGGGTCAAAATGATTGTAGGGCAAGGCATACCAGTTGCGAAACGGCGCGTGATAGTAGCCGGTGCCGGGTACATAAAAATTATTGGTGTACACGTTCCCGGTGCTAACGGATGGCTTTTGCTGGCAGCCGGTCAAGGCCACGGTGGAAAGGCCACCCAGCAGCAGCAGGCGGATGCTTTGGCTCCGTTTCACGTGCGCAAGCGTGGTTAGCCGAGCATAGAGGCGGCAATGATGATGCTGACGCCGAGAATGACGGCAGCGGCCACGATGGCGGCGGCGATGTTTTTATTCTCCAGAATCTCCCGCTCCAGATGTCCCGGCGTGCATTTATCAAAAATCTTAAAGCCGATGATGGCGGCCGCAATGCCGATGCCAGCAAAAATAAGCACATTTCCGATGGCGGAAACCAGAGTTTGCGCATGCCAGGAAGCCGCACTTACGGGCTGGTCGGCCGCCAGCAGCGCCGGGGTGACGAACATCAGGGAGCCAAGGGTGGTGAAAAGTATTTTTTTCATGGGTGAT
>CAISVF010000549.1 GCA_903888765.1 uncultured Verrucomicrobia subdivision 3 bacterium | reverse complement strand
GTGGTTTAATGTTACCGGTTCCGAATTGGTGACCAACCTGAACATTACAATCAATCCCGCCAACGGTGCGGTGTTTTACCGGATGATTCATCCGTAATGAAAGGCAATTAGGGTTGGTGCCGTCGGCGCGGTGTGGTCAGGCATGGCCACCCGCGCCGACTTGCATTATGAATCAGTGAAGCCATCGGAAGCGATTCCGGGCAAAGAACAGAGATGAACGCCAACGTGAACAGATACCAGAAACTGCGCCTGCTCGGAGGACGAATGAATTTCCCCCCGGCCTCGCGTGGCCGGTTCGCTGTGCTTGCATTTATCTTCGCTTTGGCAGTGGGCTTTGCTCCCGTCATGCCGGCTGCCGTGCCGGTGGCGGACATCACCCTCGAACCGGTCGTCACCGACAATCTTCCGCTCATCTCCAGCCTCACCGCCTACGTTTACGCGAATGACAGCGATGCCGTTTCCATAACTCTTGGCGGCACCAACATTCTTTACGATGCCCCACTATATTATCCCTTCGACACCGACACGCCGGCGTGGTGGGACAATCTGGTGGCCGAGCAATTGCAGGCCCGGCTCCCCGTCGTCATGTTCGGCGACCGCGGGACGAAGACGACCAACGCAACCCAGATTGACGGCAGCTTGAATCCCCGCCAGCTCTTCCGCATGGTGGATGCCCTCCAGCGCGCCAACGCCACCAACCTGTTCAAAATGGCCTGCTTTATTGACTGTCCGAACTTGCGGGACATTTACACCTACATCAACGGGCTGCCGTCCGGCACCCTCTGCGACCTGTCGAGCGTGGACGATTGGAACGATGTCTTCTGGCTGCGCGCTGTGAAGCCGTGGTTTGACACCGTGCCCCGCCAATACTGGTTCACCGTGAATGGTCGCCCCGTTATCCGCTGGTGGCACATTGGCAATTCCTGGTTCACCAACCAGAATGGCAACTTGAGCCAGATGCTCAAACTGGTGGCCGGTAAATTTGAAGAAGCCTACGGCGTGCGTCCCGGCTTCGTGCTTCATGATAGCTGGCCCACCTATGACCCGACCTCCGTCAATCAAGCGGATGTCATCGGCGTGGATGAATGGTTCAGCCCGCCGTCGCAATCTTACACCTACAACACCTTCAACGGCTTCACCGTGGGAACTGCGGTGCCGGGTTTCATTGACTCCAGCACCTTCGATCCCACCAGCGCCAATTACCAAAACGCGGGCCGGGTGATTCCACGCAACAAGGTGAACTCCATCGGCACCAACGGCGACACGCTAATCGCCGGGCTGGAGGCCGGCGTGACGGCCAAGTCGCAATTCACCCTCCTGGAAGGCTGGAACGATGTGCGCGAGTGGGCCGGCTACTATCGCTGCGGCAATTCCCCGCGTTACAACTTCCCCAGCCAATACATCAACATCGTCCGTCGCTACACCGATCCGCGCACCACCACGCTGCGGCTGGAGGCCGAGGGCGCGGATGCCTACAACGACACCACCGTCGGCAACACCGGCGGTGCCTGGCGACGTTTCGGCGATCTCGACATCCGCACGCTTCCAACCAACGGCTGGGCAGTGACAGCGACCGCAGCGGGCGAGTGGATTGAGTTCAAGGAAATCAATTTCTCCGCCGGCAATTACCGCTTCCCGATTCGCTATTCCGCGCTGGCGAACCGCACGGTGCGCCTGCTCGTTGACGGTGTGGCGCTGCCGGATGCCGTGCTGCCTGCGACCGGCGGCACGAACAGCTTCGACACCTTCTCGCTTGGCTCGACTGCGGTTGCGCACGGTATCCACACGTTGCGGCTTTTCTTTGTGGACGGTGGGATTGATGTGGACTGGTTGTTCGTGCGGAAATTCGATTCGGTCGTGACATTGCAATCAGTGCTCAATGGAAATTTTCTGAATGCCGCGTGGAGTGGAAACGACGCGCTGGCCTGCAACTGGAACGCGGCGGGTGCCTGGGAACAATTCACCGTGGATGATCTCGCCGCCGGCGGCGCGCTTATCAGCAGCAACGCCGTCACTCTTCAGGCTTACAACGGCCTCTACCTCACGGCCACCAATGGCGGCGGTTCGTCCGTGCTGGCCAGGGGACACATCCCGGCGAGCGCGGAAAATTTCTCGCTCATTAAACTCGGCGGCACCGGCGTTTTGACGAACGGAAGTTCAGTAGCCATCAAAACTTCCGGCGGCAGGTTTCTCACCGTGAAACCGGACGGTACCGTGGATGCCACCGGCACGAGCATCGGCACCGCGCAGACGTTCACGCTCCAGATGGCAACGAATTTCCTGCCGGTGACACCCGTCGCTTTCGCCCCCACCGGCCTGGTCGCCAGCGCGACGAGCAGCCAGATCAACCTCTCTTGGAAGTCCACGCCCGGCGCAATGAGCTATAAACTCAAGCGCGCCCCCGCCAGCGTAGGGCCTTTCGCCTCTATCGCCAGTGAAGTGACTGCCACCAATTTTACCGATCTGTCCGTATCCGCCGGGATGACATATTTCTACGCTGTCTCGGCGGTCAACTCCGGCGGCGAGAGTTCAAACTCCGCTCCCGTCGTCGCGCTCATTCCGCTCATCCTGTCGGAAGGCGCGCCCGTTACGGCCAGCAGTTTCCAAAGCGGCAATGATCCCGTCAAAGGCAACGACGGCGACCTTGCCACGCGCTGGGCTGCCTCCGGCCCAAGTATGCCGCAATGGTGGCAGGTGGATCTGGGCACCAACCGGAACATCGCGGGCGTGAACATCAACTGGTATAGCAGCGGCGCGCGCGGTTACGGCTACCAAATCGCCGTTAGCACCAACAATATGAACTTCGCCACGGTTGTGGACAAGTCTGGCAACACGACGTTTGGCGACACGAGCGACATCTTCTCAGCCACGGCCAAACGCTATGTGCGAATCACAGTGACGAGCTCCACGCAATTGAACGGTTACGCGTCGTTCTACGAGTGCAGCGTCTTCGGTGCAAGCGCTCCCGCAGTGGCTTTGAACCCGATCCACATCACGGCGGTCGTTTCCGGCCATGTTTTGATGCTCTCCTGGCCGGTGGACCATCTGGGCTGGCGGGTGCAGGTTCAGACGAATTCTCTGGCCCCCGGATTGAGCACTAACTGGGTGACCCTGCCTGGGTCTGATCTAGTGACCAGCACGAACCTCATCATCAACCCCGCTCGCGGGACGGTGTTTTACCGAATGGTTTATCCGTAGGACGGGCCTGCACGAAATCCTCAATCCCAAGACGCCACCAGCCGTAAAAGCTGGCTCATCCCCGCTTTTGGGGAATAGGCAAAATCAGCAGTTTGATGGATGATACCACTATGAACCTTATTTATCTCAATCAATCATTCACTGGTATTGATTCCATGCAAACTGCCTCCACTCTCCCGAATCGCAGCGCATGTAGAGCTTTCACCCTGATTGAACTGCTGGTCGTCATCGCGATCATCGCCATTCTGGCGGCCATGCTGCTGCCAGCTCTGGCCAAGGCCAAGCAAAAGGCCAACCAGATTTCATGCCTCAACAATCAAAAACAACTGGCCCTGGGGATCATTATGTATGCGGGCGACTCGAATGAAGTCATGCCGTCGGACGCCTCGCGTGTGCGCAATCCCAGCACGGCACCCGACATGTGGGTGTGGTGGAATGGCGGCGCCGGGCTATACGGCCCTGAAAAAAGTCCAATCCTGCTGGCGATCAAGGCCAACACAAACATCTTTCGCTGTCCGATGGATAATTTGCCCGCTAGCCAGAGGGAATCATCGTCCCAGAACGGCTGGCAATTTAGTTACACCATGAATGGTTATGTCACTACGGCGGGCGAACTTGCCGGCTGCGGTTCTACCTACGCTTCAGGCTCCGGCACTTTCGCGGCCAGAAAATTGACCTCCATCCACCGTCCTTCGGAGAAAATCCTGCTGGCGGAGGAGCCTGTATCAACCCGGGACATTCCCGACGGCTTCTCGAGCACGGCGTATGCGGACGATGGCCGGTGGCTGCCGGGTCCGAACACCATCACGATCCGGCACAGCAAGCGCGGCAACGCCAATTTTGCCGATGGCCATGCCCAGCCGGTTGACGCCAAGTTCGCGAAGGATCCCGATCATTTCGACACGACCTATTGAAATCGTCCCGCCCCGCGATCGTGCTGCGTGACCACGACGCCCACAGTGGCTGAGAAGCAGCGGCTGGAGGCACGCCAACACCGACGGATGAAATTAAACCCAAATTTCGGAGCAGAATTATCCGATGTGAAAGAGGCGCGGCCTTCAGGCCGCTTCGCCGTCAACCTTTTCCGCGCCTCGCGAACGCACCATACCATTCGGGAGTTAAAGCGGCGTGAACGCTGCGCTCCTGCGCTGTGGCTTTGTTCACGAGGCGTTCCTATTTTGGAGTTCAGGTTCAATCGGCCGAAACGGATGCGATTCGCGCCACTTTGCTTGTGGCTCGGCTGCTGCCTCCTGTTCCTCCCCGTCCAAGTTTCGCCCGGGGCGGAAAAACCCAACATCGTTATCATCCTCGCGGACGACCTGGGTTATGGCGATCCAAAGTGCTTCAATCCGCAGTCGAAGATTGCCACGCCAAACCTGGATCGGCTGGCGCGTCAAGGGATGCGGTTCACTGACGCCCATGCGCCCGGGCCGCTTTGCCATCCGTCGCGCTATGGGCTAATCACGGGACGGTATCCGTTCCGAACGGACATCACGCGCTGGCCGAAGCAACCGCTGATCGAAAAGGGGCAGGTGACGATTGCATCGCTGCTAAAGTCGCAGGGCTATCATACCGCGATGGTGGGCAAGTGGCATCTTGGTTTTCGTGAGGAAGGTTATGATCAAACGCTTCGGGGCGGCCCGGTGGATTGCGGGTTTGACAGTTTCTTCGGCCTGCGCGCTTCCACGGACATCGCGCCTTACTTTTACATCCGGGGGGATCGCGCGCTCATGCCGCCGACGAATCACATCGCGGAGCATCATTCGGATGGCTGGTCGCCCACTCAGGGTGCGTTCTGGCGGGAAGGCGGCATCGCTCCCGGCTTGGACCTGAAAGACGTTCTGCCAAGGCTCACGGACGAAGCCTGCGACGTCATCAAGGCGCAAGTCGACCAGAAACCAGCCGCGCGCCAGCCGCTAATGCTATACCTTGCTTACACCGCGCCCCATACGCCGTGGCTCCCATCGGCGGAGTTTGCCGGAAAAAGCGGCGCTGGAATGTATGGCGACTTCGTGATGATGGTGGATGCGCAAATCGGACGTGTGCTCGCTGCTTTGGAAAAGGCAAGGATGGGGCAGGACACGCTGCTGGTTTTCACCTCGGACAACGGCCCGGTCTGGCATCCTGCGGATGTGGCGCGGTTTGGTCACGATGCGGCCGGCGGCTTGCGTGGCATGAAGGGCGATGCCTGGGAGGCGGGGCATCGGATGCCATTCATCGTGCGCTGGCCGGGGCGGGTGAAAGCGGGAACGACAAGCGAACAGACGATTTGCTTCACTGACCTGCTCGCGACCTTCGCCGATGTTTGCGAGGCAAAATTGCCCGGCGGTGCCGGGCTGGATAGCTTCAGTTTCCTGCCGGTGCTGGAAGGCCGACCGCCAAAAGACCAACCGGTTCGCGGCCCTATCGTGATGCAGGCAGGCAGTTCGACGGCCATGATGATCCGCTCGGGCGACTGGAAGCTCATCAATCAGCTCGGCTCCGGTGGATTCTCGGAACCCAAGACCATGAAACCCGCCCCAGGCGATCCCGCCGGCCAGCTCTACAACCTCCGCACCGACCGGGCCGAGACCAGCAACCTCTACTTGAAGCATCCCGAAATTGTCGCCCGGTTGGCGGAAGAGATGCAGCGCATCGTGAACGCCGAACCCAGCCGCAATTAGTGAAGCACCTCTCTCAGAACGGCGTTTTTGGCTTCGTCCAACGAAAGTTTTTGTTTGTCCTGCTGGCCTCCTTGATGTCGGGCGGGCTATTGCGGGCAGCCGAAGTTCCCCAATCAGCAGACCTGCTTCTACCTTACACGGGCCCGAGCGTTCGCGGCGTGGACACGAGCACGCTGACCGGTAAGGTGATGACGGGTTATCAGGGCTGGTTCAACTGCGAGGGTGATGGAGCGGACCTCGGCTGGACGCACTGGGCGCGGAGCAAGTTGAAACCACCCGCCCCCGGCAACGTCACGGTTGACCTGTGGCCGGACCTCTCGGAGTTGACTGCTGGCGAGCGCTTCACCACCGGTTTCAAATTCGCCGATGGCCGTCCGGCTGAACTCTTCAGCTCGTTCCACCGGGAAACCGTGCTGCGACATTTTCGCTGGATGCGTGAATACGGCATTGATGGCGCGTTCGTGCAGCGCTTTGCCAATGGTGTGAAGGACGAAACCATGCGCCAGCACAAGGATGTCGTGCTCGTGAATTGCCGCGAAGGTGCTAATCGCGAGGGGCGCGCATATGCCGTGATGTATGATTTGAGCGGCCTGCCCGTCGGCGGAGTGGCGCGTGTCATGGAGGATTGGAAGCGGCTGCGCAAACAAATGCATATCGGCGAGGATCCCGCCTACCTGAGGCATCGGGGTAAACCACTGGTCGCGGTCTGGGGCGTGGGATTTTCAAACGAACGCAAACCCTACACGCTTGCCGAATGCCGCTCGCTGATCGAGTTTCTCAAGGCGGATGGCTGCTCCGTAATGCTCGGCGTGCCGACGGGTTGGCGCGAGCAGAAGCGAGACGCAGTAAAAGACCCGGCATTGCACGAGATGTTGAAACTCGCGGATGTGATCAGTCCGTGGACCCCGGGGCGTTACAAGAACCCTCAAGAAGTCGCACGCCACGGCGAGACTTTTTGGCAGCCCGACGTGGCCTGGTGCCGGGAACAATCGCTCGATTATCTGCCGGTCGTTTTCCCGGGGTTCAGTTGGCATAATCTGAAACCCACCTCGGCGCTGAATCAGATCCCGCGGCTGAAGGGTGAGTTTCTTTGGTCGCAATTTGTCGCCGCCAAACGCGCCGGGGCCGGCATGATCTACGTGGCGATGTTTGACGAAGTGGACGAAGGCACGGCCATTTTTAAATGCAGCAATCAGCCACCCATCGGGGCCGCTCCGTTCGTGACGTTTGAGGGTCTGCCTAGCGACTATTACCTCTGGCTCACCGGTGAAGGAGCTCGTCTGCTGCGCGGCGAACGTGCCGTTGCAGTGGTGGTTCCGGTTCGAACCAATAAATCATTCTAAACCGCCGTGAATTTATCAAACATGAGAAGGATAAAACAGATTACTCCGCTTAAGCGATCGCTCAGTGCGCTCCTGTCGGCGACCTTGCTGGTGGCAACCCTGGTTAACGCCGCACCGGCAGAGAAGAAGCCCAACGTGCTGTTGTTCTTTTCGGATCAACATCAGGCTGCCTGTCTTGGAATCGAGGGGCATCCGGACGTGATCACACCGAATCTCGACAAGCTGGCAGCGGGAGGCGTCCGTTTCACCCGGGCCTACTGCAATGACGCCATCTGCGCGCCCTCCCGCATGTCGCTGATGTCGGGGCTTTATCCCCGCACGCTCGGCTGCCTCGACAACGGGGACAAGACATCCATGATGGACAAGGTCATCCCGCTGGCACAGGCTTTCAAATCCGCCGGATATGTCACGGCGGCTTTTGGCAAACGCCACACGGCGCGGGGGGTTGATGCCGGGTGGGATATTCAAAGAAGCCACCTCGACGATGAATCTCCCGATGGTGGAAGCTACGTTCAGTGGATTAATGAACAGGGCTTTGGCAGGGAATTCGCGGAGGACTGGGCTGCCGAGTTTGGCAGAGGAGCGAAAGGAAGTCTTTTTTTTGACACCAAGATTCCCTCCGCCAAGATGGGGACCCGGCCGTCGAAGCTCCCGGAAGACAAAACCATGGAGGCGTTCACCGCCCAGGAGACCATCAAGCTGATCAAAGCGCAGAAAACAAACGGCCAGCCCTTTTTCTGCTGGTCCAGCTTTTACCGTCCACACCAGCCTTATACCCCGCTCCCGAGATACCTGGCAATGTATGACACCTCCAAATGGGGGAAGGGAACCCGCGCCAGGGACGGGATCAGAAAGCCGCCATCTCTGGCCGAACCGGCGAAGGCGCTACCGCCTGAATTGGCCGAACGACGGCTCAGCCAAAATGGCATCTGGTGCCTGGAGCTTGCAACGCAGGATGAACAACTCTACCGGGATTACCTGGGGGCTTATTATGCGCTCGTCACCGAGATTGATCACCATCTCGGGCAGATCATGAGCGCACTTGAGGCGGAGGGATTGCTTGAGAACACCATTATCATCTACACCTCGGACCATGGAGATTTCGTTGGCAACCACGGACTGATCGAAAAGAGTGCGACCGGCCACAATGTCTATGAAGACACGTTGCGGGTGCCCCTGATTATTTCCTGGAAGGGCAAGACCAAGGCCGGGCTGGCGACTGACGACCTCACCCAGCTTGCCGACCTCTACCCGACACTCATGCAATTGTGCGGCATTGTTGCCCCCAAGCAGCCGGCGGGCCGCGATGGCACGTCCTTGGCGGCCCTTTTGATCAAAGATGAACCGCTGGGCCGCGAATACATCGTTAGTGAGAACTGGTCGCAGACCACCATCGTCGGCAAGCGTTTCAAGTTCGGACGTATGAACGATACCGACAAGACCATTGGAAAACGAAATTTCACCGGATTCGGAGACATGATGTTCGATCGGCAGAATGATCCTTTGGAACTTACCAACATCGTCGCTTCGCCCGAGTATGCTTCCGAAAAAGCAAAGCTCCAGAAACAGCTCGCTCAATGGGAAGAACAAGTTCCTGGCGAGGCGCGAAAAGAGGTGTATTTGCGCCACTGATGAACGCCTTTCACTGTTCCCCCTCTGGATGCAAGGTTGACAACCATGTAACTTAGTAAAATCAATGACCCGGAATTCAATGCAATCATGAAACCACTCTTCTCCATCTTTACGCTCGCACTGGTGTTGGGCAACAGCCACGCGGCGGAAACGAACCAACCGGCCACCAAGCCCGTCAACTTGCTCTTCATCATGACGGACCAGCAGCGCTGGGATGCCATGAGTTGCGCGGGCAACACCGTGCTCAAGACACCCCATCTCGATAATCTTGCCCGGCAAGGAACGCGTTTTGCCAGTTTCTACTCTTCGTGTCCCGTCTGCGTGCCGGCGCGCACGGTCATTCTCACCGGCCACAGCATCGAATCCAATCACGTCCTGAGCAACGCGGACGCGGAGCGGACCGACGCTCCACCGTTTCCGTCCTTCGATCAGATTCTGTTGCGGAGCGGTTATCGCGGCGAGTATCACGGCAAATTTCACAGTCCTTACCAGCTCGCCATGGATTACACGCAACCCGTCCGGTGGTTGAATGGCAAGCAACGGCCGGCTGGCAGCAAAGCCGAGATTTCCGAAGCCGAGGCCTATTTCAATTTCGTCAAACAAAACGCACCAGCCGATCCGGTGAAATCTGGGCAGTTGGCAAGCCGCTACGGGAACTACACGCCCATCCCGCTGGACGAGAACTATGGGAAAACGCCCGCGGCCAAACCCTCACAAGCAGAAATGTATGGACGTCTCGATGTGCCCGCCGGCGTCAGCCACACTGCGTTTACCGCCAAGGAAGGTCTGGCTGCACTGGACCGGCTCAAGGACCGCCCATTCACCCTTACCATTTCGCTCGATCCGCCCCACCCGCCCATGATGGTTTCCGAGCCTTACTACAGCCTGTATCCGCCGGACTGCATTCCAGTTCCGGCCAGCATCAACGATCCGCGCACCAACTCGCCTTATCGCCCGAACAAGCGGGAGGATTCTGGCGCCTATCGCAACCCGGCCAATATCCGGCAGATGACCTCCATCTACTACGGAATGGTCGCCGAGGTGGATGAGTGGGTCGGAAAAATTCTCCAGCACCTCGACGAACTCGGCCTGGCAGACAACACCTTGGTGATCTTCACCAGCGATCACGGCGAAATGCTGGGCGACCACGGGATGCACAGCAAAAACATTTTCTACGAAGGCTCGGTGCATGTGCCGTTGATCCTGCGGTTCCCCGGCGTCATCCCGCCTGGCAAGGTCATGCAGACTCCCAGTTCTCACCTCGATCTCTTCCCCACCATCCTCGATTACTGCGGTCAGCCGGGACACGCGTCCGAAGGCAACAGCTTGCGCCCTTTCATCGAAGGCAAGGAAAGCGGAGCAGGGCGGGTGGTCGTCTCGGAGTGGAACAGCAAGGCCGTGCCGGGCTTCATGATTTTCGACGGACGCTGGAAGTTCATGTGTGGCCGGGCGGCGGACGCGCCATCCCCGGACGCTCTTTACGATCTCAAGAACGATCCGCAGGAACTGAATAATCTCATCGGCCGGAATCCGGATCGGGAGAAACACCGCGCCGACGCCACGCGGATGAAGGGCCTGTTGGTCGAATGGCTGGCTCGTGCGAAATCACCTCATCTGGAAACCGTCAAGGCCCGTCCGCTATTCAATCAACTCAATGCCAATACTCCGCGCCAATGAAATTACTTAAAAAATTACTGTGCGTTGGCATTGTTCTTATTGGTTCCGTCAATTCAGGGGAATCTCGCGAAGCCCTCCGGTATAATTGGCCGCTGTTCATCTACAATTTCGGCGGGCTGGTTAATTATTCGATCGAAGAGCAGGTCAAAATGTTGCACGGCTATGGCTATGCTGGCATGGCGATCGACATCGCGAACGATGCAAAGCTGGGCGAGTTTGATCACTACCGGGCCTTGGCCAAGCAAGTTGCCGGTTTCAAGATTTTTGCCGCGTTTTACGCCTTCAAATACGAGGTGAAGACTGGGATTAGCCACGACTGGATTGGGGTTGTTGACCGGCTCGCGGGAACGGGCACTGACCTGTGGCTCATTACCGGAAAATCCCAAGATGGACTCACGCCGGAGTTGTTGGAAAAGGAAATCCGGGCGGTCGTTGATTACGCCGCTACAAAAGCCTTGAAGGTCACGCTCTATCCGCACAGCAAGAATGTGATCGCCACGGCGGAGGAGGCGCTGGTCTATGTCGAAAAAATAAACCGGACGAATTTCGATTTGGCCGTGCATACCTGCCATGAGATTCGCGCGGGCAACGCAGGCCGCATTGAGGAAGTGCTGGAGAAGGTTAAAAGCCATTTGGGCTACGTCACGATTGCGGGGAGCGACAACATTCCCAACCAGCTCAACAGCAGCGAGTGGGAATACTCCACGCTCAAGCCGCTCTACCGCGGAAACTTTGACCTGACCCGCGTGCTGAAAAAACTCCGCAGCCTCGACTATCGGGGCGCAATCGGATTCATCAACCATCGCATCACGGAAGCTCCGGACATTTATCTGCCGCTGTCCAAATCAAGCTACGACAAGTGGATTCAGGACTTGAATGCGTTGCCAGCGCCACCTTTGAAGGCGCCGAGGAACTAGATGCCTCCTCATTTTGGCTGGCAAATTGAAACCATGAAAACTAAGCACTGCATTATGAACAAACAAAACCTCCTCCGACGTCAATTCGTCAGTTCCAGCCTCACTGCTGGGGTAGCCATTGCCCGCTTGCCGTACTTTTCATTGCAACTGAAAAAACTCGCAACATTTTTTCTTTTGCTGATCGCCGCCAACTTGGGCTGGTGCGGGAAAATTATTTATCCGTGGCGGGCGACCACTGCCATCGTGAAGAGCGGCGAAAGTTTTGAGGTGTGGTTCGATGCCGGTGCTGGCCAAAGCGTTTCTTCGGCAATCTTACAGGAACCGTTGCACAATGTTTCAGTTTCAATCGCCATAAAAACCGGTCGTTGGGAATATGATGCGGCATCGGACAATACCTATAACACCAAAATCACCCTTGAGGTTCCCCGTTCTGCGCCGGCCGGGCGTTACGATGTTGTGCTGGTCACGTCCAGCGGCAGGATTGTTTCGCCGGCGGCAGTCAAGGTTATCAAGGAGTATAAAACCAGTTATTATATTCTGCATTTCTCGGATGTTCATGCCTTCCAGCACGGCTACGAAACCACCTTGTCGCGCCTTTCCACCATCGTTGACATCGCCAACATCATCAATCCGGAGCTGGTGTTTAACACCGGCGATAATCTGTATCGGCCCACGGAAGACCGCATGAACCAGTTGTTTGCCGGCAATGCCAAGCTGGGCACAAAAGGATTGAACTCGCTCAACGCCGCAACGTTTACCGTGGCGGGCAACCACGATATTGATTTTGATCATGTGCCCAATCGCGGTTTCTACCAGGAAAAAGCCGACTGGTGGAACAAATGGTGGGGATTGCAGGCCTATAGTTTCAGTTATGGCGGCGGACGTTTTATGGTCATTAACAATGGTTGGGAAGGGTTTGATCCCGCTCAGCAAATTGCGGCTGCCGGTTCGTGGCTTCAGGCTTCAAGTGCCGGGAATTTCCGGTTGGGAGCGGCGCACATTCGCAACCATGAAATGGCGGCTTTCGACCGCGTGGCCAACCTCGACTTGGTGTTGGTGGGCCATAATCACCATATTGCAGATCAAAACCCCTCGTTGTTGACCAACAAGCCCATTCAATACATTGCCAATTCAGTGCGGGATCACATGGAATTCAATTTGTTCAGAGTGGATGGGAAAACCGGAACCTATACGCCCGTCAGCGGCCCAACCGCACAAGTGGTGTATGTCGAAAATCCTGAAGACGCCAATTCGGCGGCTTCGTATAGACCCAAGCTCACCTTGTCGTTCTCGCACGCCAATGATGGATCCTTTGCAACCAATGAGGCCACGATTGTAAACAAATTCGGTTTCCCCATTGAAGGAGCCAAGGTGCGTTTTGTAATGCCTTTGGGCAGCCTGTATTCCGTTTCACAAGGGCAAGTAGAGCAATCCTTCAACGGCACTTCGGTGCAGGTTGTGGATGTTTTGGTGAAGCTGGAATCAAACAGCACGAACATTGTGATAATAAGTCCTCAAAAATAAGCACGATCCGACCTGAGAAATGCGTGCGCGAACCCGTCGCATTGAGGAACAGCCACACAGCATTACCTTATGAAGCCACAGAACATCAGCCGCCGCCTTTTTGTCAGTTCCACCTTCACAACCGGGGCGGCCATCGCCCTCATGCCGCGCCTGTCGTTGCGGGCAGCAGGATCGCCCGGCAACAAGGTGGTTCACTTCGTCTCAGCACGACGACTGGATTCACTTTGAAACCGACATCCACCAATCCGCCGCCATTCGCGCACGGGTGGCCCGTGCCCTTGACCGTTACGGACTCGGGACTTCCGACATCGCCGTGGAGGAGGCGCTGGATTATCTCACGAACAAGGAGCTTGGCCAGTCCGCCCGCTATTTCAACACCAGCGGCAAAGCGCAGTTCAATCAGCAGCAGGTGACACATGCCGTGCTCAGCTACATGACCCGCAAAGAGCAGCAGCGCCACATGACGGACTTGCCCATCGTGGAGGAGGACACGGACGACGACGACACCCCCGGCAGTATGCGCGCCAGTCAGATTCACGACGCCGACCACATCACGCCGGACGAGGCAGCAGCCAGACGCGACGCGCTCCGCGCCATCGCCTGCATGGTCCCCGCCTCCGAGCGTGAGCTTTACAGCATCATGCTAAGCTTGGGTGAGCCAGGCAGCACCCTTGACCGCGTGCATCGCTACGCCGCCCGCCACGGCAGCGGACGCAGCACCGTTTATTTCCGGATTAAGAAACTCGCGGAGGCAATCAAGAGCCACCCGCTGTTCCCCGAGATTGCCGCGCCCTTCGCCGCCCAGTTCACCCCAGCCTAGCCGACCCAGCACACACGCCCGATGCCCCAGCGGCACCGGGCGTAAAAAATTTTTCGCGGCTTCGCCTTGGTGGCTCGCCGCGATATTTTTTCATCGGGGATTCCGCATCCCCGAACCCCAACG
>CAISVF010000548.1 GCA_903888765.1 uncultured Verrucomicrobia subdivision 3 bacterium | reverse complement strand
TTAGAAACCGCAGTTCAACCACGGATGCACACAGATAGACACGGATAATAAAGGCGTTCAAAGCTTGGCTCCGCTTCACCCAATGAGTGAACGACCTGAAACCCATTTTCATCCGTGTCCATCGGTATCCATTCGTGGTTTTTCAAATTCCCTTGCCGAGTTTAGGTTCATAGCTGATCAAGCCCGATGTTCATGTGCTCTTGCAAACATTCGCTGCCAACCCGTCCCAGACGCTTCGCGTACACATGGGTCGCAAAATCTTCGCGCCAGCGTCTTGGAATGCGGCGGCCCTCCGCCGCTTTTCCCCCGCATGGAAACCCGTAAACGACTTCGCAAAAATCTTGTTCGGCTTGGGGTTCTGCGACCATTTATCTTAGAAACCGCAGTTCAACCACGGATGCATACAGATGGTCACGGATAATAAAGGCGTTCAAAGCTTGGCTCCGCTTCACCCAATGAGTGAACGACCTGAAACCCATTTTCATCCGTGTCCATCGGTGTCCATCCGTGGTTTTTCAAATTCAATTTCGGGTTTTAGCTTGAAAGGCAGCGCGGGTATTTCCATCAGTGGTTTTCCGGTAAAAGCAGGCAATCACAAAGCCAGCAAGTACAGACTAGCGAGCAAAGCGGGGTGTTTAAAACTGGCGATCTCCGGTCTTAAACGGCTTTGAGGGATCGGCTAACCAGGGAGGCAAACGGGAGCTCTTGGACGGGCTGATGAGCGGGGGTAAAGATGGAGCGGTGATTCCCGGGAGGGGCTTGATACCGGTTGGTTTGCCAACGCTGTGCTGAGGCGTGGTAAAGGCATGACCGGGTGAGTTCACGTCTGGAAGCTCGCCCATATAGGGATTGGGGCTTGACGCCCCGGACATGGTACGCGTCTTAGGCATGGGTTTTTCGGGCTTTGACGGGGCATCAAACAAGGCACGGAAGCGTTCCATGCCCGCCAATTGATCGGCGGTTTGCTTGGGATTTGACGCAGGCACATCGAAGGGATTAGCCCATGATGAGGATGGTCGGCTGATTTCGGTTTCTCGGGTGCTGAATGGTGAAGCCGGCGAAGGATTGAAGCCCTGCCCGGAAAATGGAGAGTTTTTGCTTTGGGATGAATCCGGCCTGGTCAATGGGGAGTCCAACTCATCGGGCATTTGGTAGGCCAGCGAACGATCGGCCTTTAAATCAGCATTCGCTCGACGACTGCCCTCAAGACTCCTTTCGGTACTGAACCCGCGCTGGCGCTGCAGATATTTCTCCTCGGCAGTTAACTTGTCACCGGTTTTTTCGTCCGGCAAGCCAAGGATTTTTTGCGGGGTCTGCAAGCCGAGAATTTCCTCGGGCGTTGACAGCGTCCAGTTCCTTTTTTTGTCGAGCAGTTGTTGCCATCGTTTGGCTTCGGCGGAGGAAGCGGCTCGCGATTGGGCCGCACCGGCAAAGGGGTCGAACGTTGTTCCCGGGTTGAGCTCGAACAGCTTGGGCGGAGCACTGATCGGCCCGGACGAATCACGGCGGTCACGGGGAGCAGACATGATAGAACCCGACTGGCTGGCGGATTTACCATCCGAGGGCACGGAAATCTGGATGTTGGGTTGGGCCGACAACCACGATGCCCCCAATGCCACCCAACCAATGGCAAAACCGGCGCATAATCTGGGCAAATTCAATATCATTTACCTATTCGTACCATAAAGCAATGGACTGGCTCCGTCAAAAAGGAATTCACAGCATTTATTGGAGGATTGCGGTCATCGCAAGCGCCGGGCCGGTTCTATTGACGCTCATATTCGCCCTTGCCAAGGCGCTTATACACCTGAAAGCCAGCTTTTTTGGCATCGGTGACGGATAGCGGCTTGAGCTTGTGTGGCGTTGTGAATCCCGAAATGATTTTCCGCACGGGTTTTTTGCAAGCCGGACATTTGGTCAGCGGCGCAGCGGAGAGCGGGCGATTTAAAGTGAACGTCCCCCCACATACCTTGCATTCGCCTTCGCAGAGTTCGTATTCGTAAAGCGGCATTGGTTATTTTTTCAAAAACGCGCTGAACAAGTCAATTGGCAGCGGGAGAAAGGTGGTGGTATTGTGTTCGCTGGCCATCTCCCGCATGGTTTGCAGGTAGCGCAGTTGCAGGGCGATCGGCTCTTTGGCAATCAAGCCGGCGGCTTGCACCATTTTTTCAGCAGCCTGAAATTCGCCCTCGGCATTGACGACTTTTGCCCGGCGTTCCCGTTCCGCCTCCGCCTGTTTGGCCATGGCGCGTTTCATGCTGTCGGGCAGGGCCACATCCTTTACCTCGACGGAGGTGACTTTAATGCCCCAGGGCTCGGTTTGCTTATCAATGATTTCCTGCAATTTTTGATTGATCACGTCGCGCTGGGCGAGCAGATCATCCAAAGGCGACTGCCCCAGCACGCTGCGCAGAGTGGTCTGGGCGATGAGCGAGGTGGCTTTCCAATAATTTTCCACTTTCACGACCGCCGCGTTTGGATCCACCACGCGGAAATAAATAACGGCGTCCACCGTGGCCGGCACATTGTCGCGCGTCATGATTTCCTGCTTGGGCACATCAATGGTCACCACGCGCAGATCCATCCGCACCATTTTATCTACCACGGGAATCAGGAAAATAATGCCCGGCCCCTTGGCCCCCTGAAGTTTGCCGAGCCGGAAAATCACGCCGCGCTCATATTCGCGCAAGATCCGCACGGCCTGCGGCAAAATGAAAATGGCCAGGATAACCAGCACCACGACAATTGGCGCGGACACGCCAAACAGTTTAAGAAGTCCGCCGATGATTTGTTCCATAATTATTTATTGTTTAGTTTTTGGGGTGACCTGCAAAATCAATCCGTTGATGCCCGTAATGGCAACGGTTTGGCCGGATTCCACTGGCAACGGGCTGACGGCCTGCCAGCGTTCGCCCTCCATCCAGACCCAGCCGCCGTTGGCATCAAGGGGCGAAATGGCGGTTGCGGTCTTGCCACGTAAGGCTTCCACTCCGATTCGCGCCGGGCTAAATTGCGCGCGCACTCCTTGCCCAACGACATAGATAAAAAACAGTCCGGTCAATAGGGTCGCCGGCAAAATCCAGCGCAGCGACAGGCCGAACCCCGGCGCGGCTTGGTTAAACAGCATCAAAGCCCCGAGAAAAAATGAAATAATGCCACCGGCGGTCAATACTCCGTGGGTGGAGGCAAACACATCCGTAATAAATAGCGCCAGGGCCAGCCCCATTAGCAATAGTCCGGTAATATTGACCGGCAGAATGGCTGACATGTATAGCACCAGAATCAGGGCCACGGCTCCGACCACGCCGGGTAGAATCGCGCCCGGGCTGCTTAATTCGCCCATGATGCCATAAATCACCATCAACATTAAAACGAACATCACTTCCGGGCGCAGAAAAATCTGCGAAAACTCTTCCCACGCATTCATGGGGATTTCCATCACCTTTGCGCCAGCGGTTGCCAGCGGCTGTCCGTTCACCTCCAAGCCGTCAAGCTGCTTTAATAAATCTGGCAGGTCGGCCGCCACCAGATTGATCACCTTGGCCGCCAGCGCTTTCTCGGCGGTGGTTGCCTTGCTCTCGAGTACGGCGGACTTGGCCCATTCCACATTGCGGTGGCGCTTATCGGCAATGGTTTCCATGAAACTGGAGGCGTAATTTTCCAATTTCTGCTTCATCACGTCGTCCGTTTTTTCCACGGTTCCCCCGCTGCTGATTTCCACGGGATGCGCTGCGCCCAGACTGGAATGTGGGGCCATGGCTGCCACATCGGCTGCTAGCGTGATAAAAACGCCGGCGCTGCCGGCGCAGGCTCCGGAGGGGGCCACGTAAACCACGACGGGAATTTTTGCCGCGTAAAAACACTGGACGATTTGTTTGGTGGATTCCAGCAGGCCGCCCGGCGTGTCGAGTTGGATGATGACGCACGCATCCTTTTGAGCTGTGGCGGTGTCCAGCGCGCGGGCGAGGTAGCTGGCGGTCGCCGGCCCGATGGCCCCGTCCACTTTGACAAACCCCACCTGCGCCGCGTGCGCCGAAGCGCCGAGGAGCCATGCCACGACCAACATGAAACGATAACGAACCATAAATACTGCCGCTGCACCATCAACGTAACAAATTTCGCGCGCATCGCAAAGGAAACGTTTCGGGGGCGCCGCGATCTGGGCGCGGGCCATTGGCCAGCGGCACCAATAACATCAACGTGAACTCACCCACCGGGAATGTGTTCTTCCGCCTGCGCCAGTGGCGGAAAAGGCAGGGCAACCTTAGCTAAATTGGTTGAAAATCCAATGAATTGCCAGTTTTGGCGTGGTGAAAAAGCGGTTTTCTGACGCGGCTGGTTTGTAACATTTTGAAGCTCGCGGCGCTTGCAAAACCGCAAGCCAGTCGGAACGCGCAGGTGCCGCCGCAATCCAAGACGCTGGCGCGTTGACCGATGGCACCCGAACCGCGCGAAGCGTCTTGGACTGCGCCAGCCCTCTGGCGCTTTGGGGAGGGCAAACACACGCTCGCTACGCTTGAACCCGCCGCTAGCCGCCATTTCCCAATTTCTGCTTTTGAGTTTTGACTGCCCACTGACAACTGCCAACTTGTTTTTAAATTGGCCCCCCACCGCTTTTCTCTGTCGCACCGGTTATCCCAGTCTCACCGAGGAATCGGTGGGTGGTGCGCTGGTGGAACTCGCGCATCAGAAAGAACTGCAACCGGCGGGAAAATCCTGTTGGAAGAGAATCTGCCGCGAAAACTCTTCGCCGCGTTGCGTGCGGAAGGGCAGGAGGTCGTTTCGGTGATCACCTTGCGGATGCAGGGTATGGACAACGGCAGACTTTATCAATTTGCGATTTAAAACTTCGAGGTTAGTTTTACGCGAGATTTCGGGTTCGCCAACCATGTGCGTCAGGGCAAAACATCCGCAAATTTCAAGTTGCTGCGCGTGACGTTAGCACCAAAGCCACAGGACGAATTCATCAGGGATTTCATCGGAGTATTTCGTGCGGCGGAATTGAATAATTTTCGGCATGGTGACAATTGGCCGTGAAAGCGCCTCCAACGGCAACCGATTGCAAACTAAGGCCGGGCTGGCGCTCGGTCTGAAATGGCTGTTATCCAGCTCATCCCGTTAATCCTGTCTCACTTTTGCGTTCGAAAACGCCAAAAATAATTTGTCCTACCAGGTGGTATTGTGCTATCTTTCCACTGTCATAATCTGAGCCTGAATTCATCGGCCAAGATGCCCTTAAGGTATCGGCTCGAACTCGTTCTTTGATAAGGTGCTGCCACCTCGTGGCGGTTCAGGTGGCCAAACCACAAATTTTTATTTCCGGTCATCTTCGGTCACTTTTGGTCATCTCCATGCACCCAGGTGCGAAGTAATTGACTTAAGGAGTCCTAAAGTTTTGTTGTTCCGTGCCCCGGTAGCGGCAGTCTATGACTGCCGATCACAATTCTATAAAAGGGTAGATTTACTTGGCGCGCAAATAAACGTCAGGACAAAATATGACATTTTATGACAAAATGTGACAAAACCCGCCATTGCTTGGGAAAATAACCACCTTTTAAAGAGTGG
>CAISVF010000547.1 GCA_903888765.1 uncultured Verrucomicrobia subdivision 3 bacterium | reverse complement strand
CTCGACATGGGAACATTCATGTGCGCCTCTGAAAACATTCCCGCCACCGACATCCCTCGGTTTCGTTCGGTAGCAGAATTGGAAGCCTACAACGCCGCGCACCGTGATGCGCCCGCCCAAAACCCGCGCATCGGTTCGCTGGTGGGTGTGACTAACGTGTGGAACGACCTCACGGCGGAACAATTGCAGGGACCGACCAATGACGTGCCCGCCTTTTTTCTGAATGAGAAAAAACCAGGCCTTTGGTTCACTTCCACCAATATCACCGGCCCCATCGCATTCTCGACGCGCGACGGCATCAAAGGCCTCCTGCAAATTACCGGCTTCACCGAAAATCCGCGTAGCGTGAAGGTTCGCTACAAGCTGGTGCAAAACGCGGCCAATACACCTGCCAGCCAAAACAATTCCATCGATTCGCACTGGCCGGACACCTTGCAGTCGGGGCTTGACCGGCACTTCCACCTCGTCGAGCAGATTGAAAATCGCGACGGCACCGATGTGGTGGTGGTTAAAAATACTGCGGCAGGCGAATCAAAGTCGCCAACTGCCGCCTTCCAAATCCGTCGGGTGGCTGACGATTCGGACAATTCCGCCGCGACCGAAACCGTGACAAATTTCCTCCTTGCCAATCACGTTGAGTCCTTGCGTCTGTTGCCGGGCGTTTTGCTAGATGGCCTAGCCGTAAAAAATGCCGGCTGGAATGCTACCGAGAGCCGGACAAACTTAGTCATCGGCCTGACCGAGGACGGCAGCCGCCAGTTTGCCGCCGTGACGGCGGCGAACCTCCAACACCGCATCGCCATGCTCTTCCAAGGTCGGGTGTTGTTCGCGCCCAACGTTCAGGCCACCATTTCTTCGCGTACGCTTGATGTCCCCGTCAACTGGAACATGAAAGATTTGGAGCGGACTATGAACGGTCTGAACCAGATGAACAATCCCGTGGTGGACTTGCGATTCGGCCCGGAGCAGGAAAGCATTCTGCCGCCGCTCAACAATAACTGGACGTTCCTAAATCTCCGCGCCAACCTTCTGCTCACCACATCCATATCCGATTTTGAATCGCGGGCGTTCCACGACTGGCAGCGTGCCAACGGGGCGGACTTGGCTGCAGCGATGGAAGAGCAATTTCCATTGTTGGTCGGCTATGGCATGGCCACCGCACCGGCCATTGCCAACGGGTTGGACAACGCTTCGCCCGCCGACATCTGGTATAACTGGCACCTGATGGTCAACGAGCCGATGACACGAACTACTTTGGTGAAAGAGCCAAATAACGGCCAAGACACTTACTATTTCCGAACGCGGGACGACACTTGGGGCGTGCTGCAAATCACCGGCTTTACCGAGAACCCGCGCGGCGTGAAGCTCCGCTACAAGCTCGTGCAAAACGGCGGGGAAACTTCCAGCCTCAGATAAACCCAGATTCACGCAGATGAATTTTCGATCCGTGTTTCATCCGTGAACATCTGTGGCCAAAAATAATAAAAAAGTTTGTCCCTTTTTCACTTCGGCGCACATATAACAGCAGAATGACCGACATCCCTGATCGCGAATTACTGGCCGAGTTCGCCCGGAATGAATCCGAGGCGGCGTTTGCCGAACTGGT
>CAISVF010000546.1 GCA_903888765.1 uncultured Verrucomicrobia subdivision 3 bacterium | reverse complement strand
GTGCTGGTGGACATTGCGATTGATCAGGGCGGCTGCGCCGAGACGTCGCGGGCGACCACGCATCACGATCCGGTGTATGTGGAAGAAGGCGTGACCCATTATTGCGTGGCCAACATGCCCGGCGCCTATGCGCGTACCGCCACCCAGGCTCTGACGAACGTGACCTACCGGTATCTCGAAATGCTGGCCGATCACGGCGTGGAGGAGGCGTGCCAGAAATTTTCCGCCCTCCGCGGCGGCATCAATATTCAGGGCGGGAAAGTCACCTGCCCGGCCGTGGCCGAGGCGCACGGAATGGCGCACTGAACCTATCCGACTGAAATGTCCGGCGCGCGGCCAAACCAGTTTCCCGGCACCAGGCCGTGCGCGCTCTGGCTGCTCTGGCTGCTCGCGTTCAGCGCCGGAACCGCTTGGGGCCAGCGCCCCTTGGGCACGGATGTTTCCGGCTACCAGCCCAGCATCAACTGGACGACCGTGAAAAATGCGGGCGTGACATTTGCCTGGACCAAGGCGACAGAGGGTACCGGCTATGTGAACCCCTATTTTACCGCCCAGGAAACCGGGGCAAAATCGGTGGGCATTTACATTGGCGCGTATCATTTTGCGCGGCCCAGCTCGCATCCCAATCTCACGGGCGCCAACAGCGCCGATAGCGAGGCCAATTATTTCTGGAACGTCGTCAGCAACTACGTCAAGAGCGGCAGCACCTATCTGGTACCGATGCTGGATTGGGAGGATATCTATGCGACCAACGGCTACGGCGGCTTCAACGGCTTCACCACCGCCTTCATGTCCTCCTGGGTGAATGAATGGTGCAACACCGTTTCCAATCTCTCCCGCGCCAACGGCGTGACCCTGAAACCCATTGTGTACACGGGCGTCTGGTATTCCCAGCCGAACAGCAGTTATCCCGGACTGAACTCCACCGTCACGGGCTGGCCAGCGTGGATCGCCTCTTATAACGGTCAGAATCCCCAAACGGGCGGCCCGTCATCCTCTTATCCCTGGTCCACCTGGACCGTCTGGCAATATGCGGACACCAACTGGTCGGGCGGAGATTCGGATGTGTTTAACGGCACCGCCGCTGGCCTGTCCTCCCTGATTATTGGCGGCGTCGCTCCGCCGGCCATCACCAGCCAGCCGCTCTGGCGCGCGGCCGATGCCGGCGGCAGCGTGACCTTCGCGGCGGCGGCCACGGGCGGCGCGCCGCTGAAATACCAGTGGACGTTTGGCGGCGCCAAGATCACCGGGGCCACCAACGCCAGCTACACCTTAACCAACGCCCAGACCGGCGGCGCCGGCAATTATGCGCTGATCGTAACCAACAGCGCCGGCAGCGTCACCAGCAGCCCCGCCTGGCTGGTGGTTTATCCGGTGCAAACCACTGTTTTCGCCGATAACTTTGATGCCAACACCGCCGCGAATTGGAACCTGAACAAAAGCTCCAGTGACACCGCCGCCGCGTTCAGCTTTGATTATTCCACCCTGGGAATTCCCGCCGCACCCAATGCGACCAACGGCACCACGCGAGGCTTGCAAATGAAAGCCAATCTCACCGGCGGGGTGGTTTCCGCGCTCTCGCTCTCTCCGGCCAATCAAAGTTTTGCGGGCGACTACCGCCTGCATTTTGACGCGTGGATTAACGTCAATGGCCCGTTCCCCGGCGGCGGGACAGGGTCCACAGAATTCCTGACGGCCGGCCTGGGCACCACCGGCACCCGCACGGAGTGGACCGGCAACGTCTCTGCCGACGGATATTACTTTTCCGTGGATGGCGACGGTGGCGTGGGGTCCGGCACCACCACGAGTGGCGATTACTGCGTCTATTCCAATGCCACCCTGTTGGCCACCAGCTCTGGCAGCTATCTTGCCGGCACGGACACCACGGCACGCGATAATCTCAATCCCTATTACTTAACCCTCTGGCCCGCCGGCGCCGCCGCACCCGCCCTGCAGCAGGCGAATTACGCGCAGCAGACCGGCAGTCTGAGCAGTGGCACCTTTGGCCTGAGGTGGCATGATGTCATCGTTTCCCGGCGCGGCAGCACGGTGGACTGGGTGGTGGATGGCGTGCGGCTGGCAGTCCTTTTTAACGCCACCTACACCGCCAGCAATGTCTGCGTGGGTTTCTGGGATCCATTCGCCTCGCTTTCGGATAACAATGCCTTGAGCTTTGGCCTGGTGGATAACGTGCGCGTGGAAATGCCGGCGGTTGCCCCGGCCTTCACCCTGCAACCGCTGCCGCAAACGGTGCCGGCCGGAACCAATGCCACCTTCACCGCCAGCGCCACCGGCCTGCCCGCGCCCAGCTACCAATGGCTCTGGAACGGCACCAACCTCGCCGGAGCGACGAATGCCACCTGCCTGCTCAATCTGGTCACCGGGACCAACACTGGCACCTATTCCGTGGTGGCCTCTAACGTCGCCGGTGTTGTGGTCAGCACCAATGCGCTGCTG
>CAISVF010000545.1 GCA_903888765.1 uncultured Verrucomicrobia subdivision 3 bacterium | reverse complement strand
TTGGGGCGTGGATGGTCCGCTCGGCTCGGTCATCAGCCATCATCTCGTCGGCTCCACGCGGGAATATCAAGACCGGTTTTACCGCGAGATGCCCGGATTTTTTGATCCCGAACAATTCAAGCCGCACGACTGGGCGCGGCTCGCGAAACTGGCGGGCATGAAATACGTCGTCTTCACCACCAAGCACCACGCCGGCTTCTGCATGTGGGACACCAAGACCACCGATTTTAACGTCATGCACACGCCTTACGGCAAGGACATCACGCGCGAGGTGTTCGACGCCTTCCGCGCCGAGGGCATCGCCATCGGCGTTTATTTTTCCCCGGACGACTTATGGATGCTGCACCAGCAAGGCCATCCGATTACGCGGACGCGGCCCGAGGCGAACCCGACCAACAATCCCGAACTGATGCAGCGCAATCTCGCGCAAGTCCGCGAACTGCTGACGGGCTACGGCAAGATAGACATCATTTTCTTCGACGGCGAACCGGCCCAGCTCAAGCAACTCGCCTGGAAGATTGATCCGTCCATCATCGTCACGCGCGGCGAAATCAAAACGCCGGAACAAAAGCTGCCGGGCAAACCGTTGCCCGGCCCGTGGGAGGCGTGCTTTACGATGGGCACGGAATGGCCGTTCAAGCCGACCAACGAAGAATACAAATCCGGCACGGAACTCATCAAAATGCTGATTGAGACCCGGGCGAAGGGCGGCAATTTGTTGCTGAACATTGGCCCCGACCCGGATGGCGTGATTCCCTTCGAGCAAACGCGCCGTTTGCGGGAGCTGGCGCTATGGATGCTCATCAACCGCGACGCCATTTATGATGTGCGGCCCTGGATCGTGGCCAACGAAGGTTCGGTGTGGTTCACGCAAGCGAAGGAGACGAACACGGTTTACGCCCTTGAAACCAAAGTGCCATGGGAATGGGCGACGTGGCGGGAGTTAACGCTGAAATCCGTGCGCGCGACGGCTGCCACCCAAATCGAGATTGTCGGGCAGACCGGCGACAATCGCTGCTGGGCCGACGAATCCTGCAAGGCCACCTGGCATCAGGACAAGGACGGCCTGCACATCCGCGCCATGCCGGTGCAACGGCTTTACACGGACTGCAAATGGCCAAACCCGATTGTGATTCGCATCACCCAAGCCCAGCCCGTGCCGGAAGCGGTGCCGGACATTTTAGAAAGCGGTAAGAAATAATTTTCCAAGTTGCTCTTCATATCATTTTTCAACCTCATCTCAAATTTCATGAAACCAATCAGTCCACAATCAATCGCGCTTGGCTTAATGCTGTTGGCCACGGCCCGGCTTCAAGCGGAAACCACCACCAACTCTGCGCCGGCTTTGGCCGGTGAAACGATTGCGCGTCCTTCGCCGGCCATGCTGCGCGCCGCTGATGCGCAGGTCAGTGAGTCGCCCAACGAAACGGCCGCCCAGCACGACGCGCGCATGGCATGGTGGCGGGAAGCGCGATTCGGAATGTTTGTCCATTGGGGCGTCTCTTCTGTCTTGGGCGGCAATTGGCAGGGCAAGCCCTATAGCGGCTATGCCGAGCACATCCAGCGCATGGCTAAAATTCCGATTCCGGTCTATCGCCAGGAGGTCGCCGGGCATTTCAACCCGACCAATTTCAATGCTGATGAATGGATCCGTCGCGCGAAAGAAACCGGCATGGGTTACTTCATCATCACGGCCAAACACCATGACGGTTTTGCCATGTGGCCGACCAAGGTGAACGATTACAATGTCGTGGACGCGACGCCGTGGCATCACGACCCGATGGCCGACTTGCGCGCTGCGTGCAAAAAATACGGCGTGAAGTTCGGATTTTATTATTCGCACGCCTTTGATTGGGGCGACGAGAACGCGCCCGGCAATGATTGGGATTACAACAACCCCGGCGGCGACAAACTGCTGCACGGAGCCCATTGGTGGGAGACGTATCCGGAATTTCTGCCCAAGGCGCGGAAGTATGTGGATGAAAAATCCATTCC
>CAISVF010000544.1 GCA_903888765.1 uncultured Verrucomicrobia subdivision 3 bacterium | reverse complement strand
GTTTTAAAATAATCACCGCAAGATGGAAAAACCAGAAAGAAACTTTTAGCATGTTCCCACAATATTTGAATGACAACGGTTTGTTAAACCCAAGCATAACCGATTGGGTACAATCCATGGCGGAGTTATGCTGCCCGGACCGGGTGATCTGGTGCGACGGTTCCGAATCTGAAAAAGAAGCGCTCATTACTGAGGCCGTAGAAAAAGGAATCCTAATCCGGCTCAATCAGGAAAAGTTACCAGGCTGCTATTACCACCGTTCCCATCCAAACGATGTCGCACGCGTGGAACAATCCACCTTTATTTGTACCGAATCTCAGGAACAGGCCGGGCCAACAAATAACTGGGCAGCTCCCAAAGAAATGTATGAACGCCTGTATAATTTGGCGAGAAAAAGCATGGTTGGCAGAACCATGTATGTTGTGCCTTATTTGATGGGACCGCCCGGATCGCCGCTTAGCAAAATCGGCGTGGAATTGACGGATTCGATATACGTCGTATTGAGCATGCGCATCATGACCCGCATGGGTAATATCGCGTGGGAGCAGCTGGGAAAGAGCGATGATTTTAATCGTGGACTTCATTGCACTCTGGATTTGAATCCGGAGGAGCGCTTCATTGCCCATTTTCCGCAGGACAACACCATCATCTCGGTTGGTTCCAATTATGGCGGCAACGTGCTGCTCGGGAAAAAATGCCTCGCGCTGCGCATTGGGTCCTACCTCGGACGAAACCAAGGCTGGCTCGCCGAACACATGCTGATCCTTGGCGTCGAATCGCCCACGGGTAAAAAGACTAACATCGCCGCCGCTTTTCCCAGCGCATGCGGCAAAACCAATTTCGCCATGCTCGTGCCGCCGAAACGCTTCAACGGGTGGAAAATCTGGACGATTGGTGATGACATTGCCTGGATGAAGCCCGGCGCCGATGGCCGGCTTTATGCGATAAATCCCGAGGCCGGTTATTTCGGAGTGGTGCCGGGGACCAATTACAAAACCAACCCCAATGCCATGACTTGCATGGCCCGGGATACGATTTATACAAACGTGGCATTAACCCCCGACTTGGATGTCTGGTGGGAAGGCAAAGATGGGCCGCCGCCAAATGAATGTCTAGACTGGCAAGGCAAACCATGGACACCGGCGTCAAAAGAAAAGGCTGCCCATCCCAACAGCCGGTTCGCCTCACCGATGACCAATAACCCGGCGCTTGCTCCTGAGGTGAACGCTCCCGAAGGCGTGCCCATCAGTGCCATCATTTTTGGCGGTCGCCGCGCCGATACTTTGCCCTTGGTGATGCAAGCATTCAATTGGACTCACGGCGTTTATCTCGGCGCAACGATGGGATCGGAAATGACGGCGGCGGCGGCGGGCGCACTCGGCCAAGTTCGCCGTGATCCGTTCGCCATGCTGCCCTTCTGCGGTTATAACATGGGACACTATTTCAGCCACTGGCTTAAAGTTGGCAAATCACTGAAGCACCCACCGCGCATCTTCAATGTAAATTGGTTTCGCAAAGACGCGGCCGGAAAATTTTTGTGGCCGGGTTACGGAGAAAACATGCGGGTGCTCAAATGGATTGTGGACCGGTGTCATGGACAGGCGGAAGCAGACGAATCACCGCTGGGCTGGCTGCCGGCCGCGACCAGTTTCGACCTCCAAGGCATGCATGAATTTCCGCTCGGCAATTTCGAACTGGCACAAGTCATTGATCGCGACGAATGGCGACGCGAAGCCGCGTCGCAAGCTGAATTATTCTCCAAATTGGCCGCGCAATTGCCGCCCGAATTTCTATACGAGCGCAACCTTCTATTATCGCGACTATAAAAAATGGTCTGCGAAATGGATAATCAGCGTCCATGAAAACCAAGCGTTTTTATCAGCAGCTTTATGTACAGGCGTTCGCCGCCTTGCTGTTAGGAATTGCGTTTGGATTTTTGTGGCCGGAGTTGGGTGTAAAGATGAAGCCACTGGGCGACGCGTTCATCAATCTGGTGAAGATGTTGATCGGTCCCATCATCTTCTGCACCGTGGTGCACGGGCTTGCCTCGATGGGCGACATCAAGAAACTCGGCCG